>DATHNL010000085.1:0-13487 GCA_035486035.1 Gemmatimonadaceae bacterium
AGCGCCGGCACCGGCGTGCCAGTTGGCGTTTCTCGGCGGCGGCGATCGCGGCGGTTTTCCTGACGGGCCTGCCGCTCAGCATTCTGATCACGCCATTGCTCTACGCCGTGGCGCTCCTCGTGGGCGAAGTGACGAATGCGCGTTGGCTGGCGCAGCTTCACGATGTGCCGCTGCTGTTCCCTCACGTCCTGGCCTTCCTCGGCGGCACGCACGTCGTCGTACCACCCCGAGAGCTCCTGATCGTCTCGACGATCCTGGTGGTTCCGGGAGCGATTCTGCTCCTCGGCTTTTGGGCCATGATCCGCGTGGTGTTCCGTCGGGCCGGAGTCGGCGGAGTCCTGTTGACGCTCGGAGCACGGGATCCGAACCTCAACGACTTCGAAGAGCGACAGCTCATGAATCTCGTCGAGGAGATGGCGATTGCCGCGGGTGTTCCGCCACCGCGCGTCATGCTCCTCGACGCGGCGGCCGCGGGCGGTGCGACCAATGCCGCCGCCGTGGGCTGGTCGATCACTGACGCGACGATCGTCGTCACGCGACCGCTCTTGGATGGATTGGGTCGGGACGAGACGCAGGCGATCATCGGCCGATTGATTGGCGCGGTCGGCAACGGCGATCTCAAGATCGCGCTCATCATCCTGTCGATCTATCAGACGATGGGAGTGGTGAGTCTGCTGCTCAATGCGCTGTTCGGATTCCGTGCTTGGCGCATTCTGTTCCGGTTCGTGCGTCTGGCGATTCTGCCGCACGGTGCATCGGAGCAGGACGCGGTCATGACGTCACTCGCCCGAGCCGCTGATTCGAGCGAAGACATCGACCGATTCACGAGCCGCCACCGCAACAGCGGCTGCCTCACGCTCATCACGCTTCCGATTCAATGGTCGGCGATGTCCATCGACATGATTGTCGGCTTGTCGAGCGGACTGTTTGTGGGTCAACTGATCGGCGCGATGTGGAAGCGTCGTCAACTCCTCGCCGATGCGACGGCTGTGCAGCTGACGCGGAACCCGGATGGGTTGGCCTCCGCGGTCGAGCGGTTGCGCCACTATCCGGTTGCGGTTCCGAAGGCCGGGCCGGTCTCCCACTTGTTCGCGGCCTGGTGGGGGTCATCCACCGGCGACGACTCCTCGAGCGTGACCGCGCTCTCCCGGTCTATGAACGTGAGCGCCGAGCGGCGGCTCAAAGCGCTACGCGCCATGGGGGCGCGCATCGCGGATACGACGCGCAAGCCCTCGCTCGTCGGCGCCATGCTGATGACGGCGCTGCTCGGGCCATTTCTTGTGCTCATAGTCGGGCTCCTGGCCGTTGCACTCGTGCTCATCATGATGCTCGATCTATTGTTCATGATGTTGTTTCTCCTCGCCATCTATGGCGTGTCCCGGCTGATCATCACCTACGGGCCAGGCGTCGTTCATGTCATTCGATCCCGTTGACTGGGGGGAATTTCGGGCGCTTGCTCACCGCATGGTGGACGACATGCTCGATCATCTCTCGACCCTCAACGCGCAACCCGCGTGGCGGCCCATGCCGGCCGAGGTGCGGCGCATACTCAGCACGGAACCCGTCCCACGGACCGGTCAGGGCGATGCAGACGTGTACGAAGACTTTGTCGCCAACGTCATGCCGTACACGAATGGGAACTTGCACCCTCGCTTTTGGGGCTGGGTCCAGGGCAACGGCACTCCGCTGGGCATGATGGCCGACATGCTCGCCGCGGGCATCAATCCGCACATGGCGGGTTTTGATCAAGCGCCCGCTTTGGTCGAACAACGAGTGATCAACTGGTTGGCCGAGCTCCTCGGCTTTCCAAGTGACGCGAGCGGGTTGTTCGTCTCCGGCGGGTCGATGGCGAACCTGCTCGCCCTCGCTGTCGCGCAGCACTCGTCCTCGAGCACCATCTGCTATGGCTCGACGGAGACGCACAGCTGGGCGAAGAAAACCGTCAAGTTGCTCAAGCTGTCGTTTAAAGAAATCGCAGTCGGTCCCACCGATGCCATTGATCTCGACGCGCTGCGTCGCGCGGTAAGCGCTGAGCGCCCATTCGCGATCATCGCCACGGCTGGGACGGTGAACACGGGTGCAATCGATGATCTCAATGCGATGGCTGATATCGCCCGCGAAGAAGGCGTGTGGTTCCATGTCGATGGCGCCTTTGGTGCGTTGGCGTCACTCTCGAAAACGCTCAAGCCACTGGTCGCGGGACTAGAGAGAGCGGATTCTGTGGGATTTGATCTGCACAAATGGGGCTATCTCCCGTTCGAGTGCGCGTGTGTATTGGTGCGTGACGCCGAGCGAGTCCGTTCGACGTTTGCGACCAGTGCGAATTACTTGGCGCCGACAACGCGAGGCGTGATCGCTGGCGGCCTGCCATTTGCCGAGCGCGGCATCGAGCTCACGCGCGGATTCAAGGCGCTCAAAGTCTGGATGTCCTTCAAGGCCCATGGTACTGATGCGCTCGCACGGATGATCGAGGAGAACGTAGAGCAAGCGCGCTATCTGGCCAAACGCATCGATGCCGAGCTACTGCTCGAACGCCTCGCGCCGGTCGCGCTCAATGTCGTGTGCTTTCGCTACACGCCTGGCGACGACGCGGTCAACGAAGAGATCCTGCTCCGGCTCCAAGAGACTGGAGTGGCAGTGCCGTCAGGGACGAAAGTGGCCGGCCGGTATGCGATCCGTTGCGCCATCACCAATCACCGTACACGCCGCGAAGATCTGGATGCGCTCGTCGACGCAGTGGTCGCGATTGGCGCTACGGTTCTAGCTCGCTGAACAGCCGCTCCAGCTCAGCCCGGCAGGGCGCATCGAGCATCGGCCCCGCCGTGTCGATCACGGCACGGAGGGCCACCCGCACGTCGACCGTATTCGCGCCGGTGGCATCGGCAAGTCGCGTAAACGGCGTCCGAACCGTCTGCGGCAACGCCAGAGCTGACAACCACTGACGAGCCGCGGTCGCGCGCGCCGCGCGCGCTGGAGCCGGCAAGGCGTTCGGGGGTAGCAAACCGTTCACCAATCGCGCGGTCGTAAACGCGGCCAGCGCGACTTCGCGATCGCCGCCGATCTGTCCACGGCCGGCGAGCGCGGCTAACGCCGGAAACCGAAACGGCGTCTCTCGGACAGCATAAGGTGGTCGCGAATGAGTGCTCAGCGAGAACACATGACGAATGTACGGCGTGCGGGTACATTGCGCAGTACGATGGCACCGAGTCCCAAGGCCGTTTTGTGGGTCGATGACGAGGCCGAACTCCTGGAATCCCACCGGATTTTCCTTCGGGAGAGCGGCTACGACGTCGAGGCCGCAACGAACGCGGACGACGCCGTCGAGCTCCTCCGCCGCCGGCCGTTCGACATCGTTCTGCTCGATGAACAGATGCCTGGGAAACGCGGACTCGAGGTCTACCGCGAGCTGCAGGCGATCAGTCCGGCGTTGCCGGTCGTCATGGTCACGAAAAGCGAGGAAGACGCGACGCTGAACGAGGCGATCGGCGCCAACATTCGTGACTATTTGATCAAGCCGATCAACCCGCGGCAGGTCCTGACCGTCGTTCGCCGCATTCTGGAGGGTCCGCGGATCCGCCAGCAAGCGCTGGCCCGGCGGTTCGTCGAGCGATTCCGGTCGATCGAGCTCGAGCGAGCGCGCCCGCTCGACTGGCGCGGGTGGATCGCGCGGTACAGCGAGTTGATGTCTTGGGACGTCGATCTGGCTGCTGCCGGGGAGACGGGCCTCTACGAGTCGCTGCACGGTCTGTACGCCGACATGCACCGCGAGTTCGCGGCGTTCATGATGGAGGCCTATCCGGGTTGGCTCCGCAATCTCGAAGGCGATCGGCCGCCGCTCTCGGTGGACGTGATCAGCGAGTTTCTGACGCCGATCTTGTCGCGCGAGAAGGCCGCGGTGTTCGTCGTCATCGACTGCTTGCGGCTCGACCAATGGCTGGTCTTGGCACCATTGCTCGCGCCGTTGTTCGACGTCGAAGTCAACTATCATTTCGCGGTCCTGCCCACCGCGACGCCGTACTCCCGCAACGCACTATTCAGTGGTCTCTTTCCGGGCGAGATCGCGGCGCGGTTTCCCGATTGGTGGGGCCCGGGCGATCGGGAAGACGAGTCTCTCAACGCCCACGAGCGGGACCTCCTGGAAGCGAATCTCAAAGAGTTGGGCCGCTCCGTCCCGGTGCGTTACCAGAAGATCTCCACGGCCGTCGACTCGGATGAGCTGGATCGCCGCGTCAATGCGGCCATCGCGCCGGAAGGCGTCAGTGCATTTGTATTTAACTTCGTCGACTTGCTGACTCACGGCCGCAGCGAATCCGCCATCTTGTACGAAGTGGCGCGCGACGAAATCGCGCTGCGGCAGCTCACGCGCCAATGGTTCCAGCGGTCGGCGCTGTTCTCCGTGTTGAAAGAGGCGGCACGAAGAAAAATCTCTGTGTTGCTGACGAGCGACCACGGCTCGATCCATTGCCAGACGCCGGCGACGGTGTACGCGAAGCGCGATGCGACGGCGAATTTGAGATATAAGTTCGGAGAGGACGTGCGGGCCGAGCACGCGGAGCATGCTTTGCTGTTCCCAAATGCCGATGCGTTGCGACTGCCAAGGAGAGGATTGGGAGCGAATACGTTGCTTGCCGCGGGGGATACCTTCTTTGTGTATCCGACAAAGCTCAGGGAATATCAGAGCCGGTATCGCGGCTCATTCTTGCACGGGGGCGTCACGCCCGAAGAAGTGATTCTCCCCGTCGCGCTGCTGACGCCGCGACGGTGAAAGCAGTCAACCGCCGCCTCCTGAGCTTCCTCCGGCCGCACGCCTGGCGCATGGCGTCGGCCGTGGCGTGCAGCATGGCGGCGGCGGTGCTCGACGCCTACGCGTTCGCGCTCTTGATCCCGTTCTTGAACGCGCTGTTCGGGCTCAAGACGCTGTTGCCGCCCAATAGTGGCTGGCTCTCCAAGATCCTGGGCGTGACGATCGGCACGCTGCTCGATCCGACCGACAAGATGCGGTCGCTCGAGATCGTCATCCTGATTATCGTCGCCACCGTCGCGCTCAAGAACGTGTTCGCCTGGCGCGGCGGGACCCTCGGCGCGCAGCTCCAAGAGTACGTGGTGCGCGACATGCGGAACGCGGTCTATGCGCACCTGCAGCGCCTCCCGCTGCGCTACTTCACGCGCACCCGCGCCGGTCAGATCCTCACCAAGGTCCTGACCGACACCGATCTCACCAAAGCGCTGATCACGCAGATCGTCACGCAGGGGTTGCAGAACTCCTCGCTGATCATCGCCTACATCTGCTTCCTGTTCGCCATCTCGGCGCACCTGACGTTGCTGGCGCTCGTCGTCGCTCCGGCGATCATCGGCGCGTTGCAGCCACTCCTCCGCCGCCTCCGCAAGGGCGCGCGCCGGACGCGCAACGACTACGGCGAGATGATGAGCGTCGTGCAGGAGTCGGTGAGCGGCATGCGCCTCGTCAAATCATTCGGCGCCGAGCCGTACGAAGAACGGCGGTTCGTGGAGGCCAGTACGCGGTATTCGCGCGAGATGGTCAAACTGACCAACCACGCGCTGCTCTCGCAGCCGATCACCGAGACGCTCGGCACCGCCGTTGCCGTCGGCCTCCTCTGGATCGGCGCCCGGCAAGTCCTGGTCGCTGGGACCTTGCAGGCATCGCAGCTCATCGTCTTTCTGTCGGTCGTCATGCGGCTGCTGCAACCGCTCAAGCAGCTCACGCAGCTCTGGGCAACCGCTACGACCTCGTCGGCGGCTGCCGACCGGGTGTTCAGCATTCTCGACGAAACGCCGGAAACCGTTCTCGATCGCGGCACACGCACGGTCGATGGCCTTCGCGAGAGCGTCGTCTTCGACCATGTCTCGTTCGCTTACTCGCAGGATGACCCGGTTCTCACCGATGTCTCGTTCGTGGCCCGGAAGGGGGATGTGGTCGCGCTGGTCGGGCCGAGTGGTGCAGGCAAAAGCACGCTGGTGGACTTGATCCCGCGATTTTATTCGCCCACCGCAGGCCGCATTCTCTTGGATGGCGTTGACGCAAGCGAGATCACCCTGCGCTCCTTGCGTGAGCTCACCGGAATCGTGAGCCAAGATACGGTGTTGTTCAACGACACCGTCAAAAACAATATCGCGTATGGTGCCGAAGGCGCCTACAGCGATGACCAGATCATGGCCGCGGCGCGCGCGGCGAACGCCCACGGGTTTATCACCGAGTTAGAACATGGCTATCAAACGGTGCTGGGCGAGCGCGGAACGAGGCTGTCGGGTGGTCAGAGACAACGCATTGCGATTGCTCGGGCGTTGTTAGTTGATCCGCCCATTTTGATCCTGGATGAAGCCACGTCGGCTCTCGATACCGAATCCGAGCGCCTCGTGCAGGAGGCGATCGACCGGCTCCTCGCGGGCCGCACGGTGTTCGTCATCGCGCACCGCCTCTCGACGGTGCGCCACGCCGATCTGATCCTGGTGCTGGAACGCGGACGAGTCGTCGAGCGCGGCACGCACGATGTGCTCCTGTCCGCGCGGGGCGCGTACTACCGGCTGCACGCCGCGCAGGAGCGCGACCCCATGCGGGAAGGCGTCGAGGCGGCCGGCGCGCTCTAGCGAACGGTGCGCGTCCTCTTCTACTACTCGTCCCCGGTCTGGACCGGGAGCGCACGTATGTTCGCGTCCTCCGCGCGCGGCCTCGCCGATCGGGGGTACCAAGTCACCTATGTCTGCCCACCGGGCGGCGCCGTCGAGGCCAGAGTGGCGGCCGAGGGATGCGAAGTCATCCCGTTCGATCCGGGTGGGAGCGTCGCGCTCGAGAGCTGGCGCATGCACCACATCTTTCTCGAACGCTTCGTCGAGACCGTGTTCGTGCACTCTGATCGCGAGCATCTGGCGGTCGCGGGCGCCGCTCGACTGGCCGGCCGCGGCGGCATCATCCGACGCACGCCCGCCGGCGATCATCTGATCGCCGATCGCGCGACCCGATTCGCGTCGCGCATGGCGTCGACCGGCCTTCTCTTCACGACGCCGAATGAGGCCCAAGCCGCGCCGCCGTTGCCGCGCGTCCGCGGCGCGCTGGTCGCCGAGCTCGGCATCGATCCCGCGCGATATGATGAGCTTCGCCCGGCGTCACTCAACTTGCACAACGGCGCGCCATCGCCGCGGTTGATCGTCTGCGTCTACGATGCGGGCGGCAAGCAGCGCGCGGCAACCGTACTGCGTACCATGGGCATGCTCGCGCCGCGGCACCCGGAGCTGCATCTCCTCCTCTTCGGTCCGGGCGCCGATCACGAAGATTTGCGCATGCAAGCCGCGGCGCTCGACATTGGCCACGCGGTCACTCATCTCGTGGCGCGGGACGACGATCTTGCCGTGTTGCGGGCCGCGGATTTGGGGTGGGTGGTGGCGAGCGACGATACTGCTGTCTATGGTGTCCTCGACTTCATGGCGATGCGGGTCCCGGTGCTCGTGGACCGGGGCACCGTCGCGAGTCGCTACGTGGCCGATGGCATCAGCGGCATCATCCTGCCGCCCAGCGATACCCCCGCGACGGCGGCCACGATCGCCGAGCTCCTGTCGCAGGACGAGCAGCGGGCGGCGATGGGGAGCGCGGGGCGCGCTCGTGTCGCGCGCGAATATACCGAGCGCATGATGCTCGATGCGGTGCAACGCGCGGCGGACGAAGCACGCGATCGCAGCCGCTGGAAATGAGCGAGCGGCATGTGTTCGTCACGCAGGATTACGGACCCGACTTGGGTGGTATCGCGCGGGTGAACGTGGAGCGCTGCCGCCGCTTGGCTCACGCCGGCGGCGTTCTCGTCTCGACCGTCTCTCACCCGGCTGCCTCGACGTTCGACGCGGCCGAGCGGTATCCCATCTCGCGTCAGCCATTCACGCTCACTGGCGCTAAGCGAGTCGCGAACCAGATTCGCTGGGCGCGAGCGCTCCCACGCACGGGCATCTTGCACTGCGGCAATATTCGCCCTGCCGGTTATCCAGTCTGGTCTATGCGGCGCCCGTACGTGGTCTACGTCTACGGCTTGGACCTGCTCAAAGAGCGCCGCAAGATCTCGGCGAACCCGCTCAAGCGCTGGACACTGCGGCGCATTCTCGACGACAGTCGCGGCGTCATCGCGATCTCGCGCTGGAGCGCCGAGTTAGCGCGGGCGGTCATGCGCGAGGCGGGCATCACGCGACCGCCTCCGGTTGCTGCCATCGATCTCGGTACGGATCCCGCGTTTTTCCGACCCGGCCGCGATACCGGGCTTATACGCCGGCGCTTCGCGCTCGGCGACTCTCCGCTCATGCTGACGGTCGCTCGTCTCGTTCCTCACAAAGGTCAGGATATCGCGATCAAGGCTCTGGCGTCCTCGTCGCCTGATCTCCGGTACGTGATTGTGGGCGAGGGACCCGACCGGGAGCGTCTGGAAGCGATCGCTCGCGAAGTGGGCGTCGCAGATCGCGTACTCTTCACAGGTGCGCTCTCCGATGACGAGATTGCCGAGGCCTATGCGACAGCAGACATCTACGTAGGCTTGTCGAGAGAAGAGGGATTGCAAGCCGAGGGGTTCGGGATCTCGTTCGTCGAAGCCGCGTCGAGTGGCACGCCGAGCGTCGCCGGCAACTCGGGCGGAGTCTCGTCGGCGGTGCGCGATGGTGAAACTGGGCTGCTTGTGCCCCCGACCGATGTCGCGGCCGCCGCCGCCGCCATTCGCCGCTTGCTCGACGACCGCGCGCTCCGCGAGTCTTTTGCCCGCGCGGCGCGCGGCGCCGTCGAGTCGTACTACAACTGGGACCGCGTTGCCGCCGAGACGATCGCCTTCGTCGACGAGGTCTGCGCATGACCACGCTCGCGCAGGCGGCCGAGTTCTACGCGCTGCGCGGCGCGGTCCGCGCGATCGAGACGCTGAGCTGGCCGCGCGCCGGTGCGTTTGGTGCGTGGATCGGCGGCCTCGGATACCGCCCACTCGGCATCCGCCGCGCGGTCGTCGAGCAACAGATCGCCGCGGCATTCCCGGAGATGACTCAATCGGACGTCGAGCGGACCGCGCGGGCTGCGTACCGGCACCTGGGCCGCAACGCCGCCGAGATCGCCCTGGCGCCACGACTCGGCCGTCAGGGTCTCGTCGATCTCTTTGAGCAAGTCGATAACTGGGACTGGGTCGAGCAGGCGATGGCCGCGGGACGAGGCATCATCGCCGTGACCGGCCACGTCGGAAACTGGGAGCTCGGCGGCGCCTACTTCGCCGCGCGCGGCATTCCGATCGACGCGATCGCGCGCAAGCAGGCGAATCCGCTGTTCGATGAGTATATCACGCGCACGCGTGCGGACATGGGCATGGTGGTCGTGCACGACCACGAGGCGGTGCGGCGTACGGCGCGGTCGTTGCGCGATGGGCGGCTGGTTGCGTTTCTCGCCGATCAGGGCGTGAAAGGCTTGGCCTCGACGTTCGTGCCATTCTTCGGGCGCCCGGCGAAGACCCCGCGCGGCCCGGCTGTCTTCGCCAAGCGGCTCGGCGCGCCCGTCGCAGCCATGGCGGCCATGCGGCTGCCGAGCGGCCGATTTCGCATGCACATCGAGGGCATCCCAGTCCCAGACACCGGGGACCGGGACCGGGACGTCGACACCGTCGTCGCCAGCTTCACGGCCGCGCTCGAGCGCGTGATTCGCCAATACCCGGAACAATATTTCTGGCACCACCGTCGCTGGCGCCGTCAGCCTCCACCAGACTCTTCGGCTTATATTCGAGTGCATGGCTAGGCCCGAGATCACGACTCCCGAAGAGCTCGCGGAAGAAGGACCCGTCGAGCTGTCGCTCAGGCCGCAGCGGTTGTCGGAGTTTATCGGGCAGCAGAAGGTCAAAGACACCCTGCAGATTGGTATCGACGCGGCGCTCGCGCGGCGTGAGCCGCTCGATCATACCCTCTTCTTTGGCCCGCCTGGACTCGGCAAGACCACGCTGGCGGAGCTTATTGCACGGGAGCTCGGCGCGAATATTCATCAGAAATCCGGGCCCTCGTTGGAGAAGCCAGGGGACTTGGTTGGCACTCTGACGAATTTGAGACGAGGGGACGTCCTCTTCATCGACGAGATCCATCGCCTCCGGCCGGTTATCGAAGAGTTTCTGTATCCGGCGATGGAGGATTACAAGATCGAGATTCGCCTATCGGAAGGACCCAAGGCGAACACCATCACGATGCCGATCGAGCGGTTCACGCTCGTTGGCGCGACGACGCGGCTCGGGATGATTACCGCGCCGCTCAAAGCGCGATTCGGCATCGAGCTACGGCTCAATTATTATCCCGACTCGGATCTCGAGCAGATCGTGAGACGGACGGCCGAGGTGCTTGGCGTGCCAATTGACGCCGCCGGGACGCATGAGATCGCGCGGCGGTCGCGAGGCACACCGCGCGTGGCGAATCGGTTGTTGCGGCGGGTGCGGGACTTCGCGCAGATGCGGGCGCAAGGGCGCATCAGCGAGAGTGTCGCGGCGCAGGCGCTGGCGATGCTCGACGTCGATCAGATGGGGCTGGACGACATGGATGCGCGCATCCTCAAGGCCATCATCGACAAGTTCGATGGCGGGCCCGTGGGACTCGGGACGGTCGCCGCGGCCGTCGGCGAGGACGCCGAGACCATCGAGGAAGTGTACGAGCCGTTTCTCGTGCAGAACGGATTCTTGCAGCGGACGCCACGCGGCCGGGTCGCGACCAAGCGTGCGTATCAGCACTTCGGGTATACGCCGCCGACTGCGCAGCCGGAGTTGTTCTGACGGCGGAGGGGTCTCGCACGGCAGATTACGAGTATGCGCTTCCGCCGTCGGCGATCGCGCAATATCCGGTCGAGCCGAGGGACGCAAGTCGGCTCATGGTTGTCGAGCGCGCGACCGGAGCGATCACGCATCGGCATTTTCGCGACCTCCCCTCTCTGGTAGCGCCGCGAGATCTTGTCGTTGTCAATACGACTCGGGTCATCCGAGCGCGGCTCCTCGGCCATCGTGATTCAGGGGCGCCGGCCGAGATCTTCCTGCTGCGACCGATCGACGAATATCGATTCGAAGCCATGGTGGCGCCTGGCGGCAAGCTGCATCCGGGACGCGTTGTGCACGTCGCGCCCGAGCTCGACGTCGAGATCGAGGCGATGACAGAGCGACGCACTCGCATCGTGCGATTGATCACAAAGCTCTCGGCGCCTGCGGCGCTCGAGCGCTTTGGACACGTCCCGCTGCCACCGTACATCTCGCGGTCAGACGTGGCGTCGGATAGCGAGCGATATCAGACCGTTTATGCGCGCCAAGACGGGTCGGTGGCGGCGCCGACGGCCGGGCTGCATTTCACGAGCGAGTTGCTCGGCCAGCTCAATACGGCGGAGATCGTGTTGCACGTGGGAGCCGGGACGTTCAAACCCGTCGAGACGGACGATCCGGCCGAGCACCCCATGCACGAGGAGCGATTCGAGATCAGTGCCAACACAGCCGACGTGATCCAGCAGTGCAAAGTGAGATATGCGGCGGTGTGGGCGGTGGGCACGACCACGGCTCGGGCATTGGAGAGCAGCGGGGGAAAGGCCGGCGCCGGAGAGACGCGGCTGTTCATTCGGCCACCGTATCAATGGCGCGTGGTCGACCGGCTCATCACGAATTTTCATCTGCCGCGATCGACGCTGCTGATGCTCGTCGCGGCGTTCGCGGGATACGAGTTGACCATGCACGCGTATGACGTAGCGATACGCGAAGGGTATCGGTTCTACTCGTACGGCGATGCCATGGCCCTTGTATGAGCTTCGGGTTTCGGATCGAGGCCACGCATGGGGCGGCGCGCGCCGGCGTGTTCGAGACACCGCATGGGCCCGTGGAGACGCCCGTGTTCATGCCCGTTGGGACGCTCGGCACGATCAAGGCGCTTGATCCCGCGGAGGTCGACGCGGGCATGGTGTTGGCGAATGCGTATCACCTGCATTTGAGGCCCGGCGAGGAGGTCGTGCAGCGCCTCGGCGGGTTGCATGCGTTCATGGGATGGAACCGGCCCATCCTGACTGACTCTGGCGGGTTTCAGGTGTTCTCGCTCGAGACGTTGCGGACCGTGGACGAGAATGGCGTCGAGTTTCGGAGCCACATCGACGGGTCCAAGCGCTACTTCACGCCCGAGTCGGTCATCGCGATCGAGCGGACGCTCGGCGCGGACGTGATCATGCAGTTCGATCACGTCGTCCCTGGTGGCGCCGACCTCGCGCTAGCGCGCGAGGCGGCTGAGAGGAGCGTGCGTTGGTTAGCCCGGTGTCGCACGGCATTCGGAACGTCGGACACACAGACGCTTTTCCCGGTGTTGCAAGGCGGAACACACGCCGACTTGCGACGGGAAATGGTGAGGGCCGTGGATGACCTCGGCGAGTGGGACGGGTATGGCATTGGGGGCCTCTCCGTGGGGGAGGAGAAGCCGGTCATGTATGGCGTTCTGGATGTCATGAACGAGGCCGTGCGAGCCGATAGGCCCCGCTATCTCATGGGGGTCGGCTACCCGGAGGACCTGCTGGCCGGCATTGCACGCGGGGTCGACATGTTCGATTGCGTCGCGCCGACTCGTATGGGACGGAACGGCACCGCGTTCACACATGCGGGACGGGTCAACATCCGGAATGCGGAGCTACGGGAAGACAAGGGTCCCGTCGATCCCGAGTGCGACTGCTCGACCTGCCGGCGCTTTTCGCGCGGCTACATCCGCCACCTGTTCGTGGCCGACGAGATGCTCGGGCCGCGCCTATTGTCCCTGCACAATGTACATTTCTTGGTATCCCTCGTCCGGCGCGCCAGAGCCGCGATAGTTGCCGGTACGTTCCGCTACGCACACGCCCTATGACCTCCGCCACAAATCCCATCGCGCCGCAACTCGTCATGTATGCGGCGATCTTCCTGATCTTTTATCTCGTCTTGCTGAGACCCCAGCAGCAGCAACGCAAGAAGCACGAACAATCCATCCGCGCCGTGAAGAAGGGGGACGAGATTGTCACCGCGGGTGGAATCGTCGGCGAGATCGTGCACATCAAGACCACGTCGGACACCGCACCCGCCGACGACGATAGGATCACGATCAAATCGGGCGACACCCGCCTCGTGATCGAGCGCGGACGGATCGCCCGTATTATCAAGCCGGTGGTTCAGGAGGCAAAGACTGGCGCGTCCGGGGGCACCGCATGAGCCTGCTGGACATTCACGTCCTCGGGTCGCCCATCCTGCGCAAGGAGACGGCACCCGTGAAAAAGGTCGACGAAGAGCTCCAGCGCCTGATCGACGACATGTTCGAGACCATGTACGCGGCTCGCGGCATCGGGCTCGCGGCGCCGCAGATCGGGCGCACCGAGCGGTTGACCGTTGTCGACGTCGATCGCGAGCGGCCGCTGGTGCTCATCAATCCCGAGATCCTCGTCGCCGATGGTGGCCTGGCGAAGGCCGAGGAAGGGTGTCTGTCGATCCCCGAGGTATACGGGGACGTCGAGC
>DATHNL010000086.1:0-5878 GCA_035486035.1 Gemmatimonadaceae bacterium
GCTACGCCGTCGCGCGCGACATCGACGGCGGCCCAGCCCTGACCAGCGCGGCCCAATTCGCGCCCGGCCGCCCCTTCGACCTCGTGCTAGTCGACGGTACCGTCCGTTCACGCGTCGACGGCACCGTGCCCGCTCGCGTCGACGGCACCATGCCCGCTCGCGTCGACGGCACGATGCCCGCTCGCGTCGACGGCACGATGCCCGCTCGCGTCGACGGCACCATGCCCGCTCGCGTCGAACCTGCCCCAGTCGACCCACTGCTCGCCGACGCGACGAGAGGCGCGAAGCGCCGCGCGGAGGCGTCGTGAGCTTCGAAGCCGATGTCGCGCGCCTCGAAGCCATCGCGGCGGAACTCGACGGCGGTGGAACCGGTGTGTCGCTAGACCGCGCCCTCGAGCTTTTCGAGGAGGGCGTGGCTTGCCTCCGCCGCGCCTCGGCGGAGCTCGCGCGCGCCGAGTCCCGCGTGACGCAGCTCGTCGAGCAGGTCGACGGGACGTTCACCTTAAAGCCTTTCCGCAATGAGTAACGCGGTCGGCGCGCTAGACGACGTTTCATTCGGCGAAGACCGTCGCGCCATTCAAGCGGCGTTGGCCAGCTTCTGCGCGGGCTATCTCGATGATCTCCCGCCGGTCGCCGCGGAGGCGATCCGTTATAGTTTGATGGGTGAGGGCAAGCGCATCCGCGCGATCCTCCTGCTGGCCGCCTATCGCGCCGCAGGTGGCCGCGGCGACGCCAGCGCTCTGGCGGCATCGGTCGAAGTCGTGCACGCCTACTCGCTCGTCCACGACGACTTGCCGTGCATGGACGATGACGATCTCCGCCGCGGTCGTCCCACGGTCCATCGCGTGTTTGGCGTGGCCGCCGCCACGGCCGCCGGCCTGGCGATGGTCCCACTCGCGGCACGCTGCGCCATGGAGGCCGGGGTCCGCTTGGAGTTGCCCGACACCGTGTGCGGCACCATTCTTCGTGAATTGATGCGTGCGGCTGGAGGTGGCGGCATGATCGGCGGTCAGTTGCTCGATCTCGAGGGCGAGACCAAGGCTCTGTCGCTCGAGCAGCTCGAGCGCATTCACCGGGCGAAGACCGGTGCCCTCGTCACGGCATCAGTTCGCATCGGCGGAATCGCGGCGCTCGGCCCCACTCGGGTCGTCGATGCCCTCGATCGCTACGGCGCCGCCGTCGGCCTCGCGTTTCAGATCGCCGACGACGTCCTCGGCGTCACCGCCACTACTGACCAGTTGGGAAAAACCGCCGGCCGTGATGTCGAGTTGCAGAAAAGCACCTATCCGGCGCTCCTCGGCGTCGAAGGCGCCGTTGCCCGCGCCACGGCGCTGGTCGACGAAGCCTGCGACGCGCTCGACCGCGAGCACTTGTTGACGCCCGCCCTGGCCGCGCTCGCCCGGTTCTCGGTCAGTCGACCATCGTGACCTCTATCCATTCATCTATGACAGGGCTCCTGAATCGCATCCATTCCCCGGCCGACCTCAAGAAGCTGACGCGCGACGAACTGCGTGCGCTCGTGGCCGAGGAGCGTGCACGGCTCATCGACGTATGTTCCCGCACGGGCGGGCACATCGGCGCGGGGCTCGGTGTCGTGGAGCTCACGACGGCATTGCACTACGTGTTCGACACCCCGCGCGATCAGCTCGTGTGGGACGTCGGGCACCAGGGCTACCCGCACAAGCTCCTCACGGGTCGTGATGCACAGATGGAGACCCTGCGCCAGGAAAATGGCATTTCCGGCTTCCTGAAGCGCACGGAAAGCGAATACGACACGTTCGGCGCCGGTCACGCCGCCACCGCCATCTCGGCCGCGTTCGGCATGGCGGTAGGCCGTGACCTCCGCGCCGAGTCGTTCAAAGTGGTGGCGATCCTGGGCGACGGGGCCCTCACGTCAGGTCTCTCGTACGAGGGCCTGAACAACGCCGGCGCATCAGACCGCGACATCATAGTCGTCCTGAATGACAATGAGATGTCGATCGCGCCGAACGTGGGTGCAATCTCAAAGTACTTGAACTTCGTCCAACGCCACCCGCTCTATAACCGGGCCCGCCAGGTCATCGGCTCCGCGGTAGACCACGCCCCAGGCCCATTGCACGCCGTCTCGACCCTCGTTCGCAAATGGGAAGAGAGCGCGAAGGTGTTTCTTACCCCGGGCGCGCTCTTCGAAGCATTGGGCTTCCGTTATTTCGGCCCAATCGACGGCCATGACATGAACGAGCTGGTCGACACGTTCGCCGCAGTGCGTGATCTCAAAACGCCGCGCCTGATCCATGTCGTCACGCAAAAAGGGAAGGGTTTCCCGGCGGGCGATCATGGTGAAAAGTGGCACGCCCTGCCGCCCGGCCATGATCCCGCGACCGGCAAGCAGCTCAAAACGTCGAGCGGCAACGCGAACTACACGACCGTGATCGGCAATGGCCTGGCGGCACTCGGCGAAGAGCGCCCAGAACTGGCCGTGATCACCGCCGCCATGCCGTCGGGCACGGGCACGGGGATCTTCGGCAAGAAGTTCCCGGAGCGCTTCTTCGATGTGGGCATTGCCGAGGGCCACGCCGTCACGTTCTCCGCGGGTCTCGCGACCAGAGGCATTCGCCCGGTCGCCGCGATCTACTCGACGTTCTTGCAGCGTGCCTACGATAACGTGATCCACGATGTCGCGATCCAGCACCTGCCGGTGATCTTCGCGATGGACCGCGCGGGCCTGGTCGGTGAAGATGGCCCCACGCACATGGGCCTCTACGACATCGCCTACATGCTGGCCATTCCGGGCATGACGGTGACGGCACCCAAGAACGGCACGGAGATGCTCGCCCTCCTGCGCGCGGGAATGGAGCACACCACCGGCCCGTTCTGCTTCCGCTATCCGCGCGACAGCGCCCCAGATGTCCCGCCGCCGATGGCGCAAATTCCAGCGGTGCCGTACGGAACATGGGAGGTGCTGCGCCGTGGCGCCGATGTCGCGGTGCTCGCGGTCGGTACGATGGTACTCCCGTCGCTCGCCGCGGCTGAGACGCTCGCGGCCGAGGGACTCAACGTCACGGTCGTCAATTGCCGGTATCTCAAGCCGTACGATGAACTGACGCTCGCCGCTCTCTTGACGGACCATAAGCAATTCTTGGTTGTCGAAGAGGGCACGATCGTGAACGGGTTCGGCGCCATGATGTCTGCCGTGATCGCCCAGCGCGACTCGGCTGTCCGTGTGCACACGCACGGCGTGCCCGACCGGTTCATCGAGCAAGCCTCGCGCGCGAAGCAGTTGGCGTTGTGCGGCCTCGACGCGGCCGGCATCGCCGAACGCGTGCGGGCGCTGCACGAGTCCGAGGCTATCGCCGGGTGATCAACCTGGGCGTCGTCGGGCACCGCGGGTACGCGCGGCTGCCCGACGTTCTGCGCACGCTGCTGCGTTTGGCGCCCGAGTTGGATCTCAAGTTGTTTTTCGAGCCGGACCTCCACGAGGTCGCACGGTCCGGCGAGCTCCTCACGAGCCCCGAGGGCCTCGGCGGCCTGGTCACGCTCGGCGGCGACGGGACACTGCTCCGTGGCGCGCGGTTCTTGGCGGGTCTCCCGGTACCGATCCTCGGCATTAACCTGGGCCGCCTCGGCTTCCTGACGAGCATTGGCCTCGATGAGATGGAAGAGGGCCTGCGCCGGTTTGCCCGCAACGAGTACGCCGCCGAGCCGCGCATGTCGCTCGAGGCGCGGGCACACGACCTCGACGACGCTGAGCGGCGCAAATGGTACGCGCTGAACGACGTCGTGCTCCACAAGGGCGGCTTCGCGCGTGTCGTGCGGCTCGAGGTCTTCTCGAACGGCGAAGAAGTCGGCGCGTACACGGCGGACGGCATCATCGTCTCGACCCCGACCGGCTCCACGGCCTACAGTTTGTCAGCCGGCGGGCCGATCGTCCATCCGGATGTCCCCTCGATATTGATTACGCCGGTCTCCCCGCACTCACTGGCCCTGCGCCCTCTCGTCCTTCCGCCGACGGCCGAGATCGCGATCTACGTCGAGGATGGCCCTGAGGAGCTGCTCGTCACCGTCGACGGCCAGGTCGGCACGACGTTCGCCACCGGCGACACATTGCACATTCGCCGCGCCGAGCGCTCCGTCGTGATCGTGCGCTTTCCGGGGACGACATACTTCGCGCGTCTGCGCCGGAAGCTCGGCTGGGGCAGCGTTCCCCACGCGTAGATGCTGACGGAACTCCGTATCCGGAACTTCGCGATAATCGAGTCGCTGGTCCTCCCACTGGCGCCGGGTTTCAACGTCTTGTCCGGCGAGACAGGCGCGGGGAAGTCGATCATTGTCGGCGCGATCAGCCTGTTGTTGGGTGACCGCGCCAGCGCGGACCTCGTTCGCACCGGCGCCGACCGCGCCACTGTCGAGGGCGTATTCGACGTGGCCGAGCGTCCGGAGATCGCCGCATTGCTCGACGCCCGCGGGATCGACATCGACGAGTCGCGCATCGTACTCAAACGCGAGATCTCGTCCACCGGTCGCGGTCGCGCATGGATCAACGGCAGCACGGTCACGGCAGCCGTTCTCTCTGACGTCGGCCGCTCGCTGGTCAACCTGCATGGCCAGCACGAAGCGGACCTGCTCCTCGATGCCGAGGCCCAGCTCTCGATCCTCGACGCGTTCGCGGGCGCCGCCGAGCTGGCATCCCACGTTGCCACTGGTCACGACGCACTCGTCTCGGTTCGCCGCGAACGCACGGAATTGTCGTCGCGGCGTGCCGATGCCGAACGCCGTGCCGATTACCTGCGGCATGTGGTAGAAGAGATCGAGTCGGCGAAGTTGGCCTCGGGCGAAGATGGTCGCCTGGACGATGAGGTGCGTCGGCTCACGCATGCGGATGAGTTGAAGCAACTGGCGAGCGGCGCAGCCGCCGCCTTGGATGGCGATCCGGAGGCGGCATTGCCTCGCCTCGGCGCTTTGCAGCGTGCCCTCGCGTCCCTGCGTCGCATCGACCCGTCGCTGGACCCGCTCCAGGAGCTCTACGACTCAGCCTATTACGCCTTGGAAGAGCTCGCGCGAGCCCTGGAAACGTACGAAGAAAAAGTCGACCTGGATCCAGACCGCCTGGCCGAAGCGACCCGTCGCCGCGACCTCGTCTTTCGCCTGATGAAGAAGTACGGCCCGTCCCTTGATGACGTGATGGAGACGGGCCGTCGCTCCCGCGCCGAGCTTGACCTCGTCGACTCGGCAGGCTTCGACCTCGCGCGCCTCGATCGGGCCGAAGCCACGGCGGTCGCCGAGCTCGCTGCCGCGGCCGCGCGCCTCACGTCGGCCCGCCGCGAAGCGTCCGACCGCCTCTCGGAAGCGGTTCAGGCGGTTCTCCCCGATCTCGGAATGCCGGACGGCCGCTTCCAGGCCGAGCTGCTCCCGCGCCCTGAGCCAACGTCCTCGGGCGCCGAGTCGGTCGAGTTCCGCATTCAGCTCAACGTCGGGCACGATATGCGATCCCTCGCCCGTGTCGCCTCAGGCGGCGAGCTCTCGCGCGTGATGCTCGCGCTCAAGACGATCATGGCGCGCTCCGATCGCGTGCCGACCCTCGTCTTCGACGAGGTCGACGCGGGCATCGGCGGTCGCGTCGGCCTTCAGGTCGGTGACACGATGCGCCGCGTGGCCGCGCACCATCAGGTCTTCGCGATCACGCACCTGCCGCAGATCGCTGCTCGCGCGCACCATCACATCCTGGTGAGCAAGGGCGCCAAGGGCGGCGTGACCACAGCCGATATCGCCGTGCTCGATGCCGACACGCGCGTCGATGAGATCGCTCGGATGCTCGGTGGCGACCCCGAGAGCGACGTCAGCCGTGCCCACGCACGCGAGCTTTTATCGTCGGTCTCGCCCAAGGCCAAGCGCCGCTAAA
>DATHNL010000087.1:0-16984 GCA_035486035.1 Gemmatimonadaceae bacterium
CAAAGAACGCGAGGGAATCTTCACCGTCACGTCCGTGGTTGGGGGCGAGAAACGGGAGATTTTTCTCTGCGAAAAGTGCGCGGCCGAGCGCGGCGTTCAGCCTGAGCCTACGCCGGCGCCGCAGATCGGGCTGCTGCTGCAGAAGCTCCATCAGCCGCCAGCCGCTATGGCCGGTGTCGTGCGCGATCAGGCGCGCTGCGACTTTTGCTCGGCCACCCTCGGCGACTTTCGCGCGACCGGGCGACTCGGGTGTCCGCGCTGCTACGCGGCGTTCGAGACCTCGCTCCGCGACCTGCTGCGCCGCGTTCACGGGAGTGCGCGCCATGCTGGCCGCACGTACGACCCGCCGCGGCGGGACGAATTGGAGCGGGCGACACAGGTCGGCGAGCTGCGGGCGCAGCTCAAGCGCGCCATTGAGGCCGAGCAGTTCGAGCTGGCCGCGGACATCCGCGACCGGTTACGGGTGCTGGAATGACACAGGGCCTTCGGCCACTGTCTCGGGTGTCCCGGGGTCGAGTGGCCACTGGCTTGCGTTATATAGCGTGCACGGTCGCGCGAAGCGCGCTGTGCACAGGGGGTTGTGGTGGCGCTTGACCTGTCGTTGCTGCCGGACGGCGGCGTAAGCTGGCTCGATGCGTCAGGCGAGCACTCGGATGTCGTGTTATCCACACGGATCCGGCTCGCCCGGAACGTCGACGGCTTCGCGTTCACCGGCCGGGCACGGGACGGCGAGAGGCTGAGGGTACTGGCGCAGGTCCGGGACGCGGTACGGGAAGTCCCGAGCCTCAAGCGGGGCGTGCTGGTACGAGTGGACGAGCTCCCGTCGAGTGACCGCTTATTGCTCCACGAGCGGCATCTGGTCAGCAAGGAGCTCGCGGGCCTGGACGCGCAGCATCCGGTCCGGAGCGGTGCCGCGCTGTTTCTCGGCGACGATGTAGGCGTCATGATCAATGAAGAGGATCATCTGCGCCTGCAGTCGCTGCGCTCGGGATTCGCGCTCAGGACCGCCTGGGCGGCCGTGCAGCAGCTGGATCGGGAGCTGGGAAGCCGGGTGGCGTTCGCGTTCCACCCGGAGTTCGGGTTCCTGACCGCGTGCCCGACCAACGTCGGGACCGGAATGCGCGCGTCGGTCTTGATCCACCTGCCAGGGCTGGTGTTGACAAAGGAGATGTCGAAAGTCCTGGCCAGTCTTCAGCAGATGGGCCTCACGTATCGAGGCCTGTACGGCGAGGGCAGTGAAGTCGTCGGCAATTTTTTCCAGATCTCGAATCAGACGACGCTGGGCAAATCCGAAGACGAACTGCTTGGCCAGTTGCAAGATGTGGTGAAAAAAGTCATCGCGAGCGAGGAAGAAGCAAGACGACTCTTGCTTCGTGATGCCGGTTATATTATTGAAGACAAGGTGTGGCGCGCCTACGGTACGTTGCGCTACGCTCGGAGCCTCACGTTCGACGAGGCGATGAATTATCTGAGCGGTGTACGGCTCGCGGTGTCCCTGAAACTGATCACTGGTCTCAGTGTATATACCCTCAACAAGCTCCTGATTTTCAGCCAGTTGGCGCATCTCGCCCACGCAGAGGGGCGGGCGCTGACCGAGAGCGAGGCGAGTCAAGCCCGCGCGCGATACGTGCGCGAGACGCTCGCCAAGGAAGCGGGGTCGCCGGAGTAATCGGCGCGTTGAGGGAGTAACGAATGAACGGCTACAACTTCACTGAACGGGTCCGGAAGGTCCTCGCGATGGCGCGAGAAGAAGCGGCCCGGTTGCACCACGAATACGTGGGGACCGAGCACATTCTGCTCGGCCTGATCCGCGAGGGTGAAGGGGTCGCTGCCGCGGTCTTACAAAACCTGAGCGTCGATCTCGACGAGATCCAACAGAAGATCGAGGAGACGGTCAAGAAGGGAAAGGCGGCGCAAGCCACCGGTCCCGACCTCCCCTATACATCGCGGGCGAAGAAGGTTCTCGAGCTCGCGATGAGCGAGGCGCGGGAGCTCAATCACTCCTACGTCGGCACCGAGCACCTGCTGCTTGGGCTGGTTCGCGAGGAGAAGGGGATCGCCGCGCAGGTCCTGACCGACGCGGGTGTCAACCTCGAAGCGGCTCGGAGCGAGACGCTGCGACTGCTCGGCACTGAGATGCCACAGGGCGGTGCCACGACGGCACAGCCGGGAGCGGCGCCGCAGGCGGCGCAGCCCAAGGGCGAGAAAAAGTCGAAGACGCCGGCGCTCGACCACTTCTGCCGCGATCTGACGCAGCTCGCGGCCGAGGGGCAGCTCGACCCGACGATCGGGCGCGCGAAGGAGATCGAGCGGGTCATGGAAGTGCTGACGCGCCGCAAGAAGAACAATCCGGTGCTCATCGGCGAGCCGGGCGTCGGCAAGACCGCGATCGTGGAAGGTCTCGCCCAACTGATCGCGAACTCGGAATGCCCTGAGTCGTTGCGGGATAATCGCGTCCTGTCACTGGACATGGCCGCGGTGATCGCCGGGACGAAATATCGCGGGCAGTTCGAAGAGCGGCTCAAGGCCGTCATGAACGAGATCGCGCAGAACAAAAATATCATTCTGTTCATCGATGAGCTTCACACTCTTGTCGGCGCTGGCGCCGCCGAGGGTGCGATTGACGCGAGCAACATGCTCAAGCCGGCGCTAGCCAGGGGCGAGTTGCAGTGCGTCGGCGCATCGACGCTCAACGAGTATCGGAAGTACATCGAGAAAGACGGTGCGCTCGAGCGGCGCTTCCAGACGGTTATCGTGGATCCGCCGACGGTCGAGGAGACGGTCGAGATTTTGAAGGGGCTCCGGAAGAAGTACGAAGATCACCATCGGGTGACCATTCCTGATACGACCCTCGTCGCGGCTTCGAAGCTGTCCGAGCGTTACATCACGGACCGGTTCCTCCCGGACAAGGCGATCGACGTGATCGACGAGGCCGGCGCGCGAGCTCGGCTCGCTGCGCAGGTGCCGCCGCCGGAAGTGGCCGAGCTCAAGGCGAAGTTGGATGCCAATATCGCCGAGAAAGAGGCTGCCGTTCGGGATCAGAATTTCGAGAAGGCCGCGGCGCTCCGTGATAAAGAGCGGGAGCTGCAGGCCGAGATTCGGCGCAAGCAGGAAGAGTGGGAGAAGCGGCGCCAGTCGCATCGTCCGGTCCTCGGCGAGGAGGAGATCTCGTTCATCGTCAGCCGGTGGACGGGGATTCCGGTGACTCGCCTTCAGGAGGCCGAGACCACCCGGTTGCTCCGGATGGAGGAGGAGCTCCACGGGTCAGTCGTGGCGCAGGAAGAGGCGATCCGGGCGCTGGCGCGGTCGATTCGCCGGTCGCGCGCGGGGCTCAAGGATCCCAATCGTCCTATCGGCTCGTTCATCTTCTGCGGTCCGACGGGCGTCGGAAAGACCGAGTTGGCGCGGGCGTTGGCCAGGTTCCTCTTTGCGGACGCCGCGGCGCTCATTCGCGTGGACATGAGCGAGTACATGGAGAAGTTCTCCGTGTCCCGCTTGATCGGCGCGCCTCCGGGCTACGTCGGGTACGAAGACTCGGGCACGCTGACGAAGGCCGTTCGCCGCAAGCCCTACAGCGTGGTGTTGCTCGATGAGATCGAGAAGGCGCACCCCGATGTGTTCAACATCCTGCTGCAGGTGCTCGACGAAGGGCATCTGACCGACAACTATGGTCGCGTGATCGACTTCAAGAATACCGTCGTGATCATGACCTCGAACGTCGGGGCCAAGGATATCACCAAGGGGAAGTCACTCGGCTTCGCCTCGGTCGATCAGAAGTCGACGTTCGATCGGATCGCCGAGAAGGTGAAAGAGGAGTTGAACCACGTGTTCAACCCAGAGTTCTTGAACCGGCTCGACGATGTCATCGTGTTCCACCCGCTGACCAAGGAGAACATCGGCGAGATCGTCGGCATTCTCCTCAAGGACGTGCAGAAGCGACTCTCAGAAGAGGAGCTCACCCTGCGTCTCACGCAGGCTGGCTCGGAGTTCCTCGTCAAGCACGGCTACGACGAGAACTTCGGCGCTCGTCCGCTCAAGCGCGCGATCCAGCGCTTCATCGAGGATCCGCTCTCGGAGAAGATCCTCATGGCCGAGTTCGCGAAAGGCGACGAGATCGAGGTCGATGCCTCGGCTGACGGCACGAAGCTAGAGTTCCGCGTAGCGACGCCCGCCAAGGCGTAGGTTCTGAGTTAGAAAAAGGGGGGGCACGCCTGACGGCGGCCCCCCTTTTTTTGTGCCCGACTCGGATTCGGATGCGGTGTCCGTGGATGCGGCGCCCAGCGGATGCGGCGCCCAATGGATGCATTGCCCCAGCGGGTGCGTTGCCTAGCGGGTGAGTTGCTCGGCGAGCGCCGTTGCTCAGCGCGCGTGCGTTCGATGTCGCCCGGCAGTCCAAAGGGCCCCGACAGGGGCCCGTGCTTCCAACCAAGTATCTGGCTGGGGACCGGCAGGGCCCCAGCCTGAGAATATGCACGGGAGCGGCCTCGGGAACCCGAATCCGGAGGGGACCTTACGGCCGCTCCCGTGTATATTCTCGCCCATGCGTTATATCGCGGGCGTTCTGCTCGCCCTCGCGGCGGGTGGGCGCGTCTTTGCGCAGGAAGGCGGCGGGCGCTGTGCCAAGCCCGACTCGATCGTCGTGACCGGGAATACCCGGGTCGACGAGCCGACGATTCGGGCGTCGATGGGCATCCTGGCGGGCGCCCCGCTCAACGCCCGGCAACTCCAAGAAGGCGTCAAGGCACTTTTCGGCACCGGCCAGTTCGACGATGTGCAAATCTCATGCACCGTCGCGGCGAACAACAAGACGGTGCTCGCGGTCATTGTGAAAGAGCGCCAAGTCCTCGGCAACGTGACGGTGGTCGGCCCCCAGCGCGTGAGCCAGAAGTCCGTTCGCGACAAGATCGACTTGGGGCCCGGCAAGCCGATCGATCCAGGCCTGGTCTCCAAAGCCATCACCCGCATCGATTCGCTGTACGAGTCGAGCGGCTACTATCTGGCACGGGTCACGGTCGACACGTCGACCGGCAAGAATAACGCGATCGACCTCACGTTCCGGGTCGACGAGGGACACCGGCTGGCGGTCTCGGGTATCGCGGTGCACGGCGCCGACCGGCTCTCGCCGAAAGAGGTCGTCAGCGCGATGAAGACGAAGCCCGAGGGGTTTCTCTTCTGGCGCAAGGGCGAGTTCGACGAGGACGCGTTCGCCGCGGACCTGGCGGAGCGGATCCCCGATCATTACGCGAGCCAAGGCTATATCGACCTGCAGGTCGTTCGCGACACGGTCATTGTCGACCGCGCGCGCGGGAAGGCCTTGATCGATGTGACCGTGAACGAGGGCAAGCAATATCACGTCGGCTCGTTCGACGTCATCGGCAATCGGCGGTTCTCGTCCGACGAGATCGCTCGCTATTACCCGTTCCGCCGCACCGGCCCGACATTCACGCAGAGCTTGGCCCACGTCTTCCTGGGTCGCAAGAACATAGCGAGCGACGTGTTCAATCGCGCGCGGTGGGACGACGCGACGACGAAGCTCCGCACGGCGTACAGCAACGAAGGGTACATCTACGCATCGATTCGACCCGTCGCGGACCGGAGCGTCTCCAAAGATTCGCAGCCGATCGTCAATCTGCAGTGGCTCATCGACGAGAAGTCGCCCGCGATCGTGAACCGCATCGAGATCGTCGGCAACGACTACACGACCGAAGGGTGCATCCGGGACGCGCTCTCGATCATTCCCGGTGACGTCTTCTCGCAAGACCGCCTGATCCGCAGCTATCAGAGCCTCGGCAACCTCGGGTTCTTCGAGACCCCGATCCCGCCACCCGATACCCGGCCCTCGGGCGATCAGGGAGACGTGGACCTCATCTTCCACGTCAAAGAGAAGCGGACCGGGAACGTCAACTTTGGCGCGTCGACCGGCCAGGGGACGGGCGTCGGCGGATTCATCGGACTGGACCAGCCGAACATGTTCGGCGAGTGCAAGAAAGGATCGATCCAGTGGCAGTTCGGCCGGTACATCAACAACCTGACCGCCACGTACACGGATCCTCAGCTCTTCGGGCCGAGAATTTCTGGTCAGTTCACCGCGTATCACTCGCAGTCGCGGTATACGATTGGCGCGCTCGGCGAATCCATTACCACCGGCGGCAATATCCAGCTCGGCTTCCCGGTGCCGGGGTCGACGTGGACCCGGTTATTCGCCTCGTACGGACTGGAGTCCATTCGCTATACCGGCGATACGACGTCGCTCCTCGGCGCCATCTCGAACGAATGCCACGGCTGTATCCGTTCAGTTATCAGCCTCTCGCTGAGCCACGACACGCGCCTCGACATGCCGTTCCCGTCGAGCGGCGGTGAGCAGACCATCACGCTGGACCTCGATGGCGGACCGCTCGGGGGGACCGCGCACTATCAGCGCGTCGTGGCGGAGCTCCGAGGGTACTCGACCCTGGCGGTGTTCGGGGCCAACGAGATCGGGTCCGCGCCGATCAAAATCGTGCTCGGCGAGAAGATCCGGCTCGGGAACGTGTTCGGCTCGACCGGCCCCTTCTTCTACAGCCAGGCCTTCGCGCTGGGCGGCGTGCAGTATGGCGAAATGCTCCGCGGGTACCCGGAGTTCTCGATCACCCCGGCGGGGTACCTGACGGGCACCAGCACGTTCAACGCGACTCCGACATCATTCGGTAATACGGTGTTGACGACCACGACCGAAATGGGCTTACGGTTGAACTCGTCGATCTACCTCGATTTATTTTTAGATGCCGGCAACCTGTGGGCCGGCCCACGGGAATTCGACCCGACGCGGCTGTATAAGGGCGCCGGTGTTGGGATCTCGATCGTTACCCCGCTCGGGCCACTGGGGCTCGACGAGGCCTATGGATTCGACAAGCTCGATGCGCAGGGCCGGCCGGCACCAGGCTGGCAGACACATTTCAGACTTGGCAACATTTTCTAACCTCGGAGTATTCATGCGAACTCTTACTGGCGGCGCGATTGGGCTCGCTGCCTGTTTCGTACTTGTGGCTGTCCCGGCGGCGCAGGCACAATCGACCCGGATCGCCTTCGTCGATGGACAGCGGATCTTTGGCTCCGTCCCCGGCCGCACCGAGGCCGAGGCGCAGTTCAATAAGGAAATGGACAGCGTCCGCGCCCGGGAGAAGCTGATGAGCGACTCGATGGCCGCGCTCATCGCCGATTACAGCAAGAACGAAGCGACCTTGAGCGCCGCGGACAAGACGACGCGGCAGCAGTCGATCCGCGACAGGCAGGCGGCCTTCCAGCAGCAGCAACAGCAGCTGGAGCAGAAGGCGCAGGAGCGGCAGAATGAGCTCGTGCGGCCGATTCTCGACCGGATTCACCGGGTCATCGACGACCTGCGGTCCGAGAACGGGTACACGTTGATCGTCGACGTCTCGCCAAACGCCGGCGGATCGGTCGTGTCCTTTGACAAGAATCTCGACGTCACCGACCAGGTGATCCGGAAGCTCCAGTCGATGCCGGTCGCGACCGGCGGTGGCGCCAGCTCCGGCGGATCGCCCAAGCCGGCGGCCGGTGCGCGTCCTACTCCATCCGGCGTTACGCAGCCAAAGTCGCCGCCGACGAATTGACCGGGCAGTGATGACCGCAGCGGAGATCGCGGCCGTCGTCGGGGGCACGCTGGTGGGCGCTCCCGATACGACGGTCGGCGGTATCGCACCGCTGGAACGCGCGACCGGATCGGACGTCAGCTTCTTCGCCAACTCGAAATACAGCGCCCAGTTCTCACGCTCGGGCGCCGGCGTCACGCTCGTCGCTCCCGACCTCGCGTCGCTTCCGGGGCCGGCGGTGCGGGTGCTCGTCAAGAGCCCGCACGACGCCATGCTGACGTTGATTCCTCGGTTCTACGTTGCTCCGCAACGTGAACCAGGGGTTGATCCGACCGCGAAAATCGGGCGTGGGGTGCGGTTCGAGAGTGACGTCACCATCGATCCGTATGCCGTCATCGGCGACGGGGCTGTATTGGCATCCGGAGTGTGGATCGGATCGCACTGCGTGGTCGGTGCGGGTGTGGAGATCGGCGAGAACAGCCGGCTGTACCCGCGCGTGACGCTGTATAGTGGGTCACGCCTCGGGAAGCGCGTGGCCGTGCACAGTGGCACGGTGATCGGTAGCGATGGGTTTGGGTATGTGTACCGCGATGGAGAGCACGCCAAGATCCCGCATGTTGGACGATGCCTTATCGAGGACGACGTCGAGATCGGCGCCAATACGGCCATCGATAGAGGCAGTATCGACGATACGGTGATTGGAGCCGGGACCAAGATCGACAATCTCGTTCACATCTCGCATAACGTCCGTGTGGGCAGGCTGTGTCTCCTGCTTGGACAGTCGGGGATCGGCGGGTCGACGCGACTCGGGGACGGGTGTGTGATGGCCGGGCAGTCGGCCATCGTCGGCCACATGACAATGGGTGACGGTGCCCGATTGGGGGGGCAGGCCGGGGCTATGGGGAGTCTCGAAGGGGGCCAGACGTACTCGGGATATCCGGCGAGGCCCCACCTGGAGAGTCTCAGGGCGTACGCCGCCATGCACCAACTTCCCAAGTACATGAAGCTGCTGGAGAAGCTCGCCGCGCAGGAGACGAAGCCCTGAGCGACCGCCGGCGGACGATACAGCGCGCGGTTTCGCTCGAGGGCGTCGGCCTGCACCTCGGCCTCCCGTCGAGACTGACGTTTCGGCCGGCCGAGGACAAGATCGGGGTGGTATTCCGGCGTGTGGACTTGCCGGGCGCGCCAACGATCCCCGCGCGCATCGAGCACGCCGAGCTGACCGAGCGGCGCACGCAACTCGGCAAGAACGGCGTCGAGCTCCATACCGTGGAGCACGTGCTCGCGGCCGTGGCGGCCGCGCAGATCGACGATCTCTGGATCGACGTCGATGGCCCCGAGCCTCCGGTCATGGACGGCAGCGCCGCGCCCTTCTTCTCGGCGCTGGCCGAGGCGGGGGTAGCGGAGAAGAAGGTGGCCGCCGACTATTTAGAGCTAGCCGAGCCGGTGCGAGTGATCGACGGGGAGTCTGTGTACGAAGCGCACCCGTCGTCCGACCTCCGACTCGAGGTCACGATCGATTTTCCGCACCCGGTCATCGGGCGTCAGTCGGGCGCGTACGCGATTACACCGGAGGCGTTCGGCCGCGAGCTCGCAGCGGCGCGAACGTTCGGGTTCGTGGACGAGGTCGACGCATTGCGGGCGAAGGGATTGATCAAGGGCGCATCCATGGCCAACGCCGTGGTCCTCGACGCCACGCGCGTGGTGAGCGAGGGCTTGCGGTGGCCGGACGAGTTCGTGCGACACAAGGCCATGGACTGCGTGGGCGATCTCGCGCTCGCCGGCCGGCGCGTGCGGGCGCGGGTGATCGCCACGAAGCCGAGTCATCGAGGGACCGTCACTCTGGTACGGGAGCTAGTGCGCGTGGCAGAAATAAAGAAAACGATACCGATCGAAGAGATCATGAAGGTGCTGGCGCATCGCTATCCCTTCTTACTCGTCGACCGCATTTTGGAGATCGAGGACGGGAAGCGGGTCGTGGGGATCAAGAACGTCACGATCAACGAGCCGTTCTTTCAGGGGCATTTCCCGGGGCATCCCATCATGCCCGGGGTGTTGATCATCGAGGCCATGGCTCAGACGGGCGGCATGTTGCTCATGGGCATGGTCGGCGAACCGTATGATCGTAAAGTTGTCTATTTTATCTCGCTCGATAACGTCAAGTGGCGTCGCCCCGTCAAACCTGGTGACCAACTGCGTATGGAGCTGGAGATGGTCCAAATCCGTGGGCCCGTGTGCAAGATGCGAGGGGTCGCCCGCGTCGACGGGGACATAGTCGCCGAAGCAGACATGGCGGCCATGGTTCGCGACGCATGACCGCCGTGTCGTCGGAGCGAACAGTGATCCATCCGACCGCGATCGTGCACGATGATGCACGCATCGGGGAGGGGGTCACGATCGGCCCGTTCGCGATCGTGGGCGAGCACTGCGCGATTGGCGATGGGTGCACGCTCGCTGCGCGAGCCGTGCTCGAAAAGAACGTCACGCTGGCCGCGGGCGTCAAAGTCGGGATCGGGTCGATCCTCGGCGGCGATCCTCAGGATCTCAAATTCGGTGGGGAAAAGACCTTCGTCGAGATTGGTGAGAACACCACGATTCGGGAATATTCGACGATCAATCGTGGGACGGCGCAGTCTGGCAAGACGAGCGTGGGATCCGGATGCCTCATCATGTCGTACGTGCATCTCGCCCACGACTGCCACGTGGGCAATGGCGTTATCCTGGCGAACGGGACGCAGTTTGCCGGTCACGTGACGGTCGAGGACAAGGCGGCGGTGTCCGGTCTCTGCACGGTGCATCAGTTCGCCCGCATCGGCCGGCACGCTTACATCGGTGGATCGTCCCGCGTGCCGCAGGATGTCCCGCCATTCGTGCTCGCCGTGGGGAATCCGATGCGGCTCTCGGGCCTCAATACCGTCGGGCTCCGGAGAGCGAATTTCTCCGATGAGACGTTGCGGGAGCTCAAGCGCGCGTATCGGCTGCTCTTCCGGTCCGATCTCAACATGTCGCAGGCGCTGGAGAAGGCCGAGGCCGAGCTCGAGCCGCTGCCGGAAGTGGTCGAGTTTCTAACGTTCATGCGCGCGTCGAGTCAGCGCGGCATCACGTCGTGACGCTGCCGCGCATCGGAGTCGTTGGAGCAGGCGCACTCGGATATCATCACGTTCGGATTCTCAAGGATCTCGACGGGATCGAATTCGTCGGGTTCTACGACGTCGATGTCGAACGCTCGGCGCACGTCACCAAGGAGCTCGGCGTTCCGGCGTTTTCGTCGGTGACGGGTCTGATCGACGCTGCCGATGCGCTCACCATCGTCGTCCCGACTCCGGCCCATTTCGAGGTCGCCCGCGCGGCGCTCTCGCGTGGGCGCCATCTGCTCATCGAGAAGCCGCTCACGACAACAGTCGAAGAGGCGGACGAGCTCTTGGATATGGCTCGCTCGGCCGGTGCGTTGATTCAGACCGGGCACGTCGAGCGATTCAACCGGGCGATTCGTGCGGCATTGCCGTACGTGAACGATCCGCGATTCGTCGAGAGCAATCGGCTGGCGCCCTTCAATCCCCGCGGGTCGGACGTGGCGGTCGTGCTGGATCTCATGATCCATGACATCGATCTCATCGCGACGCTGGTCCGGGGGAAAGTCGAGGATATCGCCGCGGTGGGGGTTCCGCTGCTGACGTCCTCGGTCGACATCGCGAATGCCCGGCTGACCTTCTCGACCGGTGCGGTCGCCAACATCACCGCCAGCCGGGTGTCGCGCGAGAAGCTGAGAAAGTTGCGCATCTTTCAGCCCAGCGGCTATTTCTCGCTCGACCTCGGCACCGGCGCCGGCGTGTTCTATCGCCTGAGAAAGGACGTCGACTTGTCGAGCCTCGCGGCCGCGCCACAGGCGATCGAGCAATTCGTCGAATGGGTCCCGCTGTCCGCGCCCGAGGCCGAGCCGCTCAAGCTCGAGCTGGAGAGCTTTGTCGGCGCGGTGCGGGGCGAGCAGCCCGTGCCGGTGAGCGGCGAGGACGGGAGGGATGCGTTGGCGATCGCGCTCAGGATCGTGCGTGAGATCGAGCGCACGCTCCCGGCGCTGACCCGTGCGTGAGGTTCTCTTTTCGGCCGGCGAGACGTCGGGCGATCTGAACGCCGCGCCCGTCGCCGCCACGCTGGCGCGGCTGCGACCCGATCTCCATCTCGTCGGCCTCGGAGGCAGTCGCATGCGCGAGGCTGGGGTCGAGTTGATCGAGGATACCGTCTCGCGCGCGGTCATGGGGTTTGCCGAGATCGTTCGCTATTTGCCGCAGCACCTGGCGCGTCTCCGGCGGCTCGACGCGCGGCTCGCGACCGGGCGCGTCGCTCTGGTCATCTGCGTCGACTACGGCGGATTTAATTTGCGCCTCGCTTCGCTCGCCGCGAAAAGAAGGGTGCCCGTTCTCTATTTCATCACGCCGCAAGTCTGGGCTTCGAGAGCGCGGCGAATGGTGAGCATGAGAAAGACCGTGACCAAGGCGGCGGTGATCCTCCCGTTCGAGGAGAAGCTGCTCAGGGACAACGGCATCGACGCGACGTTCGTGGGACACCCGATGCTGGATCGCGCGAAAGACCTGCCGGACCGCGCGACCGCGAGAGCGACCCTAGGCCTCGACGTGCGTGCGCCTGTCCTCGCGCTGTTCCCAGGCAGCCGCGCGCAGGAGGTCGAGCGCCTCCTCGATCCTTTCGTGGCTGCCGCGCGCGAAGCGCAGCGGCGCATTCCTGGCTTGCAAGTCATCGTGAGCCACGCGCCAAACGTGACGATCGATACGGCGCGCTGCCCGTACCCGGTGGTGCAGGCGCCGTCCATGACGGTGCTGCGCGCGGCGACCGCGGCGCTGTGCAAGAGCGGCACGACGACGCTGGAGGCGGCCGTGACCGGGTGTCCGCTCGTCATCGCCTACAAGACCAGCGCGCTGACGTATCAGATCGCACGACGCCTCGTGACGATCCCGTACATCGGAATGGTGAACGTCGTCGCGGGGCGCGGGATCGCGCCGGAGTTCATCCAGAATGGCGTGCGACCGGCCGCCATGGCCGACGCGCTCGTCCCGCTGCTGGAGGAAGGGAGTGCGGTGCGGGCGACCGAGGTGGCCGAGCTGGCGAAGGTGCGCGCGGCGCTGGGGACGCCTGGCGCGGCCGAGCGCGTGGCCGAGATGGCGAATAGGCTGGCCGGGTGACGGACCGGACTGCGAGCGGCACGCGCCTTCGCTGGCGCGATAGACTCATCGTCCTCCTCGGCGTGGTCCTCATACGCGTGCTCGGCTGGACCTGGCGCATCCAGCGATCGGGCGCGGAAGAGGTCGCGAGTCGGGTCGCTCAAGGGTTGCCGAACCTGTACGCGTTTTGGCACGGGCACCTGTTGGCGCTGCTCGTCGAGCACGAGTTCGAGCGGGCGGCCGTGCTGGTCAGCTCGCACCGGGATGGGGAGATCATCACGCGAGTCGGGAAGGCGTTCGGGTATGGCGCGATTCGAGGGTCGACGTCGCGCGACGCGCCTGGGGCACTGCGCGCGATCGTGCGAACGTTGCGGGGTGGTTGCACAGTGGCCGTGACGCCCGATGGGCCGCGGGGGCCAGCGCATGAGTTTTCGCCCGGGCCCGCGATCGCGTCGTTCGAGACCGGGATCCCGGTGATTCTCGCCGCCGTTGCCGCGGATCGTGCGTGGTATTTGGGCACCTGGGATCGCTTCATGATACCGAAGCCGTTTGCGCGCATCGTCGTGTGCTACTCGCCGTCCATCGCCGTCCCCGGTCCTACCGCCCGCGACGCGGCGGCATTCGCACCGACGCTCGGCGCGACCCTCAACGCACTTGGCCTCCGTGCTCGCGATGTGGCTCTGGCAGAGCGATAGCATTCTCGCGCGCGTCGCGCGTGTTGCGCTCGAGCCCGCGGCGCTCGCGTATCGCGGCGGCGTCGCGGTGCGCGACACGCTGGTGCGACCGCGGGAACCCGCGATCCCCGTGATCAGCGTCGGGAACCTGACCGTCGGTGGGACGGGGAAGACGCCAATCGCGGCATGGATAGCGGGCGAGCTTCAGGCCATGGGTGCGAGGCCCGCGGTGGTGCTTCGTGGGTATGCCGGTGGTGATGAGATCGACGTCCATCAGCGGCTGACGCCTGGCATACCGGTGATCGGTAATCCAGATCGTGTCGCCGGTGTCCAAACGGCGGCAGCGCGAGGCGCCACTGTTGCGGTGCTCGACGACGCGTTTCAACACCGGCGCATCGCGCGCGTATGTGATATCGTGTTGGTCAGCGCAGATGCCTGGGATGGGCACGTTCGGCTTCTGCCGGCGGGGCCATGGCGAGAGCCGCTTTCGGCGCTGCGCCGCGCCTCGATGGTCATCGTCACGCGGAAGGCCGCCGACAAGTCGCAGGCGGACGCCGTCACGCGCGCGCTGCCTCTTCTCGGCGACGTGCCGGCGGTCGCGGCGCTGGTCCTCGGGAACCTCAGGACGCTGAGTGGCGAGGAGCGGGCGCTAGAGACGATCGCCGATAGCACCGTCCACGCCGTCGCCGGGGTGGGCGATGCGAGTGCCTTCTTCGCGCAATTGAGGGCGGCTGGCGCCCGTGTCGTGCCCCATGGATTCCGCGATCATCATGCGTTCACCCGGGCCGATGCCGACCGGTTGGCCCGTGCCGCGGCCGGCGCGCCGGTCGTCTGCACGCTGAAAGACGCGGTCAAGCTGGAGCGCGAGTGGCCTCGCGGAGCGGGGCCCTTATGGTATGTTTCACAGCGCGTCGAGTTCGATCGCGGGCGCGAGGCTGTTTTGGCGTCCCTTCCTGCAACCTGATTATATGGCTACCGACCTTCGACTTCCTACCCATAAGATCGTCCAGCGCGACAAAGACCGCTTTCTGAACGAAGAGAACCCGTTCGAAGCCATGATGTCCCGGTTCGATCGGGCCGCGGAGCTGCTGGATCTCGAACCCGGGATATATAAAGTCCTCCGAAACCCTGAAAAACAGATCATCGTCTCAGTCCCCGTGATGCTCGACACTGGTGAAGTCGAGGTGTACACGGGGTTTCGTGTTTTGTACAACACCTCGCGCGGACCCGCGAAGGGCGGCATCCGATTCGACTTGCAGGTCACGCTCGAAGAGGTCAAGGCGCTCGCGGCGTGGATGACCTGGAAGTGCGCGGTCGTCAACATTCCGTTCGGTGGCTCGAAGGGCGGCGTGATCTGCGATCCGCTCAAAATGAGCGTTGGCGAGCTGGAGCGACTGACGCGCCGCTACACCGCTGGTATCATCGCGACGCTCGGCCCCGACTCGGACGTGCCCGCGCCAGACGTGAACACCAATGAGCGCGTGATGGCGTGGATCATGGACACGTACTCCATGCATGTCCGCCACACTGTCACGGCCGTCGTCACGGGTAAGCCCGTCGAGATGGGTGGATCACTGGGACGGCGAGAGGCGACCGGACGCGGGTGTATGATCGTCACCAAAGAAGCGCTGAAGCATCTCGGCATGCCTGTCGCGGGAACGACGGTTGCCATTCAGGGATTCGGGAACGTCGGTTCGATCGCGGCGGAGATGCTCCAACGAGAAGGGTGTACCATCACCGCCATCAGCGATCGGACCGGAGCATTCCATAATGCCAAGGGGATCGATATCGCCGATGCGGTACGGTATGTCAAAGAGCACAAGACGCTCGAGGGGTACACGAAGGGTGATAAGATCACGAATGAAGAGCTGCTGACCCTCGATGTCGACGTCCTGCTCCCCGCGGCGCTCGAGAACGTGATCACGAGCAAGAACGCGTCGAAGATCCGCGCCAAGATCGTCTGCGAAGGCGCGAACGGCCCGACCACGGCGGGTGCCGATGCGATCCTCGATGACAAGGGCGTGTTCGTCATCCCTGACATTCTCGCGAACGCCGGCGGTGTCACGGTATCCTACTTCGAGTGGGTCCAGGACCGCGGCGGATATTTCTGGTCCGAGGAGTCCGTGAACGATCGGCTTCGCGACATCATGACGCGCAGCTTCAAGGACGTCTTGAGCCTGTCGCGGCAGCACAAGGTCAATATGCGTACCGCGGCCTACATGCTGGCCATCAGCCGCGTCTCGACCGTACACAAGCTGCGCGGCATCTACGCGTAGACCATAGCCGGTGCGTATCGTGATCGCCACGGTCGGCGCGCCTCGCAACCGGGCGCTGGCCGAGGCGATCGCGGACTACGAGGGTCGAGCGGCGCGCTATTGGCCGCTCGATGTACGGGAAGTGCGAGAGGAGCGCCTCGCCGGCGCTGTGGCCGAGGTCGACGTCGTAGCCTGTGCGGAGGACGGAGCGCGCATGTCGTCGGAGGAGTTCGCGCGGTGGTTGCAAGCCGCGCGGGAGCGCGCGAAGGACTTCGCGTTCGTCATTGGCGGGGCGTTCGGGTTGCCGGAGACGCTGCTCGAGCGGGCGAAGAGCCGGCTGTCACTCGCCCCCTGGACGCTCCCGCACGAGCTCGCGCGGCTCGTGCTCGCCGAGCAGCTCTATCGCGCGGGTACCATCGTGCGTGGGGAACCGTACCATAAGCGCTGACATACGGACCAACCCGCTCGGTGGCTCGGCGCTTACTCGCGCGTTGCTCGCGGGTGACCCCATCGTCGGCCCATGGTATGCGAGCGCACCACGCACGCCTGCGGCGTGGCGTGAGCGCGTCAAGTCGATCGCGCTGCGCGACGAATGGCTCACGGCGATTGCACCCGCGATCAACGCACGTGGTGAGGCCGCGGTGCGGCTGAACCGGGCCAGTGTGGTCATCACGACCGGGCAGCAGCCCGGGTTCTTTGGTGGACCCATTTATACGTGGTCGAAGGCGCTCAGCGCGCTGGCTATGGCGGACGCCCTCGAAGCCGCCTGTGGCATCCCTGTCGCGCCGGTGTTCTGGGCCGCGACCGACGACAGCGACCAGCGCGAAGCGCGATCGACCTGGATCGCCGTGCCGGGCGGCGCGACGGAGCTGACAATGCCCGGGAGCGCGCCCGAGGGAACTATCATGAGCGCGGTCCCGGTCGGCGACGTCAGCGCTTCGATCGCGCAGCTCGCCACCGCGACGGGGTCAGCCGTGTATCCCGATGCGTTGGCCGCCCTTGCCCAGGCATACCACGCGGGTGTGACAGCCGGCGAGGCGTACATCGACTTGCTGCGGCGATTGCTCGAGCCGCTCGGCGTCGCGGTGCTCGATGCGTCGCACGAGTCGGTGCGCGTCGCCGCGCGACCCGTATTGAGCAGGGCATTGGAACACGCCGCCGAGATCGAGCGCGCGTTGGCCGAGCGATCGAAGGCGATCGTCGCCGCGGGGTTCCGACCGCAAGTCGCCGACGTGCCCGGGCTGTCGCTCGTGTTCGCGTACGACGGGGCGGTCAAGACACGACTGCAGATC
>DATHNL010000088.1:0-4233 GCA_035486035.1 Gemmatimonadaceae bacterium
CCGCGCTGCCGGTGCAGCTCACCGTGAGTGACACGGGGCGGGGGATCGCCCCCGACCAGCTCCAGGCGATCTTCGAGCCGTTCGTGCAGGTTGGCGCGCGCCTGGCGGGGCAGGACGAAGGGACCGGTGTCCGCGGACCAGACTGAGGCCTTGAGTCGAATACGACGGGCCGGCATGCACCTGCTCGGTCTCATCAACGATGTCTTGCGAGTCGCGCGGCTCAGAGAATCGCAGGCGCGCTTCCTCATTACCGACGTGCCCGTCAGTGAGGTCCTCGACGCGGCTGGATACATGGTTGCGCCGCTCGCCGTCGCCCAACGGCTCGAGCTCGCGCGCGTGCCCAGTCCATCGACGCTCTCCATGCACGCCGATCGGGACAAAGTGCTCCAGATTTTGCTCAACTTGCTGGCCAACGCGATCAGGTTCACGGCTCCCGGCGGGCGGGTCTACCTGGCGGCGACGCCGGTCGATCGACGCCGGACCGAGAGCGCGCCGCCACTCGCTCCACCGACGGCCGCGCTGCCGGTGCAGCTCACCGTGAGTGACACGGGGCGGGGGATCGCCCCCGACCAGCTCCAGGCGATCTTCGAGCCGTTCGTGCAGGTTGGCGCGCGCCTGGCGGGGCAGGACGAAGGGACCGGGCTCGGCCTCGCCATCAGCCGCGACCTCGCGCGAGGAATGGGCGGCGACCTCACGGTCGAGAGCACGCTCGGCGTCGGATCGACATTCACCCTGACTGTTCCCGGCGTCACCGTGCCGTAGACGTGGCTCGTATTATGCCCTATGTGATGTGTGACATCAGTGGAGCAGGTCATGGCAGCACCGGTAATCGTGAGGCACCCCGTTGAGGGGCGCAGTAACCCGCGCTCGCACGTCGGTGACCACGCGAGCGAGGGTCCGACGATCGCTCGCGGCATACACCGAGGCGGCTGGCGCCGCGCACACATCCATCACTCGCGAGCTGAAGTCGTAGGGTTTGTCCTGTGGTGGGTCGTGATCGGCGCGCTCACGATTGCGAGCGTGATATTCATCATCGACCAACCGTGAGATGCGACCCAGGCAAGTGGACATCGTCGGCGCGGCGACCAGTGCCGGTCGGTTCTCGTTACTGATACGGGCGATCAAAGCCGCGGGACTGGTCGATACGCTGCGGGGTGGGGGACCGTTCACGTTGTTCGCACCGACCGATGCGGCGTTCACCAGAGTCCCCTCGTACCGACTCGAGACGCTGCTCAACGATCCCGAGGAGTTGGCCGACACACTGCGCAGTCACGTCGTGCCAGGCCGGATCTTCGCGGCCGACGTCATCAGATACAGAAACTCAACGTCGCGAACGCTCTACGGTCGGCCGGTGTCCGTGGCCGCGCGCTCGGGGCGCATCTACTACGGCGGTGCACTCGTCTCACGCACCGACATTCTCGCCTCGAACGGTGTGATTCATGAGCTCGAGGATCTGCTGCTCCTCGAGGCCGCGTCGGTCGTCTGGGTTGGCGCGATGTAGCATCACCACGCACGCTGTTGCTCGATCGGACTGTTGTCGGCGGCGGGGCACCTGACACGCCGGGGTGGTTGTCCGAAAGAAGTTGGCCCTGGAGGGCTTATGTACGTTCGACATTACGCGCTCATCACGACCTCGATCGCGACGCTGGTTATTGCCAGCTCCTGCAACCCGTTCGCCAGTCATCAGAAGGTCGGTCAGATCGATCCCAAGAACGCCCACTCGCATACGCAATGGAACGGCACGCTATCGACGACTGGCGGCATGAGTGGCGCGGTCGATATGCACGGCACGGCCTCGCTCGGCGGCAACGGACCTGGCAGCAGCCTGGCGACCATCGCCATCAGCAACGCCGCTCCCAAGGGCGTCCATCCGTGGGAGGTCTACCGCGGCCAGTGTGGCAATGACGGTGACTTGATCGGTTCGTTCAGTGCCTACCCGCCGCTCACGGTCAAGAACGACGGCACAGCGACCGCGACGGCGACGCTGCAAGCCGAGTTGCCGGTGACCGGTGACTTTCACGTGAACGTGAACGCGTCGTCGACGAACATGCAACTAATTATTGCATGCGGCAATCTCGCAGCACCGAGCGGAGCGTAGTTCGTAAGGCCGCTCCTGATGCTTGGCCAGTATCAGGAGCGGGTCAGGCTCAACGTAAAAGTTGAACCCCGGCCCAGCGTACTCTCGACCGTGAGGTCGCCGCCCATCGCCCGGCTCAGCGCCCGACTGATCGCGAGCCCCAGGCCGGCCCCGTCGTTGGCCCGCGAAAATCCACTTTCGACACGGACGAAGGGCTCGAATATCTCGTCCAGCTTGTCGGCCGGTATGCCGCGGCCGTTGTCCGCGACCCGGATGACCACGGCCCTCGCGGAAGCCTCCACACTGAGCACGATCGCGCCACCGGCGGCCGTGAACTTGATCGCATTGCTCAGCAGATTGAGAATGATCTGCTGCAGCCGCTCCCGGTTCGCTCGCACCGTCACGGCCGGATCGCAACCACGATACTCGTAGCGGAGCGATTTCGCGTAGAGCTGCGGGAAGACGTGCGCTTCCGCGCTCGAGAGGAGGTCGTGCAACGCAACGGCCGATAGGTCCACCTCGACGTGTCCGGTGCCCAGCTTCGCGACGTCGAGCACATCCTCCACGAGGCGGAGCAACACGCGCTGACTGGCGCGAATGCGGCGGAGATCCTCGCGAATCTCGTCCGTGACCGGCCCGCGCAACCCCATGTCGATCAACTCGACGTACCCGCTGATCGCCTGCAGCGGCGTGCGGAGCTCATGACTCATGTTCGCCAGGAACTCGCTCTTCGCGCGGTTCGCCGCCTCGGCCTCGGCGCGCGCGCGGTCGGCGGCCATCCGGGCGGCGCGCTCCGCTTCGTAGAGGCGCACGTTGTCGGCCACCAGCGTCACCCGCTCCATTCGCTCGGCCAGGAGCGCGTGCTCGAGCGGCGCCGCCGTCTGGTCGGCCAACCCGGACAACAGTGCCTCATCGTCGTCCGTCACCTCGCTCGCGCGCGGGCGTATCACCGCCAGCAACCCCGTGACCCGGCCTTGCACGACGAGCGGCACGCCAATGAACCCCGCCGCGGCGTCGTGCCCGAAGAGACCGTGGAGCCGCGTGACCAACGACTCGTCGAAGGACTGTCGAAAGCGGGCCACGACGTCGTCGGCCACCCCGACCGCCGCCCGCACACGGAGCATGCCGTCGTCGTCCGCGAGCATGAGCACGGCTTGTTTTGCGCTGAGGAGCTGGGCTGCCTGTTCCACCGCGAGACGCAGCAGGTTGCCGAGCGACGAGGTGTTGGAAAAAGCCCGGCTCAGTTGGGTCAGCTGCGACAAGCGCGGATCCGAGAGGCGCGCGGTGTGGTGCTCAGACAATGCGCGCGCCTCCTGCGCGAATCGAGAGCTCGCGCACATTCGGGTCATGGTCACTGTTCCGCGTCTTCACGATGCGCATGGTTCGCATGGTCCGTTCCACTCCACCCAATCCCAACAGGAGCACGTTGTCCGAGATGTAGGAAAACCGATGCCCAAAGTCGATCACGCTGGAATTGCCGCCGTCGGACTCGAACGTCAGCATGCTGGTGACGTTGTGCACGGTGAAGTGCTGGACGAGGGCGTACAGATAGTCGTGCAGCCGCTGCGGGTCGCTGGCGGCCGTCACCAGGTCGCCGATGGCGTCGACCACCACGCGTCGCACCGTGCCGCCCTTGATCCGCTCGAAGATGTCCACAATGATGCTGTCGATCTGCAGCTCGACCGGAGACTCGTATCGCAGACTCAGGCCCGCGGCGATCGCCTGGTCGGCGTTCATCCCGAGCCCGTCGATCGCCCGACGCAACTGCGAGGGATTTTCCTGAAAGTGCACGTACAGGGCCGGCTCGCCGCGTCGCACGCCGTCGAGCGCGAATTGGAGCGCCACCGTCGTCTTCCCTGACCCGGTCGGCCCCACGAGCAGCGTCGTCGATCCGGACCAGAGCCCGCCGCCGACCATCGCATCGAGCCCGTCGACTCCGGTCGACACACGCTCCAAACGCGGCTCATACGTCTCCGGAACAGTCGGCGACACGAGTCGCGGCGAGAGCGTCAGCCCGTCCTCGGTGATGCGCAGGGCGTGCTGTCCCTCCCGATATCCGCTGCCGCGCAGCTTGAGCACGCGGAAGTACCGCTCATCGCGTGAGTTGAGTGAGCGCCGCGCCAGCTCGACGATCGAGTCGCCGATCGCAAATTCCG
>DATHNL010000089.1:0-3999 GCA_035486035.1 Gemmatimonadaceae bacterium
ACCGTTGTCGACGTCGATCGCGAGCGGCCACTGGTGCTCATCAATCCCGAGATCCTCGTAGCCGATGGTGGCATGGCGAAGGCCGAGGAAGGGTGTCTGTCGATTCCCGAGGTGTATGGGGATGTCGAGCGACCCGCGCACGTGATCGTGCGGGCGCTCGATCGCGATGGTGAGCCGTTCGAGGTCGAGGCCACGGAGCTGCTCGCGCGGTGTTTGCAGCACGAGATCGACCATCTACACGGGAAGCTCTTCATCGATTACCTGAGCATCCTCAAAAAGAAGGCTGTGCTGGCGACGTGGGACGAGCTCAAAGGCGCGTATCCCGATCTGATTCGCACCGTGCGCTCCACTCCCGAGGAGAACGGCAAGCCGGACGACGAGAACCTGTAGCGTCGTGCGGATCGTCTTTTGGGGGACCCCCGAGTTCGCGACGCCCGCCCTGCGCGCGCTCATCGGCGAAGGTCACGACGTCGTCGGGGTTGTCACTCAACCCGACCGTCCCCAGGGTCGATCGCGCTCGACGCTCGTTCCATCGCCGGTCAAGGTCATCGCCCTCGAGGAAGGGATCCCGGTGTTGCAACCCGAGCAGCCCAAGTCTCCAGAGTTCATCAAGGCGCTGGAAACGTTGGAGCCCGACGCATCGATCGTCGTCGCATACGGGCGCATCCTGACGCGGGCGGTGATCGATACACCGCGACTCGGAACGTTCAATGTCCATGCGTCATTGCTGCCGCATCTCCGGGGGGCCGCGCCGATCCAGGCAGCGATCCTGGAGGGGCTCACTGAGACGGGAGTCACCATCATGCGGCTGGTGCCCGCGCTTGACGCCGGACCGATGCTGTTGCGGCGTGCGACGCCGGTTGCGGAGGACGAGACGTACGGGGAGCTCGCGCTCCGGTTGGCCGAGCTGGGCGCGTTGGCGTTGATCGAGGCACTGACCCTCGTCGACCTGGGGATCGCGATCGAGCAGCAGCAGGACGACGCGGCGGCGACGTACGCCCCGAAGGTCGATCGCGAGCACTCGCGAGTCGATTGGACGCAGCCGGCTGTTCAAGTGGCGCGTGGCATTCGGGCGTATGATCCGAAGCCCGGCGCGTTCACCACCAATGGCGAGGCGGAGCTCAAGCTATTCGGCGCCGCCGCGGCGCACGCCCATGAGCGACCGCCCGGCGAAATCCTGGGCGTCGACGCCGGTGGGCTCACAGTGGCGTGTGGTGAGGGAACGGTCTGCATTGCGTACGTGCAGCCGGCGGGTAAGCCACGAATGACCGCCGAGGCGTGGGCACGCGGGCGGGGGAGCGCGGTCGGTATGCGCCTCGGGTGAGTGCGCTTCCTGTCCTCCACGTCATCACAGACGACGACATCCTGCGGTCGCCCGACTTTCTGGCACGGGCGAGTGAGGTGCTGGCTGCCATCGGGGCGCGCGGGGCGCTGCACATCCGTGGGCACCACACCTCGGCTCGACTTCTCTACGACATTGCAGTCTCATTGGCACCGCACGCTGCGCGTGCCGGTGCACTGCTTGTCGTCAATGATCGTGCCGACGTCGCGTTGGCTGCTGGAGCTGGGGGGGTGCAGGTCGGACAGAGATCGTTCAGCGTGTCGGACGTGAGGCGCATCGCACCCGGGTTGCTCGTTGGGGAGAGTGTGCACAGCGCCGCGCCGGCCCAGGGCGATTGGGTCATTGCCGGCCACGTGTTCGAGACACCGACACATGCCGCCGAACGGCCACGGGGTCTGGAATTCGTGCGAGCGGTCGCGGAACGCGCCGGAGCGCCCGTGATTGCCATCGGCGGTGTCAAGGTGTCCGACGTTGAGCCCTTGCAGCGCGCGGGAGCGTATGGCGTCGCGATTATCCGGGGCATCTGGCACGCCGCGGACAGCGCACGGGCTGCGCGAGACTACTTATATTTCTTGGCATGATCGCGCTGACTGTCAACGGGGCGCCGCGAACGGTCGCGGGGGGCACGACAGTCGCCGGGCTGCTGGGCGGACTCGGGCTCGACGCGCGTATGGTCGTCGTTGAGCGTAATGGCACGATCCTGCGCCAGCGGGACGAGTTCGGAAACTTGGCGCTCGAGGCCGGTGACGTCTTGGAGCTCGTGCATTTCGTCGGCGGAGGCTGACACCGTGGCTACGTTGACCCTACCGACGACTGATACGCTCGTCGTTGCGGGCCGGGAGTTCCGGTCCCGGCTCATCGTCGGCACGGGCAAGTACCCGTCGAACGATGTCATGATGCGGGCCATTGAGGCCTCGGGTGCGGAGGTCGTGACGGTGGCCGTTCGGAGAGTCGATCTCGATCGGTCGAATGATGCCGGCATTCTGCATCATCTCGATCCGGCGCGGTATTTCTTGCTCGCGAACACGGCCGGGTGCACGAATGTCAATGACGCTACGCGCTACGCGCGTCTCGCGAGAGCTGCCGGGTTCAACGAGTGGATCAAGCTCGAGGTCATCGCAGATCAGGAGACACTATTACCTGATCCTGTGGGAACTGTGGAGGCTACGAAAGTCCTCGCGGCCGAAGGGTTTCAGGTCATGGCGTACACGAATGACGATCTGATTACGGCGCTCCGACTGGAAGACGCCGGTGCCGTGGCAGTGATGCCGCTAGCGGCGCCCATTGGATCGGGCCTCGGGCTGCTCAACCCATATAGCGTGCGCACGATCAAGCATCGGCTGACTGTCCCTATCATCGTCGATGCCGGCGTAGGAACAGCGTCTGACGCATGCATCACGATGGAGCAGGGCGTGGACGGGGTCCTCATGAATACGGGCATAGCAGCCGCCAAGGACCCCGTGAGCATGGCGGAGGCGATGCGGCTCGGCGTGCAGGCCGGACGTCTGGCGTATTTGGCCGGCCGGATGCCAAAGCGGGAAGTTGCGGTGCCGTCCTCGCCCACGTCAGGACATCTGACATGAGCGAGCATCCTTCGGCGGTCCGGGCGCCGGTTGGTGGCGTCACCGAATCGCGTGTCGCCGCGGCGGACATCTGCGCCGAGCTGCGCGCTGGGGCGCTGCTCGATCCGGCGTTCGAGGATAAGGTCGGGCGGCTGGACGCGAGAGACCGACGGTGGACCCAGGAGCTCGTCTACGGAATGCTGCGCCGCCGCTCGCAACTCGATGCGCTGCTGTCGACGCGCGTGAGGGGCGGTCTCGCGCGCCTCGACGCCGATATCGCGGACTTGCTGCGGCTCGGTGCGAACCAGCTCCTGTTCATGGGCAGCGTCCCCCCGTACGCCGCGATCGCGCAGACCGTCGAGCTGGCGAAGCGCCGGCACGGGCTTGGCGCGAGTAAGCTCGTCAACGCCGTGCTGCGACGGCTCGACCGTGAACGCGACGAGGCTGGGGGCCTCGAGACTCCGACTCCGAGTGATCCGCTCGACGCGTTGGCGCTTGCCTATTCGCATCCGCGGTGGATTGTGGCCCGGTGGGTGGCACGATGGGGCGCCGAGGAGACTCGTCAGCTTTTGCGCGCCAACAACCGCGAGGCTCCCGTCGTTGTCCGTCCGTACGGTGTCGTGCGTGAGCAGCTGGAGGCCATGCTCGAGTCGGCGGGGGTGCGTGTCGAGGAACCGCCACTGGTTCGCGACAGCATTCAGATCAGCTCAGCCGCATCAATCACCGAGCTCGGGGCGTTTCGGCAGGGACTGTTCTTCATGCAGGACCCCGCCTCGACCCTCGTCACGCAGTATGCGTGCGTGCCGGCTGGGGCGACGGTCGTTGATTTGTGTGCGGCACCCGGTGGGAAAACGTTGGAGCTCACCCGAACGGCCGGATTAGTTGTTGCCGCCGACCGGTCGCCGGTACGCGTGCAGCGGCTGACTGCCAACATCAAGCGCGTCGAGGCCCGCAACGTCCACGTCATTATCGCCGAGGGGCAAGCGCCGGCCGTGCGACCCGTGGACGCCGTATTGGTTGACGTGCCGTGCACCGGGACTGGAACGTTCAGGCGCCATCCCGACGCCCGCTGGAGATTGAAGTTGTCCGATCTGG
>DATHNL010000090.1:0-18941 GCA_035486035.1 Gemmatimonadaceae bacterium
CTCGTGAGCGCGAACAGGAGGTCGACGAGATCGTTGGTGCGCGCGCGGTCCGCGTTTGGTCCCACCAAGCGCCCGACGATCACCGTGAGACCACCGCGCCGGCGCTCGATGCGCGCTTGGAGTTGTTTCGCGATGTCGGCATCGACGATCGCGGCCGAGAGCCGCGGGAGGGCGCGTCGGTGGTTCGCCCAAAACGTGACGAGCACGTGCGCCAGCCCGTGGAGCGCCCGTCGCGGGTCGCGCTCGGCGAACACCTTTGGCAGCGCGGCCAGGCCACCAGAGGTCGCGAACTCATCGAAGACTGCCTCGAGCAGGTGGGCCTTCGATGCGAACTGATGATAGATCGTGATGCGCGTGACGCGCGCGCGTTTCGCCACCGCCTCCATCGAGAACGGCTTGGCCGATGCGAACAGTTCCCTGGCGGCGCGCAAGATGCGACTCCGCGTCTCCTCGGCGGCCGCGCGACGGCTGGGACTGCGGTACGGACGTGGCGTCACCGGCGCTTGACGGGCGAAAGTAAATCGACTATACACTCTGTAAGACTAATTACGAGAGAGCTCACACATGACGTTAATCGCAATCACCCGCGCGATCCATATTCTCTCCGGTGTCATCTGGGCGGGATTCGCCGTCGTCCTGGCGACCATCGTCATGCCCAACCTCGCCCCCGAGGGCCGCGGCGCCTTTGGCGAGTACATGGCGAAGTCTGGCTCGCGCATCGCGGGCGGCGCGGCGGCGCTGACGTTCTTCTCCGGCCTCTACCTCATGTGGCGCCTGCATTGGGGCGATCATTCGGCACAGGCCACGACGCTGGGCATCGGCGCGCTGCTCGCGATCGTTGCCGGCATCGCCGGCGGCGCGATCAGCGGCCGCGCGGCCGCTCAGCTCGGAAAGCTGCCCCCGGGTCCCGACACCGCGGCCCAGGCCGCCGCGCTTCGCAATCGCCTCATACTCGGCGGTCGCATCACGGCGACGCTGTTGGTCCTCTCGATTATCTGCATGGCGGTCGCGCGATACGTGTAGCAGTACATGTGAGGGCTTGACGAGCAATAGGGTCGTATATAGCTTGGTCGCCTGGGAGTCGCGTCCCGATATCGAGGTTGTTCGGTGACGCGACTCTTTTTTTGGTCTAACCCTGCGAGAACATGCATCCAGAATTTTTGCGATCACAGAGTGAATACGCCATTACGCGACCGGTCATGGACCGGCTCGCGCTGGGTGACGTGTGTGCAGGGGGTATATCGGGGACACAAAGCGACTGAAGCGCTTTAACGTCCACCCGAGAATCGCCCCACCTGCACACGATCGGCAGGTGGGGCGATTTCGTTTTTGTCCACGCTGTTTGACAACCGATCGTGCTGGAAAACCGAGTGGCCGTCGTTGGCACTCCGCTCGCTGGCGAACGCGACTCCCTGTGTGTCGGAGTCGCTGGCGGCGGTCACTCGTTTCTTACGTACCGCCGTAGCTCAGCGGAAAGAGCGCTTCGCTACGAACGAAGAGGTCGCGCGTTCAAGTCGCGCCGGCGGTTCTGACACCGAAGGCTGTAGCTCAGTAGGTAGAGCATCAGAAATATCCTCGCCGATACCTCGCCCGGTTTCGGGCCGAAGGACGAGGGTTATCGACACTGACGGACGCAGGTTCGAGTCCTGCCAGCCTTCTTCGTGACTCGGCGCTGATCCCTCCCTCTCATGACGCCTCGCCCACTCATGGGCCGAAGTGCGAGGGTTATCATACGCCGGTTCTTAGGGCGGCCCCCCGTTCCACGGGGCTTCGCGTCGAGTCACCCCTTTGTGGTTCGGTGCCGAGTTTCTCCCTCGGCACATTTTTGCCCACTCATGGGCCGACGTTGAGGGTTATCGACCTGGTCGCAGCCGCGGTTCGAGCCCGCGGGCTCGGCATCGAATCACTGTTCACCAAACCATTTCACACTCACCCCGGAGGGCGAGCCATGTTGGATTTCACCAAGCACTTCGCGACTCGCCTGAAGCGCCAGGCGACTCCGCAGTCCGAGCCGATCCCGGGCTCGGCGCAGATCCCGAACTCGGCGGGCGGCTGGACGTGGGCCGTCGATCCGTGGAAGCGCTTCGACCGCTTCCTGATCTTCGGCACGGAGCGCGGGACATACTACATCCGCGAGCGGCAACTGACCCGCGAGAACGCGGCGAACGCCATTGCTTGCATCGCCGCCGACGGTCCGCGCGCGGTCCGGCGCATCGTCGAGATCTCGACTGCCGGCCGCGCGCCGTCGAACGACCCGGCATTGTTCGCGCTGGCCCTGGCGGCGAGCGCCGAGGATGCACTGACTCGCGCGGCGGCGTTCGCTGCGCTCCACGAGGTAGCCCGCACGGGAACGCACTTGTTCCACTGGGCGCAGTACCTCAAGGGATTTCGCGGCTGGGGACGCGGCCCCCGCACGGCGGTCGCGCGCTGGTACACGGCGCGCCCGGCCGCAACGCTCGCCTATCAGTTGCTCAAGTACCGCGCACGCGACGGTTGGTCGCACCGCGACACACTGCGGCTCGCCCACCCGGCGCCTCCGACGGCAACGCACGACTACCTCTTCCGCTACGCCACGCGGGAGACGCTCGAAGTCGGCACGCCGTCGCGCGTCGCCCCAGACGCCGATGTCGTCACGTTCGTCGAAGCGGTCGCATCGCTCGCGCGCCTCAAGCCCGATGCGGCCGCCCAGGTGATCGCCACACATCGGCTGACGCGCGAGATGGTGCCGACGGAGCTCCTGGCTCACGCCGGCACATGGACAGCCCTGCTGCCGGCGATGCCGCTCACCGCCATGATCCGGAACCTCGGTGTCATGAGCGCGAACGGCCTGTTGACGCCTGACAGCACGACCACGCGGACGATCGTCGGTCGTCTTACCGATCGCGATGCACTGGCCTCCGCACGGATCCACCCGATCGCCGTGCTCGCCGCGCTCAAGACCTACGCGCAGGGACACGGAATGAAAGGCAAGCTGTGCTGGGCCCCGGTCGGCGCGATCGTCGATGCGCTGGACGCGGCGTTCTATCTCACGTTCGCCAACGCGCCGAGCACGAAACGGCGCGTGATGCTGGCGCTCGACGTGTCCGGTTCCATGTCCGCGCCGGTCTTCGGCATGAACTTTCTGTCCTGCCGTGAGGCCACGGCGGCCATGGCATTGGTCACGGCGGCGACCGAGCCCCATCATCGGTTCGTCGCATTTACCAAGACACTCACGTCATTGGCGATCTCGCCGCGCCAGCGGTTGGACGACGTCGTCAAGTCCATCTCGAACCTTCCGTTCGGTGGGACGGATTGCGCGTTGCCGATGGTCGAGGCAGCGAAGCACAAGTGGCCGGTGGACCTGTTTGTTGTCCTCACCGACAACGAGACATGGGCCGGTTCCATTCATCCGGCCGAGGCGCTGCGGCAGTACCGGCAGCGCATGGGCATTGCCGCGAAGCTCGTTGTCGTGGCGATGACCGCGAACGACTTCACGATTGCGGACCCAGACGACGCTGGCATGCTCGACGTCGTTGGGTTTGATCCGAACACACCGCAAGTCATCGCGGAGTTCTAAAAGAAAGAACCCCGGGGATTTCTCCTCGGGGCTCTTCCTGGCAGACATCTGAGCGAAAGCACCAACAATATAGGAATCGGCTGCACCCGTCGTCAACGTGCGAAAATGCACATGGCAACCAGGGTACCCGGGACGGGATTTGAACCCGTATGAGCTTGCGCTCAGATGTCTGCCGAACATCCGTGTCTACCAGTTCCACCACCCGGGTGACCACTAGCGTTTGGTGACCCACCGGTTGCTACGACACAGTGCCTGACAACACCCACGCCTGGCTGCTCCGCTTCGCTCACACTCAGCGCTGAGAGATATAACTAGCCCAGCGACACTCGTATCATCGTTATCCAACACTTATGAGCACTGACATGCAGATCTTCGGAACCCACGACCACCAGACGTTGGCTCAGCTGAGGGATGTCGCCTCACGCGCCGTGCGCGTGGCGCTAATGGCCGACGGCCACGTGGGCTTCACGATGCCGATCGGCGGAGTCGCGGCGTACCGCGAGCAGGTATCCGTGGTCGGCGTCGGCTTCGACATCGCCTGCGGCAACGCCGCGATTCGTACGAATCTCACAGCCGACCGCCTCGGCAAACTGGAGCCATTGGCCGACGAAATCGCGGACACGATCAGCTTCGGGATCGGCCGTAGTAATCGCGCCAACGACGCACCCACCGATAACGCGCTGTTCGATGAGGATGGCTGGGACGCAGTGCCGCCAAAGGAGCGCAAGGCGCTACAGGACAAGGCGCGTGCGCAACTCGGCACCGTCGGCAGCGGCAACCACTACGTCGATGTCTTCGCCGACGAGACAGACACGGTATGGGTCGGCGTACACTTCGGCAGCCGCGGATTCGGCCACACGATCGCCAGCGGCTTCCTCGCTCTATCGCAAGGCAAGACCTGGCGCGAGCGCGCGCCGGAACGCGAGGTGCTGCTCGACCTCACCGCTCCGCTCGGCCACGACTACTGGACGTTAATGAACCTGGCAGGCCGCTACGCTTACGCCGGCCGCGAGTGGGTCGCGCGCAAAGTCGTACGCATCCTCGGCGGCCGCGAGAAGGAGCTCGTGCACAATCACCACAACTTCGCCTGGCGTGAAACCCACGACGACGAGAAGCTGATCGTCGTGCGCAAGGGCGCAACACCGGCGTTTCCCGGGCAGATGGGATTTATCGGCGGCTCGATGGGCGACGACGCCGTGATCGTGCGCGGCACCGCCGGTGACTCGCCGCTGCAGCGCGCGGCCCTGTACTCGACCGTGCACGGCGCTGGCCGTGTGATGTCACGAAGCGCCGCCAAGACGCAGGTCACCGGCAACATGATGAGAGGGTGGGTGGCCGAGAAGGGCGTGGTGCTGCGCGGCGGCGGGCTGGATGAGAGCCCGCACGTCTATCGCAGACTACCAGATGTACTCACCGCCCAGAGCGACACGATCGAAATCGTGCACACGCTTCGACCGCTCATTGTCGTCATGGCAGGCGCGAACGAGTTTGACCCGTACAAGGACTAGTTCGCCTATAGCCCAAATCGGCGATTGCGCGATGCGGGGCCGCTGGCGAGACTCCGCGCATGTCGATTCCTACTGTCGCGGAGTACGCCGGCGGACTCCCGGCGTTCGAACGCCTGACGAAAGCGTTTTACGCCAAAGTCATGAAGGACTCTATCCTGGCCCCAGTGTTCGCTCAAATGGGCCCGGATCATCCCAAGCACGTGGCCGCGTTCATCGCTCAGGGATTCGGAGCGGGCCCAACGTACTCTGGCACTGGATCAGAGAACGCCGCGATGCGAGACATGGTGCAGCATCATGTGGGACGCCACCTGACCGAACAGCAGCGCCACCGCTGGGTGACGCTGATCAACGAGGCAGCGGACGAAGTGGGATTGCCAAGCGATCCGGAATTTCGCTCAGCGTTCGCGGCCCATATCGAATGGGGCACCCGCATCGCCGTAATGAACTCGGCGTCCGATAGCAACCCGACGGGCCCGAACGATCACATCCCACGCTGGGGCTGGGGATCGGTTCGCGGTCCGTTCGAAAGTGTGGGAAGCATCTGCGCATTCCCCACGGACGAGAAAATTATCCCCTGAACGCCGGCGCGCCGTGCTGCTCGACCGCTTCGACGGCACGGCGCAACTCCCCGAGAATCGGCGCCTCGAACCCCACCTCGGCCAGCCGATCGCATACCGTCCGGTAATAGCGGATCGTCCCTTCGCGCCCTCGCGAGATACGGGACCAGACGGTCTCCGGGTACTCCGTGCGCTTGAGGTCAGCGAGCACGGTCCCGATGCTGTGCAGCGCGTCGGCCGCGCACACCCAACGCGCGTCGGTCGATGCGCCCGACAGACGCACAACGGCATCGCGCTTGCGCTCCTCCGGCGAGAGCTCGACCCCGTCGTCATCCGTTCGCCGCTCAGTGACCGCGAGCGCGGTCTCGAGCACCGGGCGTCCAAACTTGTTCCCGATCCACTCGTCGAGCTCCTCGCGTGTATACCCATCACGCACGGACCCTTCGATGACCCCGTGCAGAATGCCCGCGAGCACGGTGTCTTCGGACTGTCCATAGCGCGTGAGGATCACGGCCACGTTCGCCGGACGCGTCAAGTACGGCAGCGCCGTCCCTTTGCGGACCTGCGTATCGTGATGCTTCGCCGCGAACGCGAACGCGTGGTTGATGCGGTCGGAATACCCGATTGTCATGGGGGTCGTCGAATCTAAACGAATCCGCGCACGATCGCGAGGAATCGCTCGTCGAGCGCGAGCAGTGCCGCCCCCTGCACTATAATTCCCAGACCGGCACCGACGCCGCCGAGCCGCCGTCCATGCGTCCATCCCAATGTCGTCAGCACCAGCGTCACCCCAATGGCGATGCAACCCACGTCGAGCCCGGTCTCGAACCGCATGTGTTGGTCGAGCCGCGTCGCCGCGCTCAAGTCCCGAAGGACGAGACCCCACAGCGCCACAGACGCGACCGTCGCTTCAAATACCCCGAAGGCGATCGTTTGAATCGCGAACGCGCTCAGCAGCGCCGAGGTCCACCGCCGCACGGTGAGCACCGCCAGCACGGCGGTTCCGGCGAGGACGCACGTGAGCGCCCACACCAGGACCCGAATCAGATGCGCTTTCTCCGCGGCCATCAACGTATCCGCCCACATGCCGGATAGTTTACAGCGCTGGGCTGAGACTGCCGAGGCGGTACGCGCGACGACCAAGCGTCTCGAGAAGAGCGCGTTCGTCGAACGCTACCTGGCTACACTGGATGGCGAGTCGCTCGCCATCGCCGCGCGATTCTTTTCAGGGATCGTGTTCGCCCGGCACGACGCGCGGACCACGCAAGTTGGCGGCTCGATCGTCTGGGAAGCGCTCGGCGCCATCACCGGTCATGCCGCCGACCAGCTCGGCGCTCGCTATCTCGCACATGGCGATCTCGGCGACCTGACGGGCGAGCTGCTCGCCGATCGGCCACCCTCGGGCACGACACTGGAAGCCGTCGCCGCACGCTTCGCGCAGCTCGCTGCGGCGAAGGGCACGAACGCCCGTCGGGCACTCATCCGCGAGTGGCTCGCCACACTCGGCGGCCTGGAAGCTCGATTTGTCGTCAAGCTCCTCGGCGGCGAGTTGCGCATCGGGCTCAAAGAAGCCCAGGTCGAGGAAGCCCTCGCCCGAGCGTTCGGTCGGCCGCTTGTTTCGATTCGCCGAGCGAACTTGCTGCGCGGCGATATCGGGGAAGTCGCGCAAATGGCGCGCGACGGGACCCTAGAGCACGCGGCGCTCGCGCTATTTCATCCCATCGGATTCATGTTGGCGCAGCCGCACGGCACGCCGGAGTTCCCCTGCGCGATTGAGAATAAATACGATGGCATTCGCGCTCAGGCGCACCTGGCCAATGGTCGTGTCGCGCTGTTCTCGCGCACGCTCGACGACATCACGCGAGGGTATCCCGACGTGGTGGCCGCTCTATCGCCGCTGACGTCCGCCGCCGGCCTTATTCTCGACGGCGAGCTCATCGCGAACTCCTTCCTGGCACTGCAACAGCGCTTGGGGCGAAAAGCGCCCAGCGAAGCGATCATCCGCGAGGTGCCCGTGAGGTTCATGGTGTTCGACATCCTCGCTCAGGACGCGGCGCTCGTCATCGACGAGTCATACACCGAGCGACGCCGTCGCTTGGAAGCACTCGGATCGATCCAGCTCGCGCCGATGGAACGGGCAGAGACCGTGGACGATATCGAGGCCGCATTCGCACGAGCCCGAGAGGCGGGCAACGAGGGCCTCGTCATCAAAGACCTGGGCTCCCCTTACACACCTGGCCGTCGCGGCAAGACCTGGATCAAGCTCAAACGCGCCGAGGACACGCTCGACGTTGTCGTCACGGCCGTCGAGCGCGGACACGGTAGGCGTCGCGACGTACTCTCTGATTACACGTTCGCCGTTCGCAAATCAGAAGACGACCCAACGCTGCTCGACGTCGGCAAAGCCTACAACGGCCTCACCGACGCCGAGATCGCGTCACTCACGAAGACGTTCGAGGCACTCACGATCACGAAGCACGGTGGCTATCACGTCGTCCGGCCCGAGATCGTGCTCGAGGTCACGTTCGACATCGTGCAGCCATCAAAGCGCCACGCCGCGGGCTATGCACTGAGGTTCCCCCGCATCGTGCGCGTACGCGATGACAAAACGGTGGCCGAGATCGACACGCTCGATCGGGTCCGCGCGTTGGCGTCTACCGCCGCGGAGTGATGGGCGCCGAGTCAGAGTCCCACAAGACAACGCCGGCGAGTCGCCTGCCGGAGCTCTTGAGGCTCTCGACCGAGGTGCTGAGACGTTCGAGCGATGTGTACGCGATCCGCGCACACATAACGACCGCCGCGCCGGGAAGAACGCTCGCCGGTCCGATCTGTGACACGCTCTCAGGCGCAACCACGATCATGAGATCGTACCGTCGCGCCAAGCGCGCGAGATCGTCGCGCAACGCGTGACCAGCGGCCGCCGGCGGAGAGCTGACGGGGATCTCAGCGCTACCAGCCGGAATGACATCGAGCCGCAGATCGCGCCCGATGACGACCGTCACGATCGCGTCGGCCCAGGCCACGAGCCCGCCGAGCACGTCAGCGACGCCTGGCGCGATGCGAGCCCCGACGATATGCGTTGCCGGAGCAGCCGCATGCTCGGCGTCCACGAGTAGCGTGTTTCGTGAGTCATAGACGGCCGCGACCGCGATGTTCGATGCGACCGTCGCGACGACCTCGGATTCGTCGCCGGCGATCGTCACGATCGGCAACTCGGACGCCTGGCGATCGCCGACGAGCTCCAAGTACAACAACCGATACTCGGCCGATGTCGCGTCGATCAACGGCGAAAGCGCGCTATCCGTCGAACGACGCATCCGCTCCGGATGGGGTCGCGGAGGCGACAGCACCGCGAGCGTCCGCGCACCGGTCAACCGCTCGGCTTCGTACCGATCCGCCACGCGCGGCTGCGCCACCTCGATGCCGAACGTCACCGCAAACCCGACGGCAGCACCGAGCACGAGCGCCGCGGCGAGCAACGCAATCGGCGGCGCGCTGACGTTGGCGAGCTCGCGCGCGCGTTCGGCCCGCTGATCGAGCACTCCGATGTAGACGCGCGCACCGCCGAGGGCGATCTCGGCCGCTGAGTCGACGGCGAGAAGCGAATCGAGCCTCCGGTGAGCGCGCAACGTCTCCGCCGCCACTGCCGGCGCCGATGGCAGCGAGCCACCGAGCACGGCGACCTGATTGCGCAGCGACGCGCGCTTCGCCTCGGCGACATTGAGCAACGACCGTCCAATCGCGTTCATCCGCGCGGTGAGCGCGACGTAGATCGGATCGACGCCGCCGCTGGTCGTGCTGAACGCTTCTCGAGCCCGAATGATGTCGTCGAGCGAATCCCCGAGCACCTTGACTCTCGGATCGCCGCGCAGCGCGCGCGCCTGGGCGACCGCGCGATACGACGCCGGCAGTGGCGAGAGCTCGGCGTGAGCGGTAACGCGAGTCAGCTCGGCGATGCCGGCCGCGAGCGAATCACGTCGAGCCGCAAGCGCGGGCGGCAGCGTATCCGCCGCCGCGATGCGTAGCGCGCGAGTGCGCGTGCGGCCGAGCGCCGAGTCGGCGGCGCTGACGCCATCGTGGGCGGCCAATGCCCGGCGAATGAGCAGCGTCGTGTCGGGATAGTCTTCGGGCCGCGGCGCAAGGACACGCGCGGCCCGATTGGCCTGCCGCGGGATCAACACGAGCGTCACGAGTGCGATCAAGAAGACCGCGATGCTCACGCCCCCGATGCGCAGCGGGCGGCGGAGCGCATTCCGCGCCCGCGCCGCCAGCCATGTTGGACGCACCAGACGAGTGGTGGTCCTACTGGACCGTGATCACACCCTTCATGCCGAGCGCCAGGTGCGGCGTGCAGTAGAAGTGATACGCCCCAGGCTTCGTCCCCGCGAACGAGACCGTGTACGTGTCGTTCGCGTTGATGAGCAGCGGACCCGTCAGCGGCGAGGTCGTATTCGGCATGTTCGCATTCAACGCCGCGCTCGCACCAGCCGGGATGCTGTCCGCGAAGAACGTCACGTTGTGCGGACCGCCGGTGACGTTGGTGAACTTGATGCCATCGCCCACCTTGACCGTGATGGTCGCGGGATCGAAGCGATAGCCTTGCGCATCGCCGATCATCTTCACTTCGACGGTCTTGCCCGTAATCGGCGCCGCGGCTACGGTCGCACCCGCGGGCGCTGCTGCGCCACCGGCAGGCGCCGCCGTGGCAGTGGCTGCCGCCGTCGTATCGGCCGGCTTGGCCGCGTTGTTGTCAGCAGTCTTGTCACCGCCGCCGCACGCACCGAGCGCCATTACGCTCGCCGCGAGCATCAGCTTGTTTCTCAGCATGTTAAAAAGCCTCCAGTGTCGTTCACTTTTTTGCCCACATGTAGCGCTTGTGAAGCTATTCACAAATGACTAGATTTTCCAGCCACCGATGCAAACGACGCTCCGGCACCATCATCACGCGCATAGCCACGGCCCGACGGGTCGCGGCGCTCTGGTGCGTGAGTGGATGATGGGCTAGCGCCCGACACTTCCAACCTGAGCAGCCACGCGGCCCGTCCATAAGGACGGGCTTTTTTTATGCTCCGAATCGCTTTGCCCAACAAGGGTCGATTGGCCGACGAAGCGCGCGCTCTTTTCGCTGAGGCTGGCCTTGGCGTGCGCGCCCTGGGCGACCGCGCGCTCACTGCCTCACTCGGCGGCGAGTTCCAGGCGCTCTTCGTGCGCGCTCAAGATGTCGCCGAGTTCGTCGCCGACGGCGCGGCTGACGCCGGTGTTACGGGGTGGGATCTCGTGGCCGAGTCCGATCGCGCGCTCGAGACGTTGCTCGACCTCGAGTTCGGTCGATGCCGACTCGTCGTCGCATCGCATGAGGAGAGCGGCATCATGTCGCTGGACGACATCACCGATCATCGTGTGGCGACCGTCTTCCCCCGGTTGACTCGCAACTACTTCGAGTCGCTCGGCCGCCCGGTCTCGATCGTCCCGGTCTCAGGTGCCGCCGAGGTGGCGCCGCACTTGGGGATCGCCGACGTCATCGTCGATCTCGTCTCGACAGGGTCGACGCTCAAAACAAACGGCCTTCGCGAGCTCGCAACGGTCCTCGAATCGACCGCCCGGCTCGTCGCCGGGAAGCAGCGTGCCGATCTCGAAGATCTCGTGACGGCGCTCGACTCGGTCGTGCGTGGCCGCGGCAAGCGGTATCTCATGGCCAACGTCCCGCGGACAGCACTCGACCGCGTCACCGCCGTATTGCCCGGCCTCAACGGCCCAACAGTCATCGACATCATGAACGGCCACGACATGGTGGCCGTCCACGCCGTCGTTCCAGCAGACGGTATCTATCGCACGATAGCCGCGCTCAAAGGTCTGGGCGCCGAGGGCATTCTCGTCACTCGCATCGAGCGTCTGTTGCCATGACGATCGCACCATGACGATCGCGACTGACACCGCGGCCATCATCGCGCGCGTGCGCGAGGACGGCGACAAAGCCCTGTTTGCTCTCGCTCGCGAGCTCGACGGCGTGACGCTCGAAGCGCTCGAGATCCCGCCCGGCGCCGAGATCTCGGCGTCACTCCGGCAAGCGATGTCACACGCCATCGCGAACCTACGCACCGCCCACACGGCATTCGCGCCGAAAGCGGTTGAAGTCGAAACAGAACCAGGCGTCGTGGTCGGCCGGAGACCCGATCCATTGTCGCGTGTGGGGATTTACGCGCCCGGAGGGCGCGCAACATATCCCAGTAGCCTGCTGATGGGCGCGATCCCAGCGAGAGTCGCCGGAGTGCGCGAGGTGATCGTGTGCTCCCCGCGACCATCGGCCGCGCTGTTGGCGGCAGCCGAGATGGCCGGTGTCGACCGCGTCTTCGCGGTAGGCGGCGCAGGCGCGATCGCCGCCATGGCCTATGGCACAGGCACCATCCCGCGCGTCGACAAGATCGTCGGCCCGGGCAACGTGTACGTGGCCGAGGCTAAGCTGCAACTCGCTGGTGTCGTCGCGAGCGAAGCACCCGCGGGCCCGAGCGAGCTTCTCGTCATCGCCGACGAGGCTGCCGATCCCGCTGTCATCGCGCGGGAGGTGGCGGCACAGGCCGAACACGATCCGCGAGCGCGGGTAGCCGTGGTCACGGTCGGCCGCGACGTGGCGTCAATCGACGACGCGATCGCGTTCGCGAATGAGTGGGCCCCTGAGCATTTGCTATTGGCGGTCGCCGATCCGATGGCCGTGTTCGCCCGAATCCGCAACGCCGGCGCTGTATTTCTCGGCGAGACGAGCTCCGTCACGTTTGGCGACTACCTGACGGGCGCGAATCACGTATTGCCCACCGGCGGGTGGGCGCGATCGTACTCCGGTCTCTCGACGCAGGATTTCGTGCGGTGGACGAGCTACACGCGCGTCGATCGCGCGGCCGCCGCGCGATTGGCCGCTGACACCGCCGTGTTCGCCGAGGCCGAAGGGTTGAGCGCGCACGCGAGTGCCGCGCGGGCCTGGGCGTGGGAGGCGCGATGATGAGGCGTGCCTATCGCGACGTGCACCTGTACGCCAACGATCGACAGCCGTGCGCGATCGATCTTAGCGACAACACGAACTTGTGGGGCATGCCACCCGCCGCATCAGCCGCTGCAGCGGCCGCTGCGGGCATCGCGACACGCTACCCAGGCGTCTACGCGCGCGAGCTGAAGTCCGCGATCGCGGAATATCTCGGTGTCACACCCGACATGATCGTGACGGGTTGCGGCTCAGACGATGTTTTGGATTCAGCCTTCCGCGCGCTGGCCGAGCCGGGCGAACGAGTCGCGCATTCGGTGCCGACCTTTCCCATGGCAGGGACGTTCGCTCGAATGAACGCGCTCGTTCCAGTGCCAGTCTCAATGAGCAATTGGGACATCGATCCCGAGGCGATGCTGGCACCGCACGCGCAAGTCACATATCTCTGTTCGCCCAATAATCCAAACGGTCGTTCGCTATCGCGGGGCGCGGTCGAGGCTATCGTGTCCGAGTCACCGGGATACGTGATCATCGACGAGGCCTACGCCGAGTTCGCGGACCGAACGGACATCGATCTTCTCGTACGCTCTGATCGCTTGGTCATCACGCGGACGCTCTCGAAGGCGTTCGGACTCGCCGGGCTTCGCGTGGGGTATGCTGTTGGCGCTCCATCGGTCATCGCCGAGATCGAGAAATCGCGCGGCCCTTATAAAGTCAACCGCGTCGCGGAATGCGCGGCCATCGCGGCATTGACTGACGATCGGGCCTGGGTCGCCGAGCGCATCGGGCTCGTCCGCCAGAATCGTGAACGGTTTCGGGGTGAAATCGCCGCGCTCGAGAGCGACGCGAACTTCGTATTCGTGCCGGCGTCGAATGCGACAGAGATCGCGCGGCGACTGCGCGAGGGCGGTATCGCGGTGCGGGCGTTCGACGACGGGTACCGGGTGACCATCGGACCGTGGGATCTCATGCAAGCGTGCATCGATGCGATTGGCCGTCTTTGATTACGGTGCAGGCAACCTGCACTCCCTCGGCAAGGCGCTGTGCGCCCCCGGCATCGACGTCTCCATCGAGACCGACCCGCTGGCCCTGCTCTCGGCCGACGCCATCATACTGCCCGGCGTCGGCGCATTCGGCACGGCCGCTTCGCGGCTCGCGCCTGCCCGCGCGGCCCTCGCCACCGCCCTCGCCACTGGCCTGCCGTGCCTCGGCATCTGTCTCGGCATGCAGCTGCTCTTCGACACGAGCGACGAGAGCCCTGGCGTCCTCGGACTCGGCATCATCGCCGGCCGAGTCACGCGGCTACGCGCTTCGCGCGTGCCGCACATGGGGTGGAACGCTGTGGACTGGTGCGATAAGCGCGCAGCTACGCCGATCGTTCCTGGTGTACACTTTTTGGCGAGCGAGGCGAGCGAGGCGAAGCCTCGATCAGAACCAGATGTCGCCTACTTCGCGCATGGCTACGCGTGCCGCCCGGTGGACGAGGGCGTTGTGACCGCCTGGACGGTCGAAGATGGCGACCGGTTCCCCTCGGCCGTCCGATGGCGTAACGTCGTGGGTGTACAATTCCACCCCGAGAAGAGCTCGGCCCCTGGCGTGCGCTTCATTCGTGAATTTCTAGGAGCCCTATGATCGTGATCCCAGCCGTCGACCTCCGCGCTGGCGCGTGTGTTCAGCTCGTAGGTGGCTCCTACGATGACGAACGCGTGCGACTTGGCGATCCGGGCGCGGTAGCCAGAGGGTGGGAGGAGCTAGGATTCCACCACCTGCACGTGGTAGACCTCGATGCCGCCACCGGCCGCGGCTCGAATGTCGGACTCGTGCGCGAGATCCTGACGACGTCCGACGCCGAAATCCAGGTCGGCGGCGGCGTACGCGAGTTCGACCGGATCGAAGAGCTACTGACGGACGGCGCCCGGCGCGTCATCGTCGGCACGCGCGCGTTGGAAGATGCCGAGTGGCTCGACGAAATGACGTCGAGGTTCCCGGATGAGCTGGTCGTGGCCGCCGATGTCTTCGACCGGCGCGTCGTCACGCGCGGCTGGAGCCGATCGCTGCCGGTTGACGTGCTCGATGCCATCGAAGAGTTGAACGCGCTGCCGCTCGCGGGACTCCTCGTGACTGCCGTGCACCGCGAAGGCCAACTGCGTGGAGCGGACCTACCGCTCATGGAGGATGTGGCCGAGGCTGCCGCGTTCCCGGTCTACGCCGCCGGCGGGATCGCGACCTTGGCCGATGTCCGCGCGCTCGCCGATCGCGGCGTAGCGGCCGCGATCGTCGGCATGGCCCTGTACACTGGCGCCATCGACCCGCGCGCCGCGGCCTCGGAGTTCGGCGAATGACCATCGTCACGCGCGAAACCAAGGAGACGCGGATCCAGGTGCGGATCGAGCCCGCGAAGGACCCCACAGCACCCGAGACCAGCATCGTCACCGGCGAGCCGTTCCTGGATCACATGCTGACGACATTCGCGCACTACGCCGCGCTCGATCTCCGCGTCACCGCCGCCGGCGACCTCCGTCACCATCTGGTCGAGGACGTCGCGATCGCCCTCGGCCAATCGATCGCGCTGCTCGCTCCCGCGGGCGCGGCGCGGTACGGCGATCGGACCATCCCCATGGACGACGCGCTCGTACAGGTCGCGCTCGACATCGGCGGCCGCCCGTTTTATCGCGGCAAGTTGCCGAGCGGGCTGTATAACCACTGGATGCGATCGTTCGCCACGAACGCGCGTACGACGCTGCACGTGCGCGTGCTCCGGGGACATGACCGGCACCACATCGTCGAGGCCGCGTTCAAAGCGCTCGGGCTGGCGCTGCGTCAGGCGCTCGTCGACACGGGCGCCGTCATGAGCACGAAATGATGCGGCGCATTGTGGTATGCCTTGACGTCGACGGCGGGCGAGTCGTGAAAGGCGTGCGATTTGAGTCGCTGCGCGATATCGGCGATCCGGCCGAGCTCGCCGAGCGCTACGAAGCGCAGGGCGCTGACGAGATCGTGTTTCTCGACATCTCGGCCAGCGCCGATGGGCGAGCGACGTTGCTCGACACGGCTCGCCGAACCGCCGAACGGCTGTTCGTGCCGCTGACCATCGGCGGCGGGATCCGCTCGGTTGACGATATCGCGCGGACGCTCCGCGCCGGCGCCGACAAAGTCAGCATCAACTCGGCCGCCGTCACACGCCCAGCCTTATTGACCGAAGCCGCGCGGCAATTCGGCTCACAATGTGTGGTGGCGAGCATCGACGCAAAAGATGGGCAGGTCTACACGCACGGCGGCCGCACGCCGACAACGCTGGACGCCATCGAGTGGGCTCGAACGTGTGTCGAACACGGGGCAGGAGAGATCTTGTTGACCAGCATCGAGCGCGATGGTTCGCGTGAGGGATACGACCTGGAGCTCACGCGTGCGATCGCCGCATCCGTGAGCGTGCCGGTTGTCGCGTCCGGCGGAGCCGGCAATCCCCAACATGTCGCCGACGTACTAGCGGACGCCGACGCGGCCCTTGTCGCCGGGATTGTGCACGATGGCATCACAACCGTCGGCGAGATCAAGGCCACCGTCACCCGCGCGGGGATCCCATGCCGCCTGTGAGTCTGTTGCATGCGGTGATCGAGCTCGCCCAGGTCGTGGGCGACACCGCCATGGAGTACTTCGGCTACCCCAAGCTCGTCGTCGAAACGAAAAACGACGGATCCCCGGTGACCGTCGCCGATCGCACGGCCGAGGCGCGCGCCCGCGAGTGGCTCGCGCAGAAATTTCCGAAAGACGGGATCGTCGGCGAGGAGCTCGGCACGGAACGCCCTGATGCTCGGCGGCGGTGGCTCATCGATCCGATCGACGGCACGAAATCCTTCGTTCGCGGCGTCCCGTTGTGGGCGACACTCGTCGCGCTCGTCGAGGGCGACACCGTCTTGGCCGGCGCCGTCAACTGTGCCGCCGCGGGCGAGATGGTCGGCGCCGCGATCGGCGAAGGCGCTTGGTGGAACGGCTCGCGTTGCTCGGTCTCGAAGATCGACACTATTGCCAATGCGACTGTGTTGACGAGCGACGATCGGTTCCACAAACGCCCCGACCGCCGCGCGCGTTGGGATGCGCTCGCCGATGCCGCAAAGGTCGCGCGAACGTGGGGAGACGGGTTCGGTTATGTCATGGTCGCAACCGGGCGCGCGGAGATCATGGCCGACGAGGCATTCGCCATCTGGGACGCAGCGGCTCCGTACATCATCGTCACGGAAGCCGGAGGCCTCTTCACGACATGGAACGGCCAAGCCACGATCAGCGGCGGTGAGGGCATCGCGACGAACATGTCGATCGCGCCCGCCGCGCGTGCGGCGTTATTCGACCCATGATCACCGTCATCGCGCAGGACGCGACCACCGGCCGCGTGCTCATGGTCGCTGGCGCCGATCCTGACGCCGTCGAGCTCACCAAGACCACGGGCGAGATGCACTACACCTCTCGTACTCGCGGCCTGTGGCACAAAGGCGCCACCAGTGGCAACCGCCAGCGTGTCGTCTCGCTGACGCCAGATTGCGACGGCGATGCGCTCCTCGCGCTCGTCGAGCCGCTCGGCCCCGCGTGTCACACCGGCGCCGTCTCATGCTTTGACGCGCCGCCGCAGGATGCGCTCTCGCAGCTCGATGCGACCATCGCGGCTCGCGCCACGGAAGGCTCAGATTCGAGCTACACCCGGCGATTGCTCGCCGACCGCAACATGCGACTCAAGAAGCTCGGCGAGGAAGCCGCCGAGTTAGCGGTTGCTTGCGCGGACAACGACGCCGAGCGCGCTGTCGAAGAGGCCGCCGATCTACTCTATCACTCGCTTGTCGCGCTGCGGGCGCTTGGCGTGGGACTCGACGACGTCCGCCGAGTTATTGCGCAACGACGACGTACGGCGCGGTGAGTATGCGACCGCCACGCTTGACCTGCACCCAGACGTAGTAGCGCCCGGCCTTGGGAAACGCATAGGGAAACGACACGGTGTCGCTCAACGCGCCCATGGACATTGGCTGCCCTCTCGCCAATACCATCTGCGCCGCGGTCGAGATGGTGCCCATGGGATGCAGATGAATAAACACGCTCCCGTCGTCGCGCACGACGACCGCGTGACCCGCCATTCCCATGTATGGCTGGATGCCCGACACCACGAACCGGAGACCTGCAGGGGCGCCGACTCTTACAGTGTCGGAACCGAGCTTAAGAATGGCTGAGCCGCCAGCCCCAGAGAACGCGTCGTCTGAATCACTCGGTACATAGGGTGACGGAGAGTCGGCGAGATCGACCGTCGTGACGAGCGTATGGTCGAACCCACTCCCGTGCACGATATCGGCGAACACCCGATAGCGACCTTTGGGCAACGGTGGGATGGTCGCGCGAAACGTGTCCGTGTCGGTCGTTGCCGGATGCAGGTGCGCAAACGCGAGCCCTGAGTCGGCGACGAGAAAGAGGTGCATGAGCTTCCCGTGGTCGGGAATGAGCGGCGACCACTGGGTCCGCCCTCGCTGATTGACATACGAGGAATCATGCCGCTCGAGCCACGCGCTATCGGTGATCGCGAACGTGAGCTGCCCGGGCTGCGCCTCTGATGCCCGCACCGTGAACGGCCGATACATCCGCTGCTGAAACTCGGCGTCGGTGTCGTTCCACCACGTCCACCCGCCAAACAACATGGCGGCGACGAAGACACCGGTGCCAGCCATCGCGAGCCGCGCGCGGCGCCGATGCGCCGCGTCGGGTACCTGGCCAGGCTCCAGCGTCGCCTCTCGAACAGCGGCGCCACCAATCGACACGGCGCCGACGAAGAGGAAGATGCCAATGGCGCCGAGGATGACACCGAGCCACCGGTAGAGAGGCAAGCGGCGCGTGGCGACGGCGACAACCGGAACGACGGCGGTGCCGGTGCCCTTACTGCCGTGCACGCCCACGGTGACACTGTTGGACCCGCCGGCCATCACCCACAGCTTCCCGACGAAAGTCGCCGAGTCCCCGACTGCACGCGCAGCGTCTTCTGGCGGCGGCGCGGCGGTCGTGGCATCGTAGCGATTGACGAAGAGCGTCACCCGGTCCACCGCGGGCCCGGTGACGTGTACGGTGACCTCGGCCACGCCCGGCACGACGCCGGGAAGGCGCACGATGACAAGAACGGGGTACGGCCCCGCGTTCCCCTCGTAGTAGACGTCCGGGCTACCGACGTGCGCCGAGCATACGAGTACCGCCAGCGCCAGGCCTATGGCCCGTCTAATCATCGCCGGAGTCGCGCCATCCCTTCGCCCCACCACAGCCCTAAGCGGGCCGAGATGATGGCGAACACGGTCGCGTATCCCAGGCCGCGCAGGATGTCGCCC
>DATHNL010000091.1:0-16564 GCA_035486035.1 Gemmatimonadaceae bacterium
CAACTGTACATCTGCTCGCAGTGCGCACAGCGCGCCGACATTTTCCGTCTCACCGGCCCGCTGCAACAGCGATAGCGCCGATCCGTACGTGCGGAGCGCGTCCCATGTCTTGCCGAATCGGGATAGCGTTGTTCCGAGCGACCAGCGGGCACGCCCCGCGAGACCCGAATACCGCATCGTGTCCGTCCGCGCGATCACCTGGCGCATGATCTGCTCACCCTCGGCGCCATGGCCATTGTACACCAGAGTCGATGCGTGAAACAGCGTGCTCCAAAGGCTCAGTGACCGCGACTCGCCGGCGAAAGCGACCGCTCGCGCGAATCCCGGCATAGCGCCGGTATAGTCACCCGCCAGATATCGAGCGCGCGCGTCGGCATAGCTCGCGTGCGCTCGCGCGAGTGACAATACCGATCGGTGGTCTCGGAGTCGGGTCCGAATGGCCTGCACGGCATCCGACACGGTCAGGTCACGGTGCCCTTGCGCCAACACTCCGGCGATGGCGATCGCACAATCCAATGCCTTCCGGGCGGCGCTCGTATCGGCGCGCTGAACGGCGCGTCCCCAGTCGCCGAGGATGTGATCCCAAGCCTCCAACTCCACCTGTTGCCGTGCGACGTCAACAACCTGCTGCCACGCTGCGGCCTCGGCGCGGCATGACGGCAATTGGATCTGGCTGGGTGCCGTGTCGTTCACCGCACGCACCCGTATCTCGGCCCGCCAGGCCGGTGAAGGTTCCAGCGCCATCGCCGTCGACCAGGTGGCTTTCGCTTGATCGTCGAGCCCGAGACGATCAAGCGCCAATGCCAAATTGAAGTGCGCTGCTGCGTTACTAGGCTCGAGCGCGACGGCGCGCCCGGCGGCATCGACGGCCATCATCAAGTCCCGACCATCCTGCCGACGCCCCGCGCGCACCAGGTAGGCGGCCGCGAGATCGGACAGCGCTGTCGCCGGTCGGTTGGAGAGGCGCGCCGCCATTGTCAGGTATTTGATTGACCGATCAGTTGCCGCGTCTCGATCGCCCCACAGCAGGTCGATCAGTCCAGCGGCGTGAAGGGCGTCCGGATCCAAGGCCATTCGCGCGGCGCGAGCCGTGCGAGAGGCGAGCGTTGTCAGCCGCTCCGACGTGGTCACTGACGTATCGCACACGGCCGGTGCGATTGCGGTGTCCGGCACGGGGAGTGGGTGGCACGCCGAATAGTCACGGGCGATCGAGAGACGAGGCTCGATCAGCCGCATGCCCCGAGTCTCGGCCGCGAGATCGCTCAGAAGGGCCGTTGAGTGGCCAGCGCCAACCCGGCAGCCAGTACTTCCCATCAACACGACCGAGAGGAGAATGGCACGCCTTCCGATCGCGTTCGGGAGAATTCGGGCGCGCTGGTCCATCTCTAATGCTCGCGCGTCAGTGGCCGCGTCGCAGCGACTGTTTCGTCCCATTCTCGTCGGAGCGCAACATGACAAAAGAAGTCGTATCGCGTCGAGCGTTTCTTCATGCGAGCGCAGGGTTCGTCGCCGCCGGCAGCGCGGGCTTGGCGGGATATTGCGGTGAGCCGGACACGTGCTCGATCAGAATAACATTCAGTGGTTTGTGCTATCTCTGCACGCCACCGGTGCAGCCACCGGCACCGAGACAGAGTTACGTCTTGTTGCCGCGGTGCGGTAAAGGCACCAAAGCCGGAAGCTACGGCCAGGTGGTGACCAGCCTGCATCAGGCTGCCCTTTACTATGACGTCGCGCAGGAGGACCCCAAAGCAAAACCAGGCAAGTTCTTTGTGCGCGTTTCGTTGGAACGCTGGTGGCTGAGTTTGCCCCGCTTTTCATCAGGCGCTCCGAATCCGCCAGCGCTGCCCCAGGGGTTCCCCACATTGCAAACCATGCTCGGGGTTCAACCTTCGGTGTGCGTGCTACCCGACTACACCAAGCCGCTTCCCCCCACGTCCATTGCTTCTCACGTGTGGTTCGAGGAGGGACAGTATGAGAATGAGATGCCCACTACAATCTTCGATTCGTTCAATGGTCAACCGGTGACGTTGCCCTACAAAGCTTTTTGGGACTCACCTCAGACCACGGCACCAGTGCACGGGTTGGAGATACGCCCTTACCATGACTATAAGAAAGTGCCTCCGGCGTACGCGCTCCCGCCCCTCAGGCCATTGAAGGGCTGCACGTCCGTTGCGCTCTTCGTGCTGAACGTACCTGCTGATGAGGAGCCCGGGTCGCCGCCGAAGGACGATCCGCCAGCGGACTATTGCGCCTCACATTACGCGGCCTTCTACGACCTCCTGCCAAACCCGACACTACAAGTGGGTAGCCCAACGAGTCCGAAAGTGCCCTGCTGCCCCGAGATAAATAAATTCGGTGGCACGTACACGTGTATGATCTCCGGGGGCGGCTGACGATTACGATCCAAGCCTCGAGAGCAGATCGAACAAACCACGACTCAGTGCGCGCCAGTCGATCGGTTGTCCCGGTGGGCCGGCGCGCGGTAGCTCCAACGGGATCCGATGCATGATGGCGACGCTGGCCGTCGATTGAAAGAACGTGCTGTCGCCGCGCATCGCCGCGAACCGCGCGGCCTCGATCCAGGCGCCCAGGTCCACCATCTGCTGCCCTGCCATCTGAGCGGCTGATGCGCCGCGCGGTATCTCACCCGGTCGTGTCGCCGCACGATACCGTGAGGCCAACGGAGCCGAGGCGGGAATAGGATCGAGCAGCATCGCGACATTGCCGGCGATGACGTACATGGCGCTGTCGCCGCTCGTCGTGGCTAGCGCGAGATCGGTGAGTCGTGCGCCAATGCGGATGGCCCGAGCCGTGTCGCTGAGCGGCTCGAGTGCACCCCGCGTCGTCGTCCATGGGGTTCCATTCCAATCGCGTGGAAACACCACCGGGCTCGAGCTCAGGAGAGCCACAAATCGCTCTGGCTCGTCGGGGCCGAGCGGTGCCCGCTGTCGTCCGATGGCCGGCACGAGCACAGCCACAATAGCGATGCCGGCGGCCAACGCCAATGGAGTCGCTATCGTGCGCCAGCGTCTAGGCCGCACGCTGGCGGGGCCCTCAGTCTCTCGCAACACCGCAGCAGCATCAACGAATGCCTCGAGGGCGTGCTGAGACTGGCCAAGGCGCGCCAGCACCTCGGCGCGCTGGCGCGCATCGAGGGAGCCATCGAGCAGAGCGGCGATCCGTTCCGCGTCGTCCATCGGATCAGTCATCCGACGGTCCTCCCCGCGTTTCCACAGCTATTGGACGAACCCAGCGCCGCATTTTCACTGGTCCAGCTCGCCGATGAGCGCCATTGCTTGATGGCGCGACACTCCCGACGCCTCGACATGCCGCCGGAGCTCGGCTAAAGCTCGCTCGATCCGGCGATAGAGCGGCTTTTGCGGCATGCCGAGTCCACGCGCGATATCCGCGATGCTCATGCCCTCCCAATAGCGCATACGCAAGATTGCGCGCTCCTCGGGTGGCAACCGATCGAGCGCCGTGAACAGTGTCTCGTCTACACGGTCACGATCCCCATCGTCCACGACCTCGGGCGCCGGAATCGCCGTTAGGGGCTCCGCACCAACCTCGAGTGGGCGCATAGGGCCCCGAACCGGCAGCGCGGCGAACATCGCCGCAAGATCCCGGTCGGACAGCGCGGTTTCTCCCCGCGTGCGCAGCACTTCGGCGGCTTGGTCAAGCCGATGCCCGTCGCGGTAGACCAAGGTCTCGAGTTGGACCGCGATCCTCCCGCGTCGGCGGGCAGCGGCGGAGGGGCGCCAGCGGCCCCAACGCTGGACCCGGTAGTCTCGGGCCAGCATTGCGATGACGACCGTGAGATAAGTGCCGAGGGAGCTTTCGCCTCGGAACTTGCCGAGGACAGCATAGTCGTTCTCGACGAGCTTGAGCTTAACCCACGAGCCGAAATCGGCGGCGTCGTCACCGGCCATCCCGTGACGCCGGCAAATCGCGCCCGCGATCCGCTCGATGGCGCCGAGGTGACTCAAGAACAGCGCTTCGAGCTCTTGCCGCGCCGCCATGGGGCAAAAAGGTACAGCGCGTCCCACCGGAAAGCGCCATCTGGCGTCCGTCTAATAGGACGTGACCCCACCAATCGTCATTTCAGTCCTGCAAGCCCTGGATCTCGCGGCCATGGTCACGGACGCCGCCGGCCGTGACATTCGAGAGACCGAGCGCCTCAGCCGCCTGCTCGCGGAAGACGCGGACAGCTATGATGTGCGGGCCAAGCTGCTCCAACTCGTGCGCAAGCGGTTGACCCGAAATGCCGACAGCGCTCCCGTCGCCGTCGAAACGCGCCGGGGCACGTACACGCTCTTAGCGGTGAGGTGGCCAGAGCCCGACGGCACCGTCACGCTCGGCATCGGCCTCGCGACCGTGAGCGGGAATCTCGCGGTCGACCCCAGTGTCCGCCAGCGGTTTGGACTCACCCCACGCGAAAGCGACGTCGCGTCACGCCTCGCCGCCGGCGCGTCGAGTCGCGAAGTGGCCGAGAGTCTCGGCATGAGCGTGCATACCGCGCGGCGGCACACGGAGCGCGTCCTGCAGAAATGCAATGTGCGGCGGAGGGCCGGGGTCGCCGCGGCGCTCCACGCGGCGTGGTTGCCGGAGCCAGTGGCTACGACGATACCTCGCTCGTCGCCAGCGATGCGTCCGTGAGGTACGGAGTGATCTCACGAAACGCGCTGTCGCGCACGCCGATCGTCGTCACGCCATCCAAGTCGAGCACGCGCGTGTGCAGCCACAGGAATTGGTGGCCACCCGCGTAGCGGATCAGCGACCACGGAATCAACAGCGGCGGATGGAACAACACGAGCGGGTGACTGTGGAGATAGAGTCCCGCCGTGGTGGGAATCATCACCGTACTGCGACTGCGCGCGACCTGGCCTGCGAGTCGCGGGCCGTCCGGTTGTGCACCGGCGCGGAAGCGCCGAGCGAGAGCGGACCATCCACTGGTATAGGCGACGATCGCGTTGCTCAAGAGCCAGAGGCCGAGCAACACGAGGGCGGCCCACCAGGGCGCGTGTAGCATATACGCAACTTAGCAGGAAGACACGGCGCGCTCACGACTAGGGGACAGACGGTCCCAATTCCTTCAGCAGTGAAAGTGCGAGCTTGCTTAGGTCGACGCTGTCCATGTTGGCGAGAACTACGACACCCGTCTCGCGATCGAGATCGAGGACGACATAAGTACTGGTTCCCTGCTGGCCACCGGAGTGGCCCACGCAATGGACGCACGTGCTGTCACCGATCCCCCACCCAAGGCCGTACCCGGTAACCGAGTCGCGCGTGGTGCGTTGCGGGGTCCACATCAGCGTGCGAGTCGACCGTCGCATCAGCTTATCGTGATAGAGCGCCGATTCGAATTTGGCCAGATCGGTGGCCGACGACAGCCAGCCTCCGCCCGGCACCTTGTAGCTCGCGTCGAGGAACTCCGCGTTCTTTACCTGCCCGGTCGAGTCTCTATGGTAGAAGCGCGTCCGATGGCGAATGATCGCAAACCGGTCGTCGGCCTGCGTTTCGGTCATTCCTGCTGGTACAAACACATCTTCCCGCACGGCGTCCACGTACGAGGTGCCAGCCGCGCTGGCGATCGCGCATCCGACGAGCGTGTAGCCCATCGTCGAGTAGTTGAACCTCGTTCCCGGCTGGGCTACGAGCGTATCGGAGGCGAAGAACGCGATCCCGCCCGCGATCCCATCGGTGAAGTGCTTCGTATTCCCGATCTCGGGGTCGTCCGCGGCGTCGGACTTGTAGTGCCGAATGCCGCCCAGGTGGCCGAGCAGCTCACGCGTCGTGATGGGCCACGGCTTCTCGGGGAAGCTCGGGCAGTATCGTTGGATCGGCGCATCGAGATCCAACTTCCCACGTTCCGAGAGGATCATCGCCTCCGTCGCCGTGATCGGCTTGGAGACTGACGCGAGGCGGAATAGCGTGTGCGGCGTCACCGGGACCGCATTCTCGAGGTCCGCCATCCCATAGCCCTTGGCCCACACCGGATTGCCGCGGACCACGGCCGCCACCGCGATACCCGGCGCGTGACTCGTCACCATGAACTTCGCGATCGCGCTGTCGACGCGCGCCGGCTGGGCCGACGCGACACCGGGGAACGCGAGGAACGCCAGTACGGGGAGTTGTCGCATGGCCGACAATCTATAGCCGCGGATCGATCGGCTCACTTTCCAGCGCCAGCACGCCGAACACACACTCGTGTACCCGCCGCAGCGGCTCGCCCCGGACGAACCGCTCGAGCGCTTCGATCCCAAGCGCGAACTCGCGGAGCGCGAGGCCCCGCTTCGCATTGACCGCCCGGGAACGCAGGCGGTCCAAGTTCGCCGGGAGCGTGTACTCCGGGCCGTAGATGATCCGGAGATACTCCCGACCGCGGCACTTGATCGCCGGCTGCGCCAGACCGCGCGGGCCCTCGGCGACGAATCCCAGCGGTTTGACGACCATGCCCTCGCCACCCGCCGCCGTCAGCGCCTCCCACCACGCGGTCGCCCCGGCCTCGCTCGACGGGTCCGTCAAGTCGACACGACGGGAATCGGTTCGAAATATCACACCCGAGGCGTCGGCCGCGGCGATCTCGCCCACCTGCGCGAGATGCCACTCATGACTCTTATCGACGTGAACGGCCCCTTCGGTCGCCATGACGTGAAACGGCGCCAATCGGAGATCCCCTAGGCTCGACACCGGCCAACAATACCGCTGATACGCGTCGACGTATCGCTCCGCGAGGGATGCGCGTTCCGCGAAGCGGGCGCGCAATGCGTGCACGTCGAGGCCGCGGGTGCTCGCGTCATCCAATGCGCGAATCGCGACCGGCAATGCACCCGTGGCCGCTGCACCAACCGGTGCGTATTGCGTCCGGATGAGCTCCTGCGCCTTCGCGGACCACGGCATGAGCTCGCAGTCGAGGCACACCCAGTCAGTGTCGAGGCGCGACCAAAATTCGGATTGAGCGAGCGACGTCCCCAACACGTCCAGAAGCGCGTGCTCGACGGCGCGATCGTCAAAGAACGGCCGCCCGGTGCGCGTGTAGACGATCCCCGCGCCTTCGCCAACAACGCCGAACCGTCGCCGCGCGGCGTTCTCGTCGCGGCAGATCACGACGACCGCGCGCGAGCCCATATGCTTTTCCTCGCACACGGCGGTCGGGAGACCCTGATGCCGAAAGTACGCGAACGCTTCCGTCGGATACTCCAGATAGTCCTGGCGCCTCGTGGTCTCCGACGGTGACATCGTCGGCGGCAGGTAGATGAGCCACTTCGGGTTCGCGGCGAACCGACTCATCACTTCGAGTGCCGCGGCCGCGTGGGCCTCCCGGATCGTGACACTCCGCGCCAGACGCGTGTGCACAATGCGCTTGCCCGTCACGTCGGCGAGGTCGAGCACATCGTCGAGCTGCTGCTGACTCGTCAGCGCCGGTGCTGCCAAGAATGGACGCGCTGGTTCGGCGTACGCTCGCAATGCCGGGACGGTGACCAACTCCTTCTCGGGCCAGCGGAGCGCGGTCAACCGACCTCCGAACACGCAACCGGTGTCGATATTGATCGTCCCATTCACCCACTCCGGCTCAGGCACCGGCGTGTGTCCATAGACCACCGTCGCACGACCACGGTACTCGGCCGCCCAATTGTAGCGGATCGGTAGCCCGAACTCGTCCGTCTCGCCAGTCGTCTCGCCGTAGAGTGCGAACTCGCGCACACGGCCGGACCCGCGGCCTTGCATCTCGGCTTTCATGCCGGCGTGCGCGACAACGAGGTTGCCCTCGTCGAGCACATAGTGGCTCACGAGGTCATCGAGGAACGTCGCCACCTGCTCACGAAACTCCGGCGCCTCACGATCGAGTTGCTCGACCGACTGCGCGAGGCCATGCGTCAGCTGTACATCCTTGCCCCTCAGCTTGCGCACGAGCTTGAGGTCGTGGTTGCCGGGGACAGCGAGCGCCGAGCCCGAAGCCACCATCTGGATGGCGATACGGAGCACGTCGCTCACTCGTGGCCCGCGGTCGACCAGATCGCCGAGGAAGATGACCTTGCGGCCTTCGGGGTGCACCCAGCTCGGCCCATACCCGAGCGCGCCGAGCAACGCCTCGAGCTCGTCACCGCAGCCATGGACATCGCCGATGATGTCAAACGGCCCATGGTCCGACTTGCGATTGTTCCACAACGGCTCGCGATGCACCTCGACCGCGGCGACGTCGGCAGGCGTGTGCAGGACGTGCACATGCCGAAACCCCTCGCGTTGCAAATTCCGCATCGACCGATGCAGCTGACTGCGCTGCTGCGCGACGACATGCGGCCCGAACGAGCGATCGGGTCGCGCGCTGTTTCGCTCGTGGCACACGCGCGCGGGCATGTCGAGCACGATCGCGACCGGCAGGACATGGTACTGCTTCGCGAGCTCGACGAGTGGTTTCCGGGACTCCGGTTGCACGTTGGTCGCGTCGATGACCGTGAGCAACCCCTGCTCCAGTCGCTTGGCCGCAATGAAGTGCAAGACTGCGAATGCCGCCGCGGTGCTCGACTGATCATTCTCATTGTTCGACACGAGCCCACGGCACGCATCGGACGACAGGATCTCGTACGAGCCAAAATGCGTCTTCGCGAACGTCGACTTGCCGCAACCCGACGGGCCCATGAGAACGACCAACGACAGGTCCGGGATCGTGAGGCGCGTCACCTATACGCTCCCGAGCGAATGCGCTGCAGCAGATCGGCTAACGCCGGCCGGGCGGTTGGCGTATCGGGTAACGTGCTCCGCTCAGAGGCCTCCACCAGGAGCGTCCGGAGCCGCTCGTACTCGCTCCCATAGAACGCGACGTCGGGAGCGGTCAGTACGCCGCGCTCTCCACCAGTGCGCTTTCGCTCGATGAGCATATCGATGTACGGCAACCCGATCTCGCGGTTACACTCGGGGAGGTTCGCGTTGACGGTGCCGGTGCGCATCATGTGGATGCCGGAGAGCAACACCCGAAACACGTAGAGCAGCGGTTTGGCTCGACGTGGAGAGTGGCCTTCGAACAACTGCCACTGGTTCGCGGCAAACCCGAGATAGTGCCGCACGCAGGTCCGCGTGACACATCCACGCGCGATGTGCTTGAGCTCCTCATGCTCGGGTGTCGTCGAGAGCACGAGCGGCGAGTACAGCTGCTCGAGCACATAACCGTTGTCACGCAAAAGGAACCGAAAGAACTTCCGGGCCTCGTGCGTCACGAGATCGGTCTCGCCCTCCTCGATCTTGATCGTCTCCTCGACACGATCGAGACCCGCGAGCACGGCGGTCGGCACGACGTGCACACCGCGCAGATCCCAATCCGAATCCTCGGATGGGAATCCGTACAGATGCGCGCCGCTGACCGTGATGAACAACACGGGATAGGGAAGTGCGTCTGGGACTTTCATACCTGGCTGCGTCGCGCTCGGACGACGAACGCGTTGGCCCGCTCGTAGTTCGGCCGGTCCGGCAACGAGGTCGTCGCCAGCGCCCGGTCGAACGCTTTGTGCAAGTCGAGGCGCCACGCATTGACCTCGGGCCACGCGACCTCGCCACGCTTGATGGCGAGCAGCCTATCGCGATGCTCCTCGACGCGAACCGGAATATAACCGTGGGTGAGTCCCGTCACGCCAGCGATCAGCAGTCGAATGAGGTGCATGGCGTGCTTCCACTTGATGGTCCCCGCGGTGCGCAGGTCTTGCTCCAAGCGCTTGAACTGGCTCAGAACGTAGCCGTTGTACGTCTGGTAGATCATCTTCGAGAGGAAGATCTCGCGCATCGCCAGCAGTTCTTCGGCGAGCGGCGTCACCGTCTCGACCAACGGCGAGTACAGACACTCCAGGATGTTGGGGTTCGCCTTGAGTGCCAGCGTCACGAACTTGGTCAGCTCCCAGTAGACCTCGTCGGTCTCCCGGTTCTCCAGTTGCTCCGGAACGCCATACAGCGACCAGTGCAACTCGGCCGGCGGCAGATAGACACCGCGGCGATCCGTGTCCGAGCCTTCGCCGGCCAACCCATAGGCATGCGAGCCGAGCACGCACCGGTAGATCACGTGCCGATAGAGATCGTCGTCGGTGCGCAGGCCGCCCAGGTCTTCGCCGATCACGTGCTTGCGGATGGTGAGCTCGCTGCGTCGGAGCGAGATCACGCGCCCATCGGGAAGCTCGACCCGATAGGCGTGTGTCGCGTCGGCTGGCGCGCCCACAATGACGCCGGTCGCGCCGTCGACTCGCGAAACGACCTGCGTGCCGACGGGGATAATTAGGTGGTCCGTGTGAAGATCCCCATTTGCGTGGGCGAACCCACCTCGGCGTCCTCCGGGCCGACAGGCGTGAATCGCACCGTGTAGCCAAAGCGCTCGGCGACCCCCGTAGCCCAGCCGCGAAACTGCTCGCGCGTCCATTCGAACCGGTGGTCCTTGTGCCGGAAGCGCCCGGCCGGCAGCGACGGCCAACGCACGTTGTAGTCCGCGTTCGGCGTCGTCACCACGATCGTCCGTGGCCGCGCGAACTCGAACGCGACGCGCTCGAAGGCCGCGAGCCGCGGTGGGTCGAGGTGCTCGATGACTTCGACAACCGTCGCCGCGTCGAAACCGGCAATGCGGGCATCGCGGTAGAGGAGCGACCCCTGGAGCAGCTCGATGCGCTCGCGTTGCTTTGGCGGCAGGCGCTCGAGTCGCAGGCGATCCTTGGCGATCTCGAGTGCGCGATGCGACACGTCCATGCCGACGATGCGCTCGAAGGAGCGATCGTCAAGCAGCAAGTCGAGCAGCTTGCCCTCGCCACAGCCCAGGTCAACGACGGACTGCGCGCCGCTCGCCCTCACCGTGGCGAGAACCGTCGCCAATCGCTGAGAGTTCAAATTGAGCGGCTCTTCTCCCCGCGGTTCGGGCTCGTCTGTCTCTGGCGCCTCGTCATCGGCGAGCCGCGCGATCGCGGCGCGGACCAGTGAGCGCCGATGCTTGAGGTAGCGCTGGGCGATGAGCTCACGCTCGGGATGACCAGGCAGCCATCCCTCCCCCCGGCGGATCAGCTTGTCGACCTCTTCGTCACCGACGAAGTAATGCTTCTCATCATCGAGCACCGGGATCAGGACGTACAGGTGCGTGAGGAACTCGGCGAGTCGGACCGTGCCGCGCAGTGTGACCGATACGTAACGGTCGAACGATTCAGCCGTGACCTCATAGCCGAGTGGCTCGAAGAGCCGACGGAGGAGCGCCTCGCCGCCAAGACAGGGGAGTGCTGTCAGGGAGGCGGTGAGAGGCATGGGAGCGGCGGCCAACTCCGGGCGTTCCTTGCTGCGACCGGCCAGCGCAGACGAGAAGACCTCGGCGATAGCGACGCTCAAGAACGACGAGGCGACGTATGGTCGGTCGTTCACATACTGTCTGTCGAGGTCGGATCCGCGAACGAGTCGCACGGGATCGACGTCGAGCAGGAGCACGGCCGTGCACCGATCGGCGGACGCGTCCGGATAGAAGACGTGCGCCTGCCCGAACGACAGGTCGAAAGTCTGGACGCGATCGGGATTCTTGTGGAGAAGAAAGCCCAGATCGGTCGCCGGTGTGTGTGTTGTGCTGAGGGCGAGCAGCATGTCTAATGTTACGCAGAGCGGTTCAGCAGAGGCTCGCCGCGGCGAAATCGCTCGATGTTCGCGGTGAACCCGTCGACGATCTCGCCGTAGGAGCGATCGGTGACTCCGGCGATGTGCGGAGTCGCGATGACGTTCGGCAACGCCAAAATCGGATCGTCGCTCGCCACCGGCTCCGTCCAGAACACATCGAGGGCCGCTCCCGCGAGTCGCCCACTCTCGAGCGCGTCGTACAACGCGCGGTAGTCAACCAGTGGCCCTCGCGCGGCGTTCACGAAATACGCCCCTTTGGGTAGCTGCTCGAATGCGGCCGCATCCACGATCCCTTTCGTGGCCTCGCTCAGCCGAATGCATGGCACCAGGATGTCGGTTTGCGCGAGACACGCCGCGCGATCGGCGGGAGCGAAGCAGGCATCGAGCCCATACGCCGCGACTTTTGGGGACGACGGATCGCGCGTGATCCCGAGCAGCTTCACGCCCATCGCACGAAACCGTAGGGCTAACGACCGTGCGGTCGCTCCCAGTCCCCACAGGCACACCGTTCGTCCCGCGAGCATACGGCCTTGTGGTGCTCCCAGCGTACCGGCGCGGATGTTGGCTTGGGCGAGCGGCAACTCTCGCAGCAGCGCGAGCACCAGCATCAACACATGCTCGGCCACCGACTCGGCGTTGCTGCCCGACGCGGGCAGGGCCGCCACGGGAATCTGCCGCTCGCGCGCGGCGGCCAAGTCAACGCCCTCGAGCCCAGATCCGACTTGCTGAATCAACCTCGGCCGCAGCGCGTCCATTGCGACCGCATCGATCCTGAACATCATGGGAACGAGGACGTCGACGTCGGTCATTTCGGGAATGACGTTCCGGTCACGCCAGACGTCGAGCTCATCAGACGGCAGCCGCTCGGCGATCATCGCACGGGCCGACGGGAACGTCTCCCCTCCAAACAGAATGCGCATTGGCGTTGATTTATTCTATTGATTTGACGAAATTGGAGACCCTATGCGAGCTGAGCCATTACGTGTCGTGCTGGTGCTGGGTCTCGCCGCATGCGGCAGCGCCAGCACCACCACACCCTCCGGTACAAAGCCGCCGCAGGTAACGTCGGTCGGCGACACGATCACTGTCGATCCCTCGTCCTCCGGCCCGACGATCTCTTCTCTCGTCCTCGGCGCCAACATGGCGATGTGGTTCGACATCACCCAACCCGGCATCGCCTCAGGCCTCCAGACCGCCGGCTTCGCCGCGACGCGCTGGCCCGGTGGGTCGGAGTCCGACTCCTACTATTGGAAACGCAACGTCGTGTGCTCGGGCGGAGGATACACGAGTCCCAACTCGACGTTCGATCACTTCATGGCCGACGTCGCGCAGCCCGCGCACCTGGATGTTGCCATTACGCTGAACTACGGCAGCGACTCGACGTGCGCGCTGCCCGGTGATCCAGCCGTCGCCGCGGCGTGGGTCGCCTATGCTCGGGCGCAAAATTATCAGATCACGCACTGGACCGTCGGCAATGAGAGCTATGGTCACTGGGAGACCGATCTCCACACGAATCAGTGGGACCCGACGACGTACGCCGCGGCCGTAACGAATGGCTACTACCCACAGATCAAGACCGCCGACGCCACGGCCCAAGTCGGCGTCGTCGTCTCCGGCGGTGGATTCAACAACTGGGACCAGACGGTCCTGGCGAATGCGCCGTACGACTACGTCGAGTTGCACTACTACGACCAAAACCCGGGCTCGGAATCTGATACGGGCCTCATCCTGCACGGGGCCAGTCGACTCGCCACCGCCGTGCAGACGGTCGAGACCGAGCTCTCGCAAGCCGGAAAAGCCGGCGTGCCGATCTATGTCGGCGAGCTCGGCTCCGTCAACACGAATCCCGGCAAGCAGACGATGTCGATCACCCAAGCGCTCTACGCCGCTCAAGCGATCGGCACGCTGATGCAACTCGGCGTCCCGCGCGCGACGTGGTGGCTCGCGCTCGGCGGCTGCAACACATCGTCCTCCGGCAATTTCTCGTCGTCGCTCTACGGATGGCAGAGCTTCGCCGGCTACATGATCCTCTCCGACGGCATCCCGACGCCCTACGAGTGCACCGGCGCGCCCAACGTCCCACTCGGCACGCTGCTCCCGACCGCGCGCGCCTACCAGGTGCTCTCCCAGTTCGCCGTCACCGGCGAACACATGGTCGCCGTCTCACTCGGCGACTCGCTTCCGACCATTCGCGCGTGGGCCGCGACGTCGGGCTCGGGCTACGCGCTCCTGCTCGTGAACGTCGATAGCGCCACGACGAAGACCGCACCCTTGGTCATCAAGGGGCACGCGTTGCCCTCGAGTGTGCGTGTCACGACCTACGGCAAAGCGCAATACGATGACTCCAAGAACAACATCTGGACCGCTCCGACGCAATCGACCGTTACCACCGGCTCGATTACCTTGCCACCATGGAGCCTGACGGTCGTCCGGGCCCCCTAGTACGACGCGGCCTGGTCGCGGCACTCGTGGCCGCAATCGGGTTCAGCGTGCTGTTCTTTCAGCCGTTCGATTCGCGCGTCCGCGATGGATTCGGCGCGCTGATTGGCGCCGAGGCGCTGTCCGTCATCGCGCTGGTGCTGTTGCTCGCGTTCCGAACCGGGAACCGCCGCCTGGCGGCCGTGGGCGTCACGTTCGTTGCCACGCTCCTTCCGACGTGCGAGGGCGTGGCCATCGCACATTTCCCCGGGGGAAGTCCGGGCCCCGTCCCGCCGTCAAGCGTTCCGCTGGTCGTCGCGAATCTCGCGGTCATGGTGCTCGCCGCGCTCAACGTTCGCGGCGACGATCGCGTCGCGATGCTCGTCGTCACGGGTCTCGTGATCGCCGCGATCTGCGCCGTCGACCTGGCAATCCGGTGAGGTAGTCGTCCGTTCACTCTGACGCCGGCGCGTGACATTGGCAATATTTGCATCTATGCCGATGCTCATTGCCTTGACCGCACTCCTCGCGACCGCGACGCCACGCGTCGAAGTCGTGGTCCCCGCCTCCGTCCACGCCGAGCCGCTCACCGGCCGCGTGTTCGTCTTCTTCTCGCACGACTCGACGTCCGAGCCGCGGCTGCAAGCCGGCGGCATGGTGAGCGTGCCGTTCTTCGGCCAGGATGTCGATCAGCTCGCGCCGGGCACGCCGGGCGTCATCGACCTCAACTCGCAGGGGTACCCGCTGCAGTCGATGTCGGCTCTGCCGCCAGGTGACTACTACGCACAGGCGATTGTCAGCGTGTACACGAAGTTCGCGCGCGCCGACGGCCACACGATCTGGGCGCACATGGACGAGTGGGAAGGGCAGCAGTTCAATACCGCGCCGGGGACGCTCGTCAGCGGCATCCAGCGCGTGCACGTCGATGCAGCCGGTGGCGTGTCGGCGCATTTCGAGGTCTCGCGCGTGCTGCCGCCCGTCCAGATGCCGCCGGACGACAAGTACGTCAAGCGCGTGAAGATCCAGAGCCAGATCCTCACGAAATGGTGGGGCCACCCGATGTACCTCGGCGCGGTCGTGCTGCTCCCCAAGGGCTACGACGAGCACCCGAGCGAGAAATACCCGGCGATCTGGGAGCAAGGGCACTTCACGCTCAGCGCGCCATTCGGGTTCACGTCCGACACCGAGAGCACGGCCCGCCGGCTTCGCCGGTCACAAGGCACGGCGCGCGAGTCGGGCGCCGAGTTCGCGAAGTCGTGGTTAAGCGACGGGTTCCCGCAGATGGTCGCGTTCCGCATTCTGCATCCGTCGCCCTACTACGACGACTCGTACGCCGTGAACTCGGCCAACAACGGCCCCTATGGCGACGCGATCATGCAGGAGCTGATCCCGTATCTCGAAACGCATTTTCGCGTGATTCGCGACCCCAACGCGCGCGTGCTGACGGGCGGCTCGACGGGCGGCTGGGAAGCGCTCGCGCTCCAGGTCTATCACCCGGACTTCTTCGGTGGCACCTGGGTGTTTTACCCCGACCCGGTCGATTTCCGGCGCTACGAGCAGGTGAACCTGTACACCGACACCAACGCGTTCGTGATCCACCGAAACGAGTTTATCACGCAGTGGCGGCCGTCGGAGCGCACCGTGGATGGTCAGCCCGTCGTGCAGCTCCACGAAGAGAATCAGCTGAACAACACGCGCGGCAGCCATCGGCGCGGCGGTGAGAATTTCGCGATCTGGGAAGCCACGTTCGGCCCGACGGACAAGGACGGCTATCCGGCACCCATCTGGAATGACACGACGGGCGTCGTAAACCGGGACGTCGCGATGTACTGGAGGGATCACTACGATATCCGGTACTACCTCGACCAGAACTGGTCCAAGATCGGGCCGGACCTGGTGGGCAAGATCCACGTCTTCTGCGGCGACGAGGACAACTACTATCTCAACCTCGCCGTCTATCTCCTGCAGGACTACTTGGAGAACGTGAAGAACCCCGCCTACGGCGGTTCATTCGCGTACGGCCGCCCGCTCAAGCCGCACGGGTGGCAGCCGACGACGAGCGCAGATCTCGTCCGTCAGATGTCGGCCTTCATCGCCAAGCGCCGCGGCCGCGTGGCTATCCATACGCCGGCCATGAGGGCCAGCGCGCACACGAGTTGAATCCATCGGCCGATCGGGGCCGAGGTGTCGAGCACCGCAGCTGAGGGGTCACGGGGGTCGTAGTGCACCGTGACTCCGGTGCCAGGCGCGTACTTCCGTAGCATCGCGTGCGTCGCTTGGTTACTGGACGGCGCGAGCGCGTTCCATCGGGAGCCCGTGTACTGGTGCCCGCTGGCGTCGAAGACGTAGGTCAGGTGCAGCCGGCTCGCGTACATCCGGGAATTCGTCCACCTGCCGACGTTCGTCCCAATGTCCTCGGCGGCAATGTTCGAGGTGACCACCGTCCCCGAAGTCGTCGGCCAGCGCGCCGTTTCGGCGACGCTATCGATATCCTGGGCGCTCGAGATGGCCAAGAGTGCGCCAAAGG
>DATHNL010000092.1:0-39988 GCA_035486035.1 Gemmatimonadaceae bacterium
CCGACGTGTTCGCCCCAATATCCCTCGTGGAACACAAATGCACTGCCACCCCACCCCCAATATCCAGGGGTCCAGAGGAAGCCGGGTTGGGGCGGTTCCACCCAGGCACCGGCCACCCAGTAGTAGCTGCCATCAGCCCACGCCCAATAACCGGGAGTCCAGAGGTAGCCGTCTCCGGGGCACGGCGGCTGTGAGTAGGCGGGAAGGTCCGGCGGCGCGACGTCGACCGCCGCGCTGGTTGTGACGTATTCGTCCGGTGGAGGGTAGCCGGCCGAGCACGCGGCGAGCGTGATGGTCGTCAACAACATAGGAAGCACGCGGATCACGGTATTTCGCATTCGAGTTCACCTTGAGTATCGAGTCACTAGGCCGACGTCGGGTGCGGATGTGACGTTAAGCCGCCACGAGTTGACTATCGCGGCGCAGCAGCGTCACGCCACACCGTGAACCGCGCCGGCCCGCGACGGGCGAAGAACTACAATGTCGTAAGTCCGCCACGGATCCAGGAGGCGAGCTCGATCTCGGTCATGCGCTTGTCGGCCACCGCTCGCATCGTCTCGACGACATCGTCGTCCGCTCGCCCCAGGTCGTATCCATTCAACTCCAGGAAGATGGCCGCCACGAGGAATGCCGTGCGCTTGTTGGCATCGGAGTATGGATGCGACATGGCGATCCCGAACGCATACGCCGCCGCGAGCTGCGCGATGTCAGCGTTGGGATCGTAGACATATTTCTGCTGCGGTCGTGCGAGCGCGGCGGCTAGCGCAGTCGCAGCGCGCATACCCTGTAGACCGCCGTGCTCATGGAGCTGACTGGTGTGGACGGCGTCCACGATGACCGCGTCCACCCAGATCGGTTCGTCCACTTACTTCCGTGACAGGTCGCGGAGCGCACCTCTGTACTTCTTCGCGATGCGATCATACGCCTCCATCGCGCGCTCAGTCGTCGGATCGTACGGCGTGAGCAGCACGCCGGCCTCAGTCTCGACCGCGAAAACGGTGTCGCCGACACCGATGTGAAATCGGTCCGCCATCTCCTTGGGGATCGTCGCCGACACCGATGTGCCAGTCTGCCGGACAATCACTTTCTTGACCATAAATCTATTATAAGCATAATAATGCTTATTGGCAAGAACATATCAGCCAACAGTTTGCTCCACCAGTGCGTCGACTTCGCTCAAGAGGCCCGTCTCCATGTCGAATACAAAGCCCCGCACCGGGACGTCTTTCGATATCCATGGATGCGATCTGACCTTGTGGATCTGCTCGCGAGTATGCTGCACAGGGTCTTTGTACGCGTAGAAGCGCATCGGAGCGGGCGACGAGTCGCCGGTCGTAGCGGCGAGCTTCTTGTTCAACTCATCGTCGGTGAACGTCGTCCAGCCGCACCCGGTGTGGTTGAGCAGCATGATCTCTGTCGATCCCAGCACGTGATTCGAAACGAGAAGCTCCGAGATCACGTCGTCGGTTACCACCGGTCCGCCAGTGCGGATGACGTCGATATCGGCCATCGGCACCCCTAAGATTGCCGAGAGGTCCGACATGCGCGGATCCATGCAGACGACAACGGCAATTTTGGGAGCCGGACGCTGCGCGCGCTTTGGATCATGCGTCTTCGCCGCGTAACTGCGATTCGCTTCCAGTGCTTTGTCGATCAGACTCATTGTTTCTCCGTATGAGAAGACAAGAAGTTCCTGCAACAAGCGCACCGCATCTTTAGTATTCCGTCCATGAGCACTGTGTTGGTCACCGGTGGCTCGGGGTTCATCGCCAGCCACTGCATCCTCCAGCTCATAGCGGCGGGCTATCAGGTTCGCACGACGGTGCGGAACCAGTCGCGCCAAGTCGACGTCTCGTCCGTCGTTGCCGATTTGAAGAACGATGCAGGCTGGACTGAAGCGGTTGCCGGCTGCGACTACGTGCTGCACGTCGCATCGCCGTTTCCGCACACCATGCCGGCGGACGCAAACGAGCTGATCGTGCCGGCGCGGGAAGGTGCGCTGCGAGTGCTCCGGGCGGCGCGCGACAGCGGCGTCAAGCGCGTCGTACTGACCTCGTCGTTCGCCGCGATCGGCTACGGACACAAGGAGCAACGAGCGGCATTCGACGAGACCAACTGGTCGAACGTGAAAGCCCCCGGTGTGACGGCGTACGCCAAGTCGAAGTTCTTCGCCGAACGCGCGGCATGGGATTTCATCGCGAAAGAAGGCGGAGCCCTGGAGCTGTCCGTCGTCAATCCCGTCGGCGTGTTCGGACCGCTGCTAGGACCGGACTTGGCGACGTCGATCCTCATGGTGAAGCGCATGATGGACGGCGCCATCCCCGGCGTCCCGCATCTCTACTTCGGTATCGTCGACGTGCGCGATATCGCCGACCTGCACGTTCGAGCGATGACGCATCCCGCCGCCAAAGGCGAGCGCTTTCTCGGCACGGCCGGCGACTTCATGTCGATGCTGGACATGGCAAGAGCGCTGAAGCGCCGCCTGGGAGCACCGGCCAGGCGAGTGCCCGCGCGCCAGCTCCCCAACTGGGTGGTTCGCCTCGTGGCGCTGCGGGATCCGGCGGCCCGATACATCCTGCCCGAGCTGGGCAAGTACAAGAACGGCACCGGCGCCAAGGCCAGACGCCTGCTGGGATGGGCGCCGCGCCCGAGCGAGGATGCCTTGGTCGCCACGGCCGAAAGCCTGCTGCAACTCGGCCTCGTGAAAGGACATCGCGTTGCCGCATAGTGTTTCGCTCACCACTGCGGTGTCGTCTACCATCATATGGTGGCAGGCGAGGACGGTCCGTGGCGGGCGCTCGTCGAACACGCCAGCGAAATGCTGTGCGTGACCGGCCCGCATGGCCGGCTCGTATACGTTAACGCAGCATGGCGGCGAACCCTCGGCTATAGCCTCGAAGAGGCGTCATCACGCCACCCGGCCGAGTTCGTGGCGAGCGAAGATCGCGCGCGGTATCGCTCGATCGCCAAGCGCATGGTCGAAGGACATCCCGTCGAGGATTTCGAGGCATCACTCGTCGCCAAAGACGGACGGTACGTCGTGTGCCGCGGATGGGCCGTCGCGCAGTACACGGACGGGACGCTCACTGGCACGGTGGCCGGATATCACGATTGCACCGCGGAGCGCGCGGTCGAGCGAGCGATCGACGCGCTGGCGGAGAGCGAGGCGCGATTCCGGCGACTGTCGGATGCCTCGACGGATGGCGTCGCCGTGTCGCGCGAGGGCTTGCTGCGTGAAGTCAACGCCGCGTGGTGCCGGATGTTCGGCGTCACGGAAGAGGCCGCGCTCGGCACACAGACCGCCATGTTGGTCGCCCAGGACGAGCGACAGGACGTATTCCGGCGCATGGCGGAGGCGCCGTCGGTCGCCCAGCTGGTCACGCTCGTGAGACCGGACGGCACGACGTTCGATGGTGAGCTCACCGCCGGCCCGATTACGTATCGCGGCACCCCGGCGCGCATCCTGGTGGTACGCGACATGTCGGCATGGATGCGCGTCCACCGCCTCAAGAACGAGTTCGTGTCGACGGTCTCGCACGAGCTGCGGACCCCGCTGACCGCAATCCAAGGCGCGATCAAGTTGCTGGAGAGCGGCGCGATAGCGGCCGGAACGCCAAAGGGCGCCCAGCTCCTGACCGTCGCTCGCGCGAACTCCGAACGACTCGGACGACTGGTCAACGATCTCCTCGATCTCGAGAAGATCGAGGCCGGGCGTCTCGTCCTGCGCCGCGAGGAAGTATCGCCACACGATGTCGTGAGTGCCGCGCGTGACGCAACCGCCGAGTTGGCGGCCCAGGCGCACGTGGGCGTCACCGCCATGGTGCTCACCGAGCGCACGTTCCCCGCCGATCCCGATCGCGTCGTGCAGGTGCTCACGAACCTCGTGTCGAACGCCATCAAGTTCGCGACGACGGATTCGCGCGTGCGGGTCGAGGTGTGCCTCGCGCCCGAGGCGGGCGTGCGATTCGCGGTGACGAACGTCGGTGCGGGCATCTCGGCCGCGGACATGCCCCGGTTGTTCACGAAGTTCGGTCAGCTCGATGGATCGGATGCCCGGCGCCACGGCGGGACGGGCCTTGGGCTCGCGATCGCGAAATCGATCGTGGAACAGCACGGTGGACGGATCGGTGTGCAGTCGGTCGTCGGTGGTGAGACGACGTTCTGGGTGGAGTGGCCCGTCAGCGAGTATCCGGCAGACGGTCGAGCACATCCCTGACCGCGCGCGAGAGTCCCGCGGCGGTGAAGGGCTTCTGCACAAACGGTGTCGTGGCATCGATCAGTCCACGGCGGATCACGTCGTCGTCCGTATACCCCGACATGTACAGCGGGCGCACGTCGGGTCTGACGGCGGCGACCGCCTGGTACGCCGCGCGACCCGATCCGCCCGGCATGACGAGATCGGTCAGTACCAGCGCGATCGGGCCCACATGCGTCCGCGCCGCCTCGAGCGCTTCCGCGCCGGTCGCGGCCGTGATGACGCTATAGCCCTGTGAGACCAGCACGCGCGCCGTCAACGCGCGAACCGCTGGTTCGTCCTCGACCACGAGAATCGTCTCGGTGTTGGAGCGGATGCTCGGCGCCGGAATGGGCGGTGTCGCTTGATCGACGTCGGGTTGGGCGAGTGGAAGGTAGATCTTGAATGTCGTGCCCAGGCCGACCTCGCTATAGACCCAGATGTACCCCCCGGACTGCTTGACGATGCCGTAGACGGTGGCGAGCCCGAGCCCCGTTCCGGCGCCGAGCGCTTTCGTCGTGAAGAACGGCTCGAACAGGTGGTCCTGAACATGCCGATCCATACCACAGCCCGTGTCGGTCACCGCGAGGACGGCATATCGACCCGGGACCACGACCGTCCGGCGCTGCGTATAGCACGCGTCGAGCTCGGCCACTCCGGTCTCGACGGTCAACGTCCCACACCCGGGCATCGCATCGCGCGCGTTGGCCGCGAGATTCATGAGCACTTGCTCGAGCTGACCGGCGTCGGCCACGATCGGCAGCTGCTCATCGCCCGGTTGGGTCACGATGGCGATGTCCTCGGGGATCAGGCGGCGGAGCATCGCCTCCAGGCCGAACACGATCGTGTTCAGGTCGAGCACGCGTGGGCGAAGCAACTGCTTCCGGCTGAACGTGAGGAGCTGGCTCGTGAGTCGGGCAGCGGCCGCCACCGCGGTCAAGATCGCCTCGACTTCCGGCCGCGACTCGTGTTCTGGCGGTAGCGTCTCCCCGAGCAGCTCGCCGCTCGCGCTGATGACCGTGAGCAGGTTGTTGAAGTCGTGGGCGATCCCGCCGGCGAGGCGACCCACGGCGTCCATCTTCTGTGCCTGACGCAACTGCTCCTCGAGCCGGCGATGCGCCGTGACGTCATCGACGACCACGAGGTGCGCGGGGCGGTCGTCGAACGTGGTCGCGGAAAACGTGAGATTGACGATGAGCGTTCGGCCGTCGCGCGTCCGATGCGTGACATCCGTGCGGACGTTGCGCGCGGCGAATCGATTCAAGAGCTCCGGTGCGTCCGTCCGTTCGAGGTCGGAGAGGGTCAATGCCAGAAATCCCTCGCGTTCATACCCATAGCACGCGACCGCCGCATCGTTGACGTCACGAATCGCCAGCGTGGCGACGTCGTAGATGAACATGGGCACGGGCATTTCGGTAAACAGCAAACGATAGGACTCCGGCGCGGCACGTGACAGCGGCAGAGCGATCGATGCGGCGCTACGCGGCATCGGCGATCACCGTCAAGTATTCGATCGAGCCGACGAACGCGGCGAACACGTCGGGCCGCCACCAGTGCGCCAGCTTTCGCATCTTCGCGACGGCCTCGCCCGGCGGAACGGGATCCTGGTAGCTGCGCGCCGAGGTCATCGCGTCGAAGACGTCAGCGACGCAGACGATCTGGGCATGCAGTGGGATCTCATCGCCCGCGAGCCCGTCGGGATAGCCCGTGCCGTCGAGCTTCTCGTGATGCCACCGGATGATGGGCTTGATGAGCCACGGGAACTCCATGTCCTCGAGAATCTCGAGTCCCCATTCCGGGTGCTTCTTGATGATGTCGAACTCCTCAGGCGTCAGCTTCCCGGGCTTGTTCAGAATGGTCGGCGGGATGCGCACCTTCCCGATGTCGTGCAGCGACGCGCCCACCCGCACGGTCGTGACGTCGACAGGATCCAGCGCCAAGGCCTCGGCGATCGCGACGGCGTAGGCCGCGACGCGCTCCGAATGCCCATAGGTGTACGTATCGGCCGACTCGAGCGACCGGCCGTATTTCGCGACGACGTCGAGAAACGTGGCTTCCAGATCCTCGACGTCGGCGACGACGCGCCGATGATCGGCGTTGGCGCCGAGTTGGCTGAACAGCCGGTGGGCGGCCGTGAGCCGGGTCATCGCGTCGTGATTCCGCTCCTGCTTGATGTAGAGCAGCGCCATGTCGCGATTGGCCTCGGCGATCTGGAGCGGCGCGCCAACCGCCGTCGCGTTGGCCAGCGCCGCCCGGAATCGTTGCTCGGCGAGGTCGGGGATGCCCATCTCGCGATAGACGATGCCGAGCGATCGATACGCATCGGCTTTGCCGCTGACATTGCCCAATCGCGTGAAGATCTCGAGCGCCTGCTCGGCGTCCGTGAACGCGCGATCGTAGTCGGCCAGTCCGACCTGGACTTCGGATCGGTTCAACAGGACGCTGGCCTGGAACGGGATGTCGCCCGACCGTTCGGCGATCTTGAGGCTGGCCGCGAAATACTCATCGGCCTTGCGCCACTCGCGCTGGTCGGCCGACAGCATGCCGAGGTTGTGATACGCGACCGCGCACCCCTGCTCGTCGCGGGCTTGGCGGAACCGCATCAGCGAGCGCAGGTACCGCCTGCGCGCGGCGGGAAAGTCGCCTTGAATGTTCGCGATGATGCCGAAGTTCTGCTCGATCCGCGCGACGAGCAGTGCTTCGGATCCCGCGAGCTCGAGCGCCCGGGTCAACTGGGCGGTGGCGTTCGCCCACTGCGCCTGGTCGATGTGGACGAGCGCCCGACCGTTGAGCGCCTCCGCGGCAGTCACGTGCTCGCCAGCCGCAACGGCCATCTCGTACGCGGTCTGGCACATCATGATGGCCCGGTCGAACTCTTGCCGGCGGCGATGAATCGAGGCGCATCGCCGGAGGGCAGTTGCTCGCTCGCGAGCGTCGTAAGACGGCACGGCCGTCGCCACCGCGGTATAGGCTTCGAGCGCCCCGGTGGTGTCGCCCGAGCGCTCCAAGTCGAGCGCGGCGGACAGTAGCGGCCCTGCCGCGCTGGTCACCGCCGCTCAGCTCCCGCGTACACGGAGAAGTGGCCGATGAGTGCGCTCACCGTGTGCGAATCGAGGTGGAGGATCGATGGCAACCATTGCAGGATCTGCCCGAGTGGCCCATTCAGGTAGACGATGCTCAGTGTATTCGACGGCTGAGGATTACACTGGGCGTAGCCGAGTGTGAGCGTCGCAGGCAAGAGGAATCGCAGGCCTTCGGGTTGGAGCACGGCGGTGAGATGACCGTCGGCCGGAGCCGTGGCAGTAATGAGCGTCGGCGTGAGCAATGCGGCTGGCGGTACCACCAGCGAGTGCGGCCCGAAGTTGATCACGCCACCCAGTGGGCCAATGGTCGCCGTGTCCGACGCCGCGACCGTGTCCGCTGCGCACACGAAGAGAGACTCCGACGGCGGCGAGAGCAGGTTCGACCGCACGGAAGGAGACGTCACGTTGCTGCGGTCCTCGCGACAGCCAGTCAGCAACCAGGCAGTCGTGGCGGCGCCGATGAGGAGCGCGCCGAAGAGCAGATTGCGTTTGAGAGTGATGGCTGACATCGCGGATACCGGTGGGAGTTCGGACTGAATGACACAAAAACTTTTGGTGCTTTCAGGTCCGACTAGTATTCGCGCAATGTGGTAACTGGTGCAGAATCGTGAGATCCGTCGATGTCCGGCAAACGGTGCGACACGCTATCGCATTGCTGCATAGCGATTAAGCAGATACGTATCGAGTGCGTTGGTCTGAGCCGCGAACTATCGCGACAGTAGGCAATTGCGTGAGATGGAGACGTAAATGCGTCCATCTGTCACGTTACTTAACAGACGCCTTTCTAGGCGGCTAGCGAGCACGCCGGAGTGATCGGTGCTCGTCCCCGACGCGTCACTGGACGGGGAGCGACAGGTACAACTTCCCGAGATCCGTCAGTTGGCCCGTGGCGCCGAGGAGGCTCGTGTAATGCGGGTCGGGGCTCAGTCGGCCGGTAAACCACGCATAGCGAAAGACGTCGGTGCGACTCTCGCAGGTCGCGACCATATCCGTCATCTGCGCTTCTTGCTTCGCCAGCGTGTTGATCTCGGCCCCGTCGTTCTGGCTGTGCCAATTGGCGAATTCGGTTACCCAGAACGGCTTCCCGTATTTCGTCAGACGATCGAGTTGGGCAGAGAGGCCGTAGTCGTACCAGTGAAACGCGAGATAGTCGATGCGCGGTTGCCGCCCGTTGTTCGCGGCTTCGTATGCGGCGTAGAACGCATCGAGCCACGCCACGGGATCCTCGTAGCCTGTCATGGTGCCCCACGTTATCGCCGGGCCCACGATTTTGGCGCCCGTCTGTGACGCGAGCACTTCGAACTGCGGCCACATCTGCGCTGCTTGCTGCGGCGTGACATTGGCCTGCGTCACGATGTTTGGTTCGTTCAGCACCAGGATGTAGCCGTGCGTCTGCATCCCGGACACCGTGAAGTTGAACGTCCAGAGCATCGGTTCGAACTGCATGCCGTACTGGGTCGCGTAATTCGCGGGAACGGCGGCGTTCGGGTACGGGCTCCAGTTGTACCACCAGCTCACGCCCGTTGAGAGGGCAGCGAGGTCAGCGGGCGATGCGAGATCGTACGCGATGCCCCGCTTCGCGCTCTTGCTGAGTGTGCTGCTCGTGCTTGTGCTCGTAGCCCCCGAGCAGGCCGTCACAGCGGCGACTATCAGCAGGGCGTAGCGTTTCATTAATGTTCTCAGATGCCGAGTAAGAGCTCGAGTTCTCGCTGGTCATGGACGATCGGCCGGATCGCCGGTATCGATATCCAGGTCCATGCGACGTTCCTGTTACTGCTTGCCTGGATAGCCTACGCGCAATATCAGGCAGTCGGAACGGCCGCGGCAGCGTGGTCAGGCGTCGCATTCACGCTGGCGGTATTCGGCTCGGTCGTCCTTCACGAGCTCGGTCATGCGCTGACCGCGGCGCATTTTGGCGTCAAGACGCGCGCGATCCTGTTGTGGCCGCTTGGCGGCGTTGCGCAGCTCGAGCAGATCCCTGACGAGCCACGGGAAGAGTTCTTGATCGCGGCGGCCGGACCGGCGGTCACCGTCGTGATCGCGATCATTCTCTACATAATCTTGCGACTCTCCGGCGTTCCACTGGAGTGGCGAAATGCGCTCAATGGAGCCGGACAGTCGTTCCTCGAACGCCTCTTGTGGATCAACGTGGTGCTCGCCGCGTTCAACCTCCTGCCGGCGTTTCCGATGGACGGCGGACGGATTCTGCGGGCGTTGCTCGCCATGCGCATGGATCACGCGCGGGCGACGACGATCGCCGCGGCCATCGGGCAGACGTTCGCGGTCGCGTTCGGCCTCATTGGCCTGTTCGTTACGGGGAATGTGTGGCTCGTGTTCATCGCGTTCTTTGTCTGGATCGCCGCGGCGAGCGAAGCGCGGGCTTCGCGCTTCAAGTCGGCGCTCGATGGCATCCCCGTGTCCCGGGTCATGATCACCAACGTGCAAACGCTCACGCCGCGCGATCCGCTGTCGGCCGCCGTGGATCACGTCGTGGCCGGCTTCCAACACGACTTCCCGGTGATCGACAACGGGAAAGTGGTGGGTGTGCTCACCCGGTCGGATCTCCTGCGAGCCGTGGCCCAGGGGCGATCCGGCGCGACGGTCGGCGATGTCATGGAGACGAGCTTTGCGGCCGCGTCGCCGAACGACATGTTGGATGCCGCGCTTACGCGGCTGCAACAGTGCGCGTGTCAAACGCTGCCCGTGCTGCGTGACGGTCAGCTCGCCGGCGTGCTCACCATGGAGTCGATCGGCACGCTCGTGGCGTTTAGTGGTCAAACCCCTTCACCATCGTCAGCATGAAAGCCATTTCTCTCCTCAGCCTGGCGCTCCTCGCTTCCTGCGCAACGGTACAGGTGCGTACGGCGGCTGCACCCGGCGCCCAATTCTCCGCCCTGCACACATTCATCGTGATGGCGACACCGAATCGCCACAACGGTGGTGAGGGCGATCAGTTCAACAACATCGACCCGATGCTGCAGAACTCGATCACGTATCGGGCGCTGCACAATGACCTCGTGTCGAACTTCCAGGAGCGCGGTTACGTGATCGATTCCGTGAAGCCGGACTTCGCGGTCGCCGCATACGCGACCGCGCGGCAGCGGCTCAACGTGACCGACTACGACTATGGATACCCGTATTGGCGGCACGGATGGTGGGGTCCGGTCGTTCCGGCGATCACGGAGTACACCGAAGGAACCGTCGTGGTCGACGTGATCAACCCGACGACAAAGGAGCTGCTCTGGCGCGGGCAGGGCATCGCCTCGGTCTCCGATGATCCCCAGACCTATTCAAAGGAGATCGCTCGGACCGTCGCCAAGATCATCGACCGGTTCCCCGAGGCCGGCGGCGCTCAGCGAGGGTGACAGAGTAGATTACCGGCCCATGCGCCTTACGACTGTGGTCGCGCATGGGATCGTCGTCCGATTTGGTGGCGTCGCCGCGCTCAGTGGTGTCGATCTCACGCTCACCGCAGGGTCGGTTCACGCGCTCTGCGGTGAGAACGGGGCCGGGAAGTCGACCCTCATGAAAGTGTTGGCTGGCTCGGTGACGCCGGACGAGGGCTCGGTCGCGATCGATGGCCAGCCGGTGACCTTCGGTAGCCCGCGCGATGCGCTGGCGGCCGGCATTCGGATGGTGCACCAGGAGTTGAGCCTGGTGCCCGCCCTGTCCGTTACCGAGAACGTGCTCCTCGGCGCCGAGTCTCCCCGAAAAACCATGCGCCAGCGGGCGCTGGCAGCGTTGGCGCGGATCGGCTCAGGAATCGACCCTGACGTTCGGGTCGAGACGCTCTCCCTGGCCGACCAGCAGATGGTCGAGATCGCGAAAGCGCTGGCCTCGGCGGATACCCGCGTGCTGATCCTCGACGAGCCGACGGCAATCCTCTCGCCGCGCGAATGCGATGCCCTATTCGCCTGCATCAAGCAGCTCACGAGCCCGGGTCAAGCGAGCCCAGGTCAAGCGAGCCCAGGTCAAGCGGGCACGGGTCAAGCGAGCACGGGTCAAGCGAGCACGGGTCTCGCGAGCACGGGTCTCTCGAGTTCGGGTCTCTCGAGTTCGGGTCTCGCGAGCTCGGCTCTCGCCGTGCTCTACTGCACCCATCGTCTGGAAGAAGTCGCCCGCGTCGCCGACACCGTGACGGTCTTGCGCGATGGCCGCGTGATCGCATCCGGTCCGGCGGCCGAGATGCCCCGGAATGTCATCGTGCGCCACATGGTCGGCCGAGACGTTGCGCGCGCAGCGCGCACGCATAATTCGCCCGGCCCAGTGGCGCTCGCCGTGCGCGACCTGTCCTCGGGATTCGTGCGGGACGTGACCTTCGAAGTTCGCTACGGCGAGATCGTCGGGTTCGTGGGCCTCGTCGGCGCCGGCCGCACCGAGCTCGTTCGCGCGATCATCGGCGCCGCTCCAATCGATGGCGGCACCATGATGTTAGAAGGCCGCCCGTTTCGCGCTCGCCGGCCTGCCGACGCCATTCGCCATGGATTCGGCTTCGTACCGGAAGACCGAAAGGGCGCAGGATTGATCATGCACGAGCGCGTGCGCGTGAACACGACGCTCGCGCGCCTCGCGTCCTTCGCGCGGTGGAGCATCGTCGATCGCCGCCGTGAACGGCAGGTGACGCGCGAGTGGATCGACCGACTCCACATCAAGGCGCAGTCGACCGAGATGCCGGTCGACCGCCTCTCTGGCGGGAATCAGCAAAAGGTCGTCCTGACGCGATGGCTCCTCGGCGAGCTCAAGGTATTGATCGTCGACGAGCCCACGCGCGGCGTCGACGTCGGCGCCCGCGCCGAGATCTACCGAATCTTGATCGAGCTCGCACAGTCCGGCGCCGCCGTGATTGTGGTCACGTCCGATCTGCCGGAGGCCGCCGAGCTCTGCGATCGCTTGCTCGTGATGCGAGAAGGACGGCTCGTGGGAGAATCCGACACGGCCGAGCGCGCCGGAACGATGATGGTGGGCGGCGCGTGAGCGCGTTCGCGTCAGCGTTCTTCTCTGTCGCCAATCTGGTCAACGTCGCACTCTCGATCGCCATCGTCGGCGTGCTTGGCGTGGGGATGACCGCCGTGATCCTGACGGGTGGCATCGACCTCTCGGTCGGATCCGGCGTGGCCCTGGTAGGCATCGCGACCGCGCTCGCCGCGCACGCGGGCGGCTCCCTCCCCGCATTGGCCGCCGGCATCCTCCTCGGCGGCCTCGGCGGCGCGTTCGTCGGGCTGCTCGTCGCCCGATGGCGCGTCCCCTCGTTTCTCGTGACACTCGCCACGCTGTCGATCTACCGCGGACTCGCGTATTGGATCAGCGGTGGTCGATCGATCGGAGAGTTCCCGCCCGGATTGACCTGGCTCGGTCAGGGCATCCTGCTTGGGCTCCCGGTGCCGGTGTGGGTCATGTTGCTCGTATTCGCTCTCGGCTGGTTCGTTCTGACCCGCACGACGGGCGGCCGCTGGGTCTACGCGACCGGCGGAAACGAGCAAGCCGCATGGCTCGCCGGTGTGGATACACAGCGCGTCGTATTCCTGACCTATCTCGCGAACGGTCTCCTCGTCGGCCTGGCCGGGGTGATGCTCGCCGCGCGACTCGGCGCCGGCGTTCCGAACGCGGGCGTCGGATACGAGCTCGATGTGATCGCCGCCGTCGTCGTGGGGGGAACTGCGCTCGTCGGCGGACGCGGTGGGGTAATCGGGACACTGATCGGCGCCGTGTTCATCGGTGTGCTGAACAACGCGCTCAACATCGCGAACGTCGATCCATACATTCAGCGGATCGTCGTCGGAGTCGTCATTTTGGGCGCTGTCCTGGCCGACCAGGTCTGGCGCCGCATACTTCGCCTGTGAAAAAACTCTACTGGATAGTAGCGCTCCTTCCCGCGGTTCCCGCCGCGGCACAGTCGCCGGTCGATTCCGGTCTCGCCGCGGCCATCGCGCAGATTCGCGCGATCGATAACCACGCGCATCCGCTGCTTCCGCCCCACGCAGGCATGCCGGCCGACTCCGACTACGATGCGCTGCCGCTGGCCGCGCTTCCGCCGTTTCCGTTGCCGGCCGCGTTTGCCCCTGACAATCCCCAGTATGCGGTCGCGTGGCGAACGTTGTACGGCGACTCCTCGAAACGCGCGCAGGCAATGACCGAACATGGCGACGGTTGGCCGACCTGGGCCCTCGATCAGATGGGGACCGACATCATGCTCGCCAATCGCGTAGCCGTGGGACCCGGTCTCATGCCGCCGCGATTTCGCTGGGTCGCGTTTATCGACCCACTGCTGTTTCCCCTGAATACCTCGTTGGAGCGGGCGGCCACCCCCGATGTGCGCTCGCTCTATCCCCACGAGGAGCGTATCCTCGGCCGATATCTCGCCGCGTTGCACCTGAAGATGGTCCCCACGACGCTCGACGCGTACCTGTCCGCCGTAGTCGGTCCCACCCTCGACCGCGTCAAGCGCGATGGAGCCGTGGCGATCAAATACGAGGTGGCCTATCTCCGCGGGCTCGACTTCGGAAACCCATCGCGAGCGGCCGCGGCAGCGGTGTACGCGCGCTATGCTAGCGGGGGCACCCCGACGCACGCCGAATACAAAACCCTCGAAGATTTCCTGTTTCGTGAGATCGGTCGCCAGGCCGGCAAGCGCGGGCTCGTCGTGCATATCCACTCGGCCGATATCGCTGGCGGCTTTTACAACGTGACCGGTAGCCAGCCGCTGTTGCTCGAGGGTGTATTCAACGACTCGACCCTCCGGGGCACCAGGTTCGTACTCCTGCATGGCGGCTGGCCGCAGACACGCCAGACGCTGTCGATGCTCGGCAAGCCAAACGTGTATGCCGATTTCTCGATGATGGATCAAATGTTGTCGCCGGCCGTCCTGGCCGGCGTCCTGCGCGAGTGGCTCGGCGAGTATCCAGACAAAGTTTTGTTCGGCACCGACGCCTTCGCCGACCACAACGAGGATCCGGTGGGCTGGGTCGAGACGGGCTGGGTCGCCGCGCGGACGGCGCGGCGCGCGTTGGGGATCGCGCTGACCGGCATGATGAACGACGGCGAGATCTCACGCGACCGCGCCGTCCAGATCGCACAGATGGTGATGCGCACGAACGCGGCCGGGCTTTACGGCTTTCCGACCCAATAGTGTTGCGCGGCCCGGGCCAGGTGCTATCGTACAAGTGCATGGCTGCTGAGCCGCGTACGTTGTTGATCGTGGACGATGAGCCCGTGATCGCTCGGGGCCTGGCTGCGCTCCTGGGCCGCCGGGGGTTCAACGTGTTGACCGCCATGAGTGGATCCGCCGCCCGGGATATACTTTCCCACCAGCACGTCGACGGGCTCTTGATCGACTACCGCGTCGCCGACCTCCGTGGCGACGTCCTCCTCGCCGGCGCGATCGCGATCCAACCGCACCTCCGCAACCACGCGGTGTTCCTGACCGGTGACATCAGCGACACCGCGCGAGACGTGATCGCGGAGACCGGGTGCCCGGTGGTCATGAAGCCGTTCGAGACAGCGGAACTGGTGCGCGTGTTGAACGACGTCATTGGCGAGGCGCGCGAGCCTCAGCAGGGGAGTGCCTGAGGTGTTCGCGGACGAGCTCTAGGACGGTCTCGGGCTCCTCGATGTGTGAGAACGTGCCACTCCGCTCCATCCAAACAAATCGCGCCTGCGGCGCATAGCGCGCGAACTCGATCTGATACGCGGGATAGAGCGCGCGATCATAGCGTCCCGCGAGAATCAGCGTCGGCATCGACAACTCGGCCAGCCGTGGTCGAAAATCCGGCAGCTTGGCGACCTCTCCTCCGATAAAGAACTCGACGTCGTCCCCGACGAACACCGGATATAACTCGGCGTTTCTCGCGCCCGGTTCACTGAGCAGCTTCTTCGCGTTGTCGGGATTGTAGAAGCGCACCAGTGGTCCATGCACCGCGTACAGCGCCTGCACGCGAGGATCGGTCGAGCGAACACCCGTGGCCCGCAGCGCCAATATTTTCTCCCACACGTCGGGAAATTGGTTTGCGATCTCGCGATTGATGTTCTCGTGATTTCTTTGCCACATCTCGGGGCTATGCACAGTATTCGCCAGGATCAGCCGCCGCACTCTGCGCGGGTTCTCCAGCGCATACGCCATGGCGACCATCCCACCGTATGAAAACCCGTAGATGTTCAGCTGCTCGAGCCCGAGCGCCACGCGCACGGCTTCGATGTCGGCCACGTCGCCGGCGAACGTGATGTTGCCTTGGTTGTCGGACTTTCCCCGGCCCCGATAGTCGAGATAGAGAACCCGATACTGATCGGCGAGCCCCGAGAAGTACGGGTGGAACGTCAGATGGGAGCTCGCCGGACCGCCGGCGAGTAGGAGTAACGGCTCGCCGCTCCCTTCACTTTCGACCCACAACCGACCGCCGGGAATGTCAAGATATTCCCCCATTACATGATAGTTCGGTGTCATGCCTGGCAACGTAGGCGGACCGAGTCTCGCGTGCGTGACGGAGCTTGCGCCCGAATTCGCTTGGGCCTAGGATCTCGCAACCCCCGGAGGAACAACTGTGGCAATACGACGTGCGTTGTGCGTGATAGCGATCGTGGCGACTCGGGTACAGGCGCAGGAGTCCCTGGCGCCGCTACGCGTGGTCGATCCGACGTACATGGATACCACCGCGAAAGCCTGTACGGATTTCTTCCAGTACTCGGTCGGCGGCTGGCTGAAGCACGACACGATTCCACCCGACTATTCGTACTCGGGGGTCGGTCGCGACATGGAGGACCGAAACGAGCTCGTTGTCCGATCCGTACTCGAGGCCGCCGCCTCACAGCGCGCGACGGCACCCGAAGGCAGTACGGAGCGCAAGCTCGGGACTTTCTACGCCACCTGCATGGATTCGACGGCGGCGGAGCAGAGTGGCATCACGCCGCTCCAGCCAGCGCTGGATAGCATCGCGGCGGCGCGCACGCCGGCCGATCTCCTGCGACTGATCGCCGCGAATCAGGAGCGTGGTGCACGGGTCCTATTCAACTATGATCCCAGCCCCGATCTGCACGACGCCGGTCGCTACCTGGCATTCCTCGGCCAGGGCGGCCTCGGGATGCCCGATCGCGACTACTACACGAACACGGGACACGAGGCAGACTCGTTGCGTCAGGCGTACGCGCGGCACGTGACGAACACCTTGACGCTGGCCGGCGAGACGCCAGCCGCTGCCGCCGCCGATGCGCAACACATCATGGCGCTCGAGACCGCGCTGGCGAAGGCGTCGCTGACGCGCGTGGCGCGGCGTGATCCGAAAGCGACCGATCACCCCACGTCCCTGGCTGCGCTCCGCACGGCCGTTCCCGCATTCGACTGGACCTCGTATTTCCGCACGATCGGCCTCGAGGCCGCGCCAGCGCGAGTCAATCTCTCTGAGCCGGCGTTCTTCAAGGAAGCCAATAGCCTGCTCGTCTCGACGCCGCTCTCGACTTGGAAACCGTATCTCCGCTATCACCTGATTGCGGCCGGCGAGCGCTGGCTCAGCACGCCGTTCGTGAACGAGGATTTCACGTACACCGCATTGTTCTCCGGCGCGAAACAGCTTTTGCCGCGCTGGAAGCGCTGTCTCCGCGCGACCGATGGCCAGATGGGGGAAGCGCTCGGCAAAGCGTACGTCGACAAGACGTTCCCGCCGGAAGCGAAGGCGAGGGCGAAGGAGATCATCGATGATGTGCGCGCCGCGTTTGGCGAACGGCTGCGGAAACTGACCTGGATGTCCGATACGACGCGGCAGAAAGCGCTCTCCAAACTCGCGCAGATGCACGAGAAGGTCGGCTACCCTGACGTCTGGCGTGACTACTCGAAGCTGGAGGTGGCCGAGGGTCCGTTCGTGCTGAACTTCTTCCGCGCGGACCAATTCGAGTGGCAGCGCGTTGTCCGCCGGCCCGGGACGCCTGTCGACACGACCGAGTGGGGCATGACGGTCCCGACGGTGAACGCGTACTACGATGGCTCGAAGAACGAGATGGTGTTCCCCGCGGGAGCGCTCGAGCCACAGACCTTCGATCCCAAGGCCGATGACGGCGCGAACTTCGGGTCGCTCGCCGGCAGCTGGGCCGGTCACGAGTTGACCCACGGGTTCGACGACGAAGGGCGGCATTTCGATGCGAAAGGCAACCTGACGGATTGGTGGACCGCGGCCGATGGGGCGAAGTTCACGACGCAAGCCGACCTGATCGTCAAGCAGTTCAACTCGTACGTCGCGGTGGACACGCTCCACGTGAACGGTAAGCTCACCGAGGGCGAGAACATCGCCGACTACGGTGGCGTCCTGACCGGATACGACGCGCTCGAGCGGGCGCTCCAGCAGCACGGACGGCCCGGGCTTATCGACGGGTTCACCCCCGAGCAGCGGTTTTTCCTCGGCTACGCGCAAAGCTGGCGCGGCCAGACGCGACCGGAGGAGATGCGCACGCGCGTCGCGACGGATCCGCACGCACCTGAGCAATGGCGCGTCAACGGGCCGCTCTCGAACGATCCGCTGTTCGCCCAGGCCTTTGGCTGTAAGGCCGGCGACCCCATGGTGCGGTCAGCGGAGCTCGTGCCGCATATCTGGTGAGCTTGACATGGGAGCCCCCTCTCGGCAACGTGAGGCAACTGAAGCCGAGAGGGGCCCCATGGACAGCACACGGTCGCTGAACACCGTCGTCGTCTGGGTGGTCGACGTGCTCGTCGCCGGTCTTTTTCTGGCGGTCGGCGTGCCGAAGGTCCTAGGACTGGAAACGAACTTCTTCCAGTTCGCCGCCATGCGCGGCTTCCCCGATTGGATCCGCATCGTCGTCGGCGTGTGCGAGATCATCGGCGCCATCTCCCTGCTCATCCCTCGACTCTCCGCGTACGCGGCCCTCGGGTTGGCCATGTTGATGGTCCCCGCCGCCATTACGCAGCAGATGAGCGGCCAGCCCGGCGTCTACGTCCCGATCCTGCTCTGCGTGGTGCTGCTCATCCTGGCGGAGCGCAGAAATCCGGCGGCCGTGCGAGCCATGTACCGGTCGCTTGCCGATACGCCGCATCCGTTGCTCAAGAGCGGCACGATCACGGGCATCATCGGCGCCACCTGCGTGGCCGCCTGGTTCTTCATCGTCGACATCGTCAGCAACATCCCGTTTGCCACGCCGCTCGCGCTCGGCCACGCGCTCCTGACGTTACTGCGACCCACGCCGAGTTGGGCCAGCTCGCCGGTACTCGTGATTCTCGTCTATACGCTCTTCCACTATGCCGCTTTTATCGCGGTCGGCATCGTCGCCGCCGTCGTCGTCGGCTGGGCCCGCACCGAGCCGTCCGTGCTCCTCGGCTTCGTCATCCTGTTCGCGGCCGTGGAAGTCGGCTTCTATGGCTTCGTCGCCGTACTCGCCCAGGCCAGTGACCTGCATTCGCTCGCTTGGTATCAGGTGATGCTCGGCAACTTGATCGCGGCGACTGGCATGGGTCTGTATCTCTGGCGCGCCCACCCGCAACTCCACGAGCAACTGCAACATGCGCTCGATGTTCCGATTGGGAACGAATCCAGTTAGCGCCGCGTTCGTTTGGCATGGCAACGGCAGCAGTCCCAGCGGTTGAGCAGCAGCAGGTAGACGCCCGGCGGTGGTTCATTTTGATCGGGCTGATCACCGCCGCGATCATGGAAGTCCTCGACACCACGATCGTCAACGTCGCGCTCCCGCAAATGGCGGGGAATTTGAGCGCGACGACGGACGAGATCGGTTGGGTCGCGACTGGATATATTCTCTCGAACGTCGTCGTGCTCCCCATGACGGCGTTTTTCACGTCCCTCTTCGGCCGCCGGAATTATCTCGTCGGCTCGATCGTGATATTCGCGATCGCGTCATTCCTGTGCGGCACGTCGCACACGCTGATCGAGCTCGTGATCTGGCGCGTGGTGCAGGGCGCTGGCGGTGCAGCCCTCCTGTCGACTGCCCAGGCCACGCTTCGGCAAGTCTTCCCGCCGAAAGAGCAGGCGATGGTCCAGGCGCTGTTTATTGTCGGTCTGATCGTCGCACCAACCCTGGGCCCAACCCTCGGCGGATGGATCACCGACAACTACAACTGGAACTGGATCTTCTTCATCAATATCCCGATCGCGGCCGTCACCGTGTTCTTGACGATGACGTTCCTGCAGGATCCTCCGGGCATGCGCCGGAAGCCCGACCGGATCGATTTTCTCGGGATCGGTCTGCTGACGGTCGGGCTCGCATCCCTGCAGTACGTGCTCGAGGAAGGGCGTCGCTACGATTGGTTCCAGGACGACACAATCAAGCAACTAAGCGTCATCGCCGCCGTCTGTCTGTCGACCATGATATGGTGGGAGCTGTCGTCGCGGAACAAGCACCCCATTGTCGACTTCCGCGTGCTCAAGAACCGCCAACTCGCGGCGTCGATCTTCCTCTTCGTCGCACTCGGATTCGGTCTCTATGGCGGCGTGTTCATTTTCCCGCTGTTCACGCAGACGATTCTCGGGTTCTCGCCGACGGCGACGGGTCTCGCGCTGCTCCCCGGCGGCATTGGTACCGCGATCACGGCGATCATCTGCGGGCGCCTCTTGAGCGGCAACAAGGTCGACGGCCGCATTTTGATCGCGCTCGGTGTCGTGATCTTCTCGATCGCGATGTGGCGGCTCGGGCATCTCACGACCGAAGCCGGCGAGCCGCAAGCGCGCGCCGCGCTCTTCATTCGCGGACTGGGTCTCGGTCTCCTCTTCACGCCGATCAACAACGTCGCCTTCGGCGGCATCGATCCCAAGGATGCCCAACAGTCCGCGGGCTTGATCAACCTCGCGCGCCAGCTCGGCGGGTCATTCGGCATCGCCATCCTGAGTACGTACGTGGTGGATCAGACGCAGTACCACCGGGAGAACCTCGTCCAGTACGTGACGGCCTATAATCCCCAGGTGGCTGCCCGGACGGCGGCCATTGCGTCGAATTTCGTCGCGCACGGATTCTCGTACGACGCGGCTCGCCGTGCCGCCGTTGGAGCGCTCGACAATATCGTGACGCGCCAGGCGGCGATGATGGCGTACAACGACGCGTGGCTCCTCATCCTGCTGATATTCGTGATCGTCTCGCCCGCGATCCTACTGCTCAAGCGGCCTCGGGGCGCAGCCGGCGCGGGAGCTGGTGCCGGCCACTAGTAGTGCTGATAGAGCCGGACGGCCGGCAACCGGACGGAGCCGAGCTTGATCTCGGTCGCGGTCTGGGATGAATCGAATTGAATGTCGAACGCGGCTTCCTGCACGGAGTGCGAGCAGGTCGAGTACGACGCCTCGTAGTAGACCGACGCCAGGTCGATGGCGGAGCACGTGCCCGTCGCCGAGACGACGGTGTCGGCGATGGTACCCTGCTCTGAGACCTGTTCGGTGGCGCCGTTCAGATAGCCCATGGCGAAGTCCTGTTCGGCGGGCAGATACTGGGTGATGATCACGCGGCTCGCGTCCGGATCGGCCCAAGCCGCGAAGTTGTAGGTCGAATCGACGGGCGTTCCTTGGATCGTGACGTCGACGAACTCGAAGGCCACCGCCTGGTACATCGCCGATTGTCCGTCCACCGTGATCGAGACCTCGTGCGGCGCGACGCCGAACGCGAGCGGCACCGCGATGTACTGCATCGCGATCTGTCGTAGGTTGTCGTTCGTCTCGACCGCGCGCTGCCACAAGCTGTCGAAGTGCACCGCCAATGACCGCGCGGAAGGCCCGGTCGGCGCGTCGCTGCCACAGCCGATCGCAAACGCCGCCATGATGAAGGGGACTGTGGCGCGCATGGCGACGAAGGTGCCGGCCGGACCGTCGAGCGGCAATGCCGAAGAAATGGGACCATATTCCCCCAACCCCAGGGGATTCATGACCGCTCAGCCCGACCGCGCAACGTACGGCCTTCGGCCCGACATCCTGTCGCAGTGGGAGACCCTCGCCCAGTCGCTCTCGAGCATCGCCCCCACGGCGGCGCCGGCGATGATCATTCCCTTGGTGATCGCCGCCGCGGGACGATCGGCGTGGGTGTCGTTCGTCGTCGCGACGATCGCCATGGCCCTCGTCGCCGCTCACGTCAACGTGTTCGCCCGCGACTCGGCTACGCCGGGATCCCTGTACGCGTTCGTGCGTGGCGAATTCGGGTCATGGGTGGCGCTGCCGGCGGGTTGGGCGCTCCTCGTCGCCTATATCGGGACGGCCGCCGCGGTGACCGGTGGGATCATCCAGTACGCGCAGAATCTGGTCGGGATCGCCGGCACCGGCGTCGCGATCCTGCTGATCATCCTATCGATTGGCCTGTCGGCCATGCTCGCCTATCGCAACGTCGAGCTGTCCACGCGATTCATGCTCTGGATCGAGTGCGCGTCGGTGGCGACGATCGTGCTCTTGTTCGTGATCCCGACGCGCGCGCATCCGTTGAGCTGGGATCCCATGCAATTCACGCGGTCGGTGTTCGCCATCACGCCGGTCGGCGCCGGTCTCGTGCTCGCGACCTTCGCGTTCGTCGGGTTCGAGAGCGCCACCGCGCTCGGCGCCGAAGCGAAAGATCCGTTGAGGACCATCCCCCGCGCGGTCATGGGGACGGCACTGATTTCTGGTGCGTTCTTCGTGTTCTCGACATACGCCGAAGTCGACGCGGTCGGCTCCAAGGTCGATCTCCTGACGGGGACACAAGCGCCGCTGCAAGTGCTTGCGACCCTCAAGGGGCGATCCTGGGTAGGGCCGATCGTGTCGGTTGGCGCGGTCATGAGCTTTTTTGCGTGCGCCATGTCGTGCATTACGGCGGCCGCGCGCACGATGTTCCTCATGGGCGCGCAGAAGGTCCTGCCATCGCGGTTGGGACAGGTCCACGCACAGCATTAGACGCCGTCCATGGCGGTGATCGTATCCAGCATCGCCGCCGCCGTTCCCGCCCTGGCCTTGGCCGCGCGACATGTCAGCGCGTTCGATCTGTACGGGTGGCTGGCGACGATCGCGACATACGGATTCCTCGCGGCGTATGTGTTCGTGACGGTCGCCGCGCCGATATACGAATTGCGCCGACGCACGCTGACGGTGCCAAAGGCCGGCCTCGCGGTCGTGACCGTGGCGTTTCTCGTCTGGGCGTTCGTTGCCAGTCTGCCACCCGCCACATCCACCGGTCCCGAGCGGTGGCTCGCGCCCATCTTCTTTGCGCTGATCGTGGCCGGTTGCGCCTATTGCATGGCACGCCGCCGCTTGATCGTCGCCGGCGCGATGATCGTGCTGGTCGCCACTCCCGCTCGCGCGCAGTTCACGCGGGAGCGGAGCTGGCTCAAGATGCCCGATGGCGTTCGTCTGGCGGTCACCTACTGGCGGCCAACGGGGACGAAAGAGAAGCTCCCTGTGCTGCTCGAGTACCTGCCATATAGAAAAGAAGACTCGTTCTACCAGCGCGACTACCCATTGTACAGCTGGTTCGTTCGGCGCGGCTTCATCATGGCTAAAGTCGATATCCGAGGCACCGGATCGTCGGAAGGTCATCTGCCGGACAGAGAATACTCCGAGCAGGAGATGAGGGACGCCGACGAGATCATAGCCCAGTTGAGCCGATTGCCAGGATCGAATGGCAACGTGGGCTTGTGGGGAATCTCCTGGGGCGGATTCAACGCCATCCAGATCGCCATGCGCCACCCACCGGCGCTCAAGGCAATCATATCAGTGGATGCCACGGACGATCTCTATCACGATGACATTCACCAGATCGACGGCGTGCTCCACATCGATCAGTACGCGCTCCAGATCGACCACGAGAACGGCCTCCCCGCGCCGCCCGCGTACGCGATCGACTCGGCGTACGTCCATAATCGTTTCGAGGCGCCTCCGTGGATCCTCACCTACCTCCACCACACGGTCGACGGACCATGGTGGCGCTCGAACTCGCTGCGTTTTCAGTACGACAAGCTGACGATTCCGTGCTTTCTCATCGGCGGTCTACTGGACGGCTATCGCGATGCCATCCCGCGCATGCTCGACAGCGTGCACGCGCCGATCAAAGCGCTGATTGGTCCCTGGAATCACACTTTCCCACACGATGCCGTACCGGGTCCCGCCATCGAATGGCGCGACCAAGCCGTGGCCTGGTGGAACCATTGGCTCAAGGGCGAAGACAACGCCGTCATGGCGGGTCCCCGTCTCACGGTGTTCGTGCGCGACTCCGTCCCTCCGGACGCCGGATTGGTGATGACGCCCGGCGAATGGCATCAGCACGACTGGCCAATACAGTTCCATCGATGGGAGACGCGCTATCCGGCGGTGGATCATCGGCTGCGCGACCACCCCACCCAGAGTGATATGATCTTCGTGCAGTCCCTGCCGTACGTCGCCGGGGTGGGCACGGCAGTTCCCGTCTGGTGGAACGACGCGACTGGCAACCAAGGGCCCGACGATAGTCAGAGTTTGACCTACGACACGGACCCGCTGGACCGGACGATCACGATTATCGGATTTCCGAACGTGCGTCTCGCCGTTCAGGCGAGCGCTCCGATCGCCGATTGGACGGTGCGGCTCGAGGATGTCTGGCCCGACGGTCGCGTCTCCCTTGTCACAGGTGCTCTACAGAGCGGGACACAGCGCGCCTCGCGCCTCGACCCCGAGCCTCTCGTCCCGGACACGGTCTACGCGGTCACGACCCAACTTCACTTCACCACTTGGACCTTCAGGCCGGGGCACCGCATCCGTCTCGCCATCGCGAACTCCCAGTTCCCAATGGCCTGGCCGACGCCCTACCGTATGACGACCGCACTCGTGCTCGACGACGCTCGCACGGCACTCGAATTGCCCGTGATCCCGCCGGAGTCCGGCTCACCGGCGCCGGCGTTCGGGTCTCCTGCGGCGCCCGACACGGCGCCGGATGCGCGAACGTTACAGGAATCCGGCTATCCCGGCGCCGTCATCACTCACAACGTCTTGGCAAAAACGACGGCCGTTGATTTTCTTACACGCTTCTCGTACCAGATCCTCGACCGGCGAATCGAGAACATCGAGAAGGAACACTACGAGACCCACGATGACGCTCCGGCCCAGTCCCGTTTCGTCGGCGACGAATCCCACCACATATGCCGCGCGACGCGCTGCATCGCGCTTCGTACGGGAATAGACGTGCAATCGGACAGCACGACGTTGCGCGTTCGCGTGACCCGGCGACTCGAGGAGAACGGCCGGCTCGTACGCACGAAGATCTGGACCGACACGATCCCGCGGGGGATCAACTAGTGGCATTCTGTCCGCCGCCGTGCGAACCAGCCATCGCGAACACGGCGGTGTCCCGCGAAACCCAAGGCGCTCGCTCCACCGGCTGGATCCTCGCCGCCACGATCCTCGGCTCGAGTCTCGCGTTCATCGACGGCAGCGTCGTCAGCGTTGTGCTCCCGGTCATGCAGCGCGAGATGCACACGACGATCGTCAACGCGCAGTGGGTCGTCGAGATCTACCTCCTCTTCCTCTCGTCGTTGATCCTCGTCGGCGGCGCGGTCGGCGACCGCTGGGGCCGCGAGCGCGCGTTCACCGGCGGCATCATCGCGTTCGGCGCGGCATCCATCGGGTGCGCGCTCGCGCCGAACATCACCTGGCTCATCGCGTGGCGAGCGGCGCAAGGCATTGCGGCCGCATTCCTCGTCCCCGGGAGTCTCGCGATCCTCGGCGCCGCGTTCTCACCCGGCGAACGAGGCCAGGCGATCGGCACGTGGTCGGCGGCGACCGCCGTTGTGACGGCCGCCGGCCCGGTCCTCGGCGGTTGGCTCGTCGAGCACACCTCGTGGCGATGGATCTTCGCGCTCAACGTGCCGCTCGCCGCCGCGGTCGTCGCCATCATGGTGTCTCAGGTGCCGTTCTCCGCGCCCGCGAAAGTCGCCCGCTCCCTCGATTGGACCGGCGCCGCGCTCATTACCGCGGGGTTGGGCGGCATCGTCTTCGGGCTCATCGAATCACCGCACTACGGTCTCGGCAGCCTCAGAGTGGTCCTGAGCCTCATCGTCGGCGTCGCCCTGGTCGGTGCGTTCATCGTTGTCGAGGACAGGGTCATCCGACCGCTCGTGCCGCTCATGCTCTTTCGCTCGCGAGCATTCAGCGGCGCGAATCTCATCACACTGCTCCTCTACGCCGCGCTCGGCGGCGCGCTCTTCTTTTTGCCATTTGATCTGATCCAGGTCCATCATTACACGGCTACCGCCGCGGGCGCGGCGCTGGTGCCATTGGTCATTCTTGTGGCGCTCCTGTCCCGCACCGCGGGCGAGATGGCTGATCGCTTCGGCATCACGCTCCTCCTCACGCTCGGCCCGCTCATCGCGGCCATCGGGCTGGCGACGTTTGCGATGCCGGGCGCGGGCGGCAGCTACTTCACGACGTTCTTTCCCGGGATGGTGCTCCTCGGCCTGGGGATGGGGATCACCGTCGCCCCCCTTACGACGGCGGTCCTCTCATCCGTCGATGATGAGTTCGAAGGTGTCGCCTCGGGAGTGAACAACGCCGTCGCGCGCCTTGGCGGCCTCCTCGCCATTGGCGTCATCGGGATCATCATGGTGCAGCGCTTCTCGACGCAATTGGATCTGGGGCTCGCCCATGCCGGCGCTCCCGCGCAGGTCCGGCAGGCGTTGGGCGCCCAAGCATTGCAGCTCTCAGCGATCACGCCGCCGCCAGCCTACGCGCAGGTTGTCACGGCAGCGGCCGTCTCGGCATTTCGGGGCGCAATGATCGTATCGGCGGTGCTCGCCCTCGCCGCTGCCGGGGTGGGGGCCACCACACTGCCTCCGCGGCGTAGGTCAGTCACCCGTCCTCGTCAGAGGACGCAAGGACGCACTTAACAGCCGTGGTTCGCGCTCGTCTCCTGGAACAGTGGTTGCCTTAACTACGGCTTTCAGGAGGTGACATGATGCATCAACGAATGTGGGTCGCCGCATTGGGCGCGATGGCGCTGTCGGCGTCCGTCGCGAGCGAGGCGAGTGCCCAGTATCGTGTGCGATACGGGTACAACTACGACGCGTTCGACAATGAAGCAGTGCACATCGGCATCTCGGGAGGCGCCGCCGTCCCGACTGGTCCGTACGCCGAGCGATTCAATCCGGGTTGGAATGTCGATGGGAACCTGGCGATACCGCTCGATCGTCGCTCGCCGATCTGGCTCCAGTTCGATGTCGGGTACTCGCGCTTCGGCGTCAATTCACAGACGCTGAACGACTTCAATGTGAATACCGGATTCAGCAGCATGCTCTCCGGTACCGCCAATCTCGTGATTGGCCTGACCGATGATCCGCGCGCCCGTGTCGTGCCGTATCTCATCGGCGGCGGCGGTGTGTATTCGCGGTATGTCGAGCTCGATAACTACCAGAACTCGGGAGTGGCCTGCGATCCGTTCTTTGGATTCTGTCAGAGCTACAATCAGACCGTGCCCGTCCTGACACGGACAGAGACCGTCGGCGGTCTGGACGGCGGAGCCGGACTCCGGTTCAAGATGCGACGGGTGAATTTCTACCTCGAGGCGCGGTACGAAACAGCTTTCACCAACACCACGAATACGGCGTTCGTTCCCATCAGATTCGGTATTGAATTTTGATAGCATCTCGATAGGTTGTACAACATGACGCTGCGCTGTTGTTGTCTCGCCCCCCGCATCCCAGAGACTCAGGCGTAGCGCGCCCCGTGTACACCCGTGCCCGCCGGAGTTTTCTCCGGCGGGTTTTTTTTATGCCTACAACGACTGAAACGCCAACACAGCGCATCGAGCGCATCAAACGCGAGAAAGCGTCCTGGTCCATCCTGGACGATATTCGTCGCTACTCCACTCTCGGCTACGACGCCATTCCGGACGACGACCTGAACGTCCGATTCCGAGCGTGGGGCTTATACACGCAGGGTGATGGCCTTGGCGTGCATGGCGATGCCACGCGCTTTTTCATGATGCGCGTGCGCACGCCCAACGGTATCGTGACGTCGGACATGGCGCGCACGATGGCCGATCTCTCCGAACGCTATGCGCGCGGTTCGCTCGACATCACGAATCGACAGAACTTCCAGCTGCATTGGCTTCGCATCGAGGACATCCCGACGGTGTGGGACGCCCTCGCTGCGGTCGGGTGGACGAGCATGGGAGCGTGCGGCGACAACACACGCACGGTCACGGGTTGTCCGCTCGCCGGCGTCGATGCCGCGGAGATCGCCGATGCCTCGCCGATCGCCGTTCAGATCGACCAGCGGATGAATGGCAACCCGCTGTACGCGAACTTTCCGCGCAAGTTCAAAATCTCGGTCACAGGCTGCGCGCATTGGTGCACATATCCCGAGATCAATGACATCGGATTGACGGCCGTGCGACGCGGCGACGAGATCGGGTTCAGCTTGCGCGTCGGCGGCGGTCTGTCGACTCGTCCCCGACTCGGTGATCGGCTCGACGTCTTCGTGCCGTGGGATGCCGTGCCCGATGTCGTCGACGCCGTCGCCGCCATCTTCCGCGACTCCGACGAGTTGCGCGTGCAGCGCGCCAAAGCGCGCATGAAATTCTTATTTCTCACGCATGGCTGGACGCCGGATCGATTTCTCGCCGAACTCAACTCTCGACTAGGCTACGCGCTAGGTCCCGCCGTTCCGGAAGTACCGCCTGATGGCTCGTTCCGCGATCACGTCGGAGTCCATCCCGAGAAGGGTGGCGGGTTGTTCTATGCGGGTTTCACAGTCGCCTCGGGCCGCATCTCCCCGGATGCCCTCCGTTCTCTCGCTTCGCTCGCCGACGAATATGGCACTGGAGCGCTGCGCACGACGGCAATGCAGAACGTCGTCGTGCTCGGCATCCCGGCGGAGCGGCTCGGTGCATTTCAAAGGGCGGCTGCGCGCAGCGCGGCGCCGCCACTGGAAGGGTCGCCGTTTCGTCGAGGGATACTCGCGTGCACCGGCTCGGAGTACTGTAAGCTCGCCGTTGCCGAGACGAAGCGGTTCAGCCTGGATCTCATTCCAGAGCTCGAGCGCCGACTCCCGGGTTTCCAGTCGCACGTGAAGATCTTCGTCACCGGCTGCCCAAATGCCTGCGGTCAACATTGGATAGCCGACGTTGGGCTACAGGGCGCTGCCGACGGCTTTGACATATTCATCGGTGGCGGGCTCGGTGCCGCGCCGGGATTTGCCGACCGAATCGGAGTCCGCGTCGCAGCAGCGGAGACCGCGGATGCATTGGAAACGCTGTTCCGCGAATATCTGGGCGGCCGTGCGGGCGACGAGACGTTCCGGGCATGGACCGCGCGTGTCGGCCCAGAGTACGTCAAGACCGCGCTCGCGATGGCTCGATCACAACCATGATGAATCGCAGGGGGCTTTTCCCCACGTTGGCGTACCGATGCGGCCGATCGGCGCGAAAAACCAGGGAGTCCCCCCGCGCAATCGTATGCGTGTCGGCGCCGAGCGTCAGCGTGAGGCTCCCGGTGAGGGCGTAGAGCATCTCGCGTGACCCGGGTGGGTGCGCGGCGCCATCGTACCCGTCACCTGGCGCGATGCGCCAATCCCATACCTCGGACTGATCCGATCCGATCAGCAGCGTCGCGACGCTGCCCGGAAGCCCATGCCACAACTCGGCGGCGTCGGCCGCGCGCACGATGCGCACGGGCGGCGACTCGTCGACCTCGACCAGCCGCGGAACGGAGACGCCGAGCGCATCGGCAATGCGACACAGCGTCGCAATGCTCGGATTGGTCCGCGCTTGCTCGATCTGCACGAGCATGCCTTTGCTAACGCCTGAGCGCGTCGCGAGCGCGTCGAGCGTCCACGACCGCCGCGTGCGCAGCGCGTGTACGGTGCGCGCGATCGCCGCCGCGATGGCGTCCGGGTCGGTCACCGTATACTGACCATAAATGTCAGTATATATTACCGCCATGGCACCACTGCTCGCCATACTCGCCTCGATTTGTTACGGCAGCGCGGACTTCCTCGGCGGGCTCGCCAGCCGCAAAAGCTCGGCGCTCGCGGTCGCAGCGGTCTCGCAGTTCGTGGGTCTAGCGCCCCTCGCGATCGCGCTGCTCGTGGCGGGGCCGAGCACGCCGAGCCGCGCGGATCTCGCGTGGGGTGCGGCCGCCGGCCTGGCGGGCGCCGCGGCGCTCGCCCTCTTCTTCAAGGCGCTCACGCTCGGCCGCATGAGCGTGAGCGCTCCAATTGCTTCGGCGACGGGCGCCGCGGTCGCCGTGCTCATTGGCTTCGCGCTCGGTGAGCGCCCCGGGCCCCTCGTGCTCGCCGGGTTCGCCCTCGCAGTCGTGTCGATCGTGCTCGTCGCTCAAGACCGATCGGGCCCCGACGGCTCGACCGAGCGTGGCGTGCTCACCGCGCTGGCGTGCGGCATCGCGCTCGGCGCGTGGTATGCCTGCTTGCACCCCACGTCGATCGCGGCAGGGCTGTGGCCACTCGTGATGGCCCGGGCGGTATCACTCCCGCTGCTGGGTCTCGCCACAAGATTGAGGGGTCGGTCGCTCCGCCTCCCGCGAGACGTGATGGCTATTGCGCTGCCGTCGGGTACGCTCGATATCGTCGCGAATGTCTGCTATCTGATTGCCGTGCGGCAGGGTATGCTGAGCGTTGTCGCGACGCTCGCCTCGCTCAATCCCATCGTGACCGTCGCCCTCGCGTGGTCGGTGCTCCACGAGCGCTTGCGCCCCGCCCAATATCTCGGACTCGCCTTGGGGCTCGCCGCGATGGCGATGATCTCATTGGGATAGGTAAGGCTCCATGTGGACAAGCACGCCTTGCACAAAAGGCGCGACCGCGAGGATCGCGCCCTTGACCGAGCCGCTGAGCTCGTGCGCGTCATGAAGCGACATGTGCGGGTCCGCCTGCACATGAATCTCGACAAAGTACCCGAGTCCCGACCGTCGCATTTTCAGATTCTCGATCATGCGCACGCCGGCGGTCGACATCGCGGCCTCGCGAACGCGAGCGATCAGCGCGGGACTCGGCGCGGTGTCCATGAGATCGGCGAGCGCCGGCCGCAGCATGTGCGCGCCGTTGTACGCGACGATGCCGGCCGCGACGAGCGCTGCCCAGTCGTCGGCGGACTCCCATCCGCGTCCCCCGATAACGTGACCGCCGATCAGCGCGACCGCGATCCCGATGAACGCCGCGCCCGAGCTGACGGCGTCGCTCAGGTGATGCCACGCATCCGCGCGAATGACGGTGCTCCCGATCGCCGTCCCGACATCGTTCACGCGCCGGTAGAGATAGACCTTCACCACGAACGCGATCCCTGCCACGGCGAGCGTGAACGGCTCGGGCAGACGATGAGGTGTCTGGATCAAATGGACGGCGCCGGCGGCGATCGCGATCGCCGCCGCGATCAGCAGCAGCGCGACCGCCATACTGGCGAGCGGCTCCGCCTTGCCGTGACCAAACGGGTGGTTCTCGTCCGCCGGTTGCGCGGCGACGTGCAGACCGAACCAGACAATGAGCGACGCCAGGATGTCGCTCGACGACTCGGCCGCGTCGGCCACGAGTGCGTACGAGTGTCCGAGGACGCCTGCCGCGAGCTTCACCAGGACGAGCCCGATGTTCGCGGCCAGCCCGGTTTGGGTGGATCGGATGCCCCGTTCTGCTCTCGCCTGCAGGAGACCCGACTGCGCTCGCGCGGACACCATCTATCAAATCTTGACGCCACGGTCAGGCGCCCGCTAGCCTCCCTTCCATGACTGTCTCAACTGTCTCAGCATTCCTGAAAGAACACTTCCGGCATTTCAACGCCGCCGCTTTGATGGACGCCGCGGCCGGCTACAGCCGTCATTTGGACACCGGCGGCAGCATGTTGATGACGCTCGCCGGCGCGATGAGCACGGCCGAGCTGGGGCGGTCCTTGGCCGAGATGATCCGCCAGGGCAAGGTGCAGGGGATCGCCTGTACGGGGGCGAATCTCGAAGAAGATGTGTTCAACCTGGTCGCCCACAAACACTACACGCGCGTCCCGAATTACCGCGATCTGACGCCCGCTGACGAGCAGAAGCTCCTTGAGCGGCACATGAACCGGGTCACCGACACGTGCATCCCGGAGGCCGAGGCGATGCGGCGGATCGAGCGCGCGGTGCTCGCGGAATGGGTCAAAGCGGATCGCGAGGGCAAGCGCTATTTCCCGCACGAATTTATGTATCGCATCCTGCGCAGTGGCGTGCTCAAAAGCGAGTACGAGATCGATCCGAAAGATTCGTGGCTGTTGGCCGCCGCCGAGCGGGATTTGCCGATGTTCGTTCCCGGCTGGGAAGATTCGACACTGGGCAACATGTACGCGGGCCACTGCATCTCCGGCGACGTGTGCAACGTGCACACGGTGCGGACGGGCATCGAGTACATGATCAAGTTGGCGGACTGGTACCAGACAACGTCCGCTACGTCCTCGATCGGTTTCTTCCAGATCGGCGGCGGCATCGCGGGCGATTTTCCCATCTGCGTCGTGCCCATGCTGCACCAGGATTTGCAGCGGCCCGACGTTCCACTCTGGGGCTACTTCTGCCAGATCTCGGATTCCACGACGTCTTACGGGTCGTACTCCGGGGCTGTCCCCAACGAGAAGATCACCTGGGGCAAGCTCGGCGTGGACACGCCCAAGTTCATCATCGAGTCCGACGCCTCGATCGTCGCGCCCCTCATCTTCGCGCTCGTACTCGGCTGGTAACGCGCCCTACGGGTATCGCCACGCGTACGTGACGCTGAGTTGCGTCTGAGCGTAGTACGCGGCCGGCGAGGGCACGTTGTTCGCGTTTGTGACCCGCGCGAGCTGCACGCTGAGCGTGATCGGCAAGATGCGGGTCAGTAGCTGAGCGGAGAGGTCGCCCAGGTAAGCGGTTTGCACGGGATGCCCGGGCTCGTTCGTCGGAAATGGTGGGTTCCCGACGTTGACCGGCGAGACCGCGGGCCGGGTGTCGATGCGCAGCAGACCGCGACGCCAACGGCCGATATCGGCGCCGATGCGAAGGAGCCCGGTGGGGAAGGCCTCGGCCCCAAGCCGGAGATAGTCGGCGTCGGGCCCGAGCTGAGACCCGATCGGCTCGTTCCAGAACTGCTGGACCTCGAAATAGTACTTCCGCATGTACAAGTAACTGTCCGATCGATCGTACTCGACCTCGGCGTCGATCGGGACCGATGCCAGGATGGGAATCGGGGTATCGGCCACGAGGCGCCAGCCAAGTTGGTCCGGCGTCTTCGCCCTATCGGCCGCATCGATCTGGATGTCGTCGACGAAGAGCTCACCGGCCAGCGTCACGGGACCAAGGCGTGTTCGCAGAGCGAAGAAATCGATGAGGTTATCTCTCGCGTCGTCGCCGGTGCGTCCCGTGTCGTGCTGGATGATGAGATACGGCAGGAACGGGTCGACATAGAGCAGATCGGGTGCTCGCGAACCGCGGGACGAGACCGCGGTCTCGCCAATAGTGAGCTCCAAGGCGCGGTCCGGTCGCCAGGTGATCTCGTGCGCGAAAAGCCAGCGGTAGAAGTGGAGCGGCTGGAGCCCTGAGGCTAACCCATCGTGGGCGGAATCGAGCGTGACGTCGTTCAGCAGCCCGGCGTACGCACGCCCTTCGAAGTGCGCCGTTCGGAACCCAAAGGCGAGCCGATCGATCGGCGGGCCGTTGGCTGAGAGCGCATACGAGTCGTTCCCGGAGCCGAGCCAGGCCTCTCGACCACGGCCGAGGGTCGCGTAGAAGGCACCGGCGCCGGCCGCGATGTACGTCTCGTCGAGGTTCGCCGCGACCTTGTTCTTGAGTCCCTCATCGGCCGGGAGCGTGGGATCGTTCCTCCCGCTCGTTTCGACGTAGCCGGAAACGACGACTGCGACGTGATGTCCGTCGCCCCAGGTCACGCGCGGCTGCAGGACGCCGACGAGCGGCGGCGTCCCGTCATCGGTCGGTCGTACGTTCTCCCAAAGAGGACGGAAGACCCCGTTTGAGAGTCCTGTCGCGCGGACAGTCGCGGCCGCGCCGCCCCGCAGGGCCGGCATAGTGTCAGCCGGCGCGGGCGCGAATCGTGCACGCAACGCGTTCAAAAGGGGTCCGACACATTGACGTTGCGTTCTGGCAGCTTCGAGCGCGGACCGGATCGCGCCGACCTCGTAGGGTCGATTGGGCGAGACACGGGCGGCCGCGCAGCCGAGTCGCTCCAGCGCGGCGAGCTGCGCATAGGCGGGATCGTCGAGCGGAAGAGTGACAAGGCCGGACTGCGCGTGAGCGCAGTCGGGGAAGCAGAGCGCGGGGAGCGCGGCGAGCGCAATGAGCGCGAGTTGGGTCCCGTTGGCCATGAGGTCCGGTTGCAGCGCAATTTATGAGCAGGTTCTCTTTCGGTCACGGTGGAACCCAACGTTCCGGTCTGGGTAGCGGCATGCTAGCGTGGGGAGATACCGCTACTTTGCTGGCACCCCACGTGTCACTTACCTCATCCCTCATGCACTCGCGGACCACGCGCCTCATCTTGCTGGCGGCTACCGCCCTGATGCTTCCGGGGACGGTGCGCGCCCAGTACTTCGGAGAGAACAAGGTGGCCTACCGGAATTTCGATTTCCGGGAGATGCACACCCCTCACTTCGATATTTACTACTACACAGCGGAATCCTTGGCCACCGCGGACGTGGCTCGCATGGCGGAGCGATGGTACGAGCGCCATTCGGCAACGCTGCGCGACACGTTCCCCAAGAAGCCGATCGTACTGTTCTCGGATCCGCCGGCGTTCTCGCAACAGAATATCGCCTACATCCCGCTCGGCGGCCCCGTCGGCGGTGTGACGGAGCCCATCCGGAATCGCGCGATCATTCCGATGAGCCCCGACTATCACCAGACCGACCACGTGCTCGGCCACGAGTTGGTGCACACCTTCCAGTTCGACATCGCTGAGAATATCCGCGGGCCGGGCGGGGGCGGGATCGGAGCGTTCGAGCGCATTCCGCTGTGGGCCACTGAAGGCATGGCCGAGTATCTCTCGATCGGCCGCGATGACCCGAACTCGGCCATGTACCTGCGCGACGCCGTGTTGCGGAACGACATCCCGTCCCTCCGCAGGCTGGGACGCGGCAACTACTTCATTTATCGGTGGGGCCAGATCTTCTGGGCGTACGTCGGCGGCAAGTACGGCGACGATGTGATCCCGCGACTCTTCCGCCAGGCGCTGCGCACGGGCTTCGAGCCCGCGGTGCGGAACGTCCTCGGAATGTCGAGTGACTCACTGAGCCGTGAGATGGCCGCCGCGATTCGCCGCGAGGTGCAGCCGCAAGTGAACGGGCTCGTTCGTCCCGAGAACGTGGGCGATCGTCCGTTGCAGCCGATGAGCCGGCGGTTCGGCGACATCGACGTCGGGCCGGCCCTCAGTCCTGACGGCAAGTACGTCTCGTTCTTCACGCAACGCGGTCTGTTCCAGATCGATCTCTACGTGGCCGATGTCGAGACGGGCCGGATCGTGCACAAGCTGACCAGCATCAACTCGAACCCGCACTACGACGCACTGAATTTCGGCGGCTCGGCCGGGTCGTGGTCACCCGATGGGCAGCGCCTCGCCGTAGGCGTCTACGCGAAGGGCAAGGAAATGATCGGGATCTTCAACGTCCAGCACGGCGGCTTGGAACGGAAGATCGATATTCCCGAAGTCACGACGGCCGAAGACATCTCATGGGGTGTCGACGACAAGTTGGCGTTCTCCGGCAACCACGGCGGCATCACGGACTTGTACGTGTACGATCTCAAGACCGGGAAAACGACGCAGCTCACGGATGACCGGTTTGCGCAGATTCAGCCAGCATGGTCGCCGGATGGCAAGTACATCGCCTATGTGACGGACAGCGGCACCACGGACATGAACAAGCTGGCGTGGGGCCCGCTCCACGTCATGATCCGCGACATGACGACGGGCACGTCGCGCATGCTGCCGACGTTCCCAAACGCCAAGGCGATCAATCCGCAGTGGACGCCCGACGGCAAGGGGATCTACTTCGTCGCCGACCGGAATGGCATTCCCGACATCTATCGCGAGAACATCGAGACTGGCGAGATCATCCAGATCACGCGGATCGCGACGGGCGTGACCGGCATCCTACCGATGTCGGCCACGATGACCGTGGCACGGACCAGCGGCCGGCTCATGTTCGACGTGTTCGCCCGCGAGGGATACGAGCTGCATCGCTTGGATCCGGAAGCCGCGGCCGGCACGCCGCTGGTCGCTGGACAAGGTGACACCACCTCGGTCGGCGTTCTGCCGCCGACGGATGTGCCAGGCGGCGGGGCGGTGACCGCCCGCATTGCCGACGCCAGCACGGCACTGCCACCCGAGCATGATTTTCCGACCGGGCCGTACCATCCCTCGTTCGGACTCGAGTACCTCGGCTCGCCAGGCGTGGGTGTGGCCGTCGGGGGACCGTTCGGCAGCGGACTCGCCGGTGGCGTCTCGGCGTATTTCGGCGATCAGCTCGAGAACAACGTCCTCGCCGCGCAGCTCGCCGGGTCTGGGCAGATCCAGGACTTCGGCGGCGAGGTCTTGTACATCAATCAGGCGCACCGGCTCATCTATGGTGCCAGCGTCGGTCACATTCCGTACTTGACTGGTGGGACGTTCGTGAGCGACACGACGCTGCCGACGTCTGGCGGCGGGTCGGCCCCAGGACAAGTCATCCACGAGGTCTTCGAGCGCGCGTTCTATGAGACCGGGACGGTGTTCGCCCAATATCCGTTCTCACAGTACCGGCGTCTCGAGTTGAGTGCGGGATATACATACCTGCACTATCAGATCACCCAGGACGAGTACATCACCGACAACTTCGGGAACGTCCTGGCCGCGAATTACAACCAGGGGTTCCCGGGCACGCCGCCCGGGCTCAGTCTCTGGCAGACGAGCATTGCGTATGCGACCGACTACACGACGTTCGGGTTCACCTCGCCGATCGCCGGCGCGCGATATCGATTCGAGGTCGATCCGACATTCGGTAACCTCCTGTATACGACCGTGCTGGGCGATTACCGGCGGTACATCTTCGCCAATCCGGTCACCTTCGCGTTCCGGTTGACTCACTACGGGCGGTATGGTCGCGACGCCGAAGACTCGTCGACGCTCTTTCCGTTGTACGTCGGCGATCCGTATTTCATCCGCGGGTACGATTACAACACGATCAACATCAACGAGTGCCAGGGACCGACCGTGGCGAACGGCGGCTGCCCGGTGCTCGACCGGTTGTTCGGCAGCAAGATCGCCGCGGCGAACTTCGAGATCCGGTTCCCGCTGACCGGTGTCGCGCAATACGGGTTGATCAACTTCCCCTATCTGCCGATCGACGTCGCGCCGTTCCTCGACGCTGGTGTCGCGTGGTACAACCACGATACGCCGGTGTTCAAGTTCTCCGAGACCTCGAGCCAGCGCATTCCGGTGTTCTCCAGCGGCATCAGTACCCGTATCAACGTGCTCGGCTACATCGTCGCCGAGGTCTTCTGGGCCTATCCGTTCCAGCGACCTATGCAAAAATCCGGGATCTGGGGATTCCAGATACTCCCGGGCTGGTGAGCAATTTTTCCAAAGGCCCGCCTCGCTTCGCGTAGGCGGGCCTTTAGCTTATGCGCATGTCTGGTTCGCCTGTGACTCGCTTGCGTAGGACTCGTTTGCGCATGGCTCAGTGTGTGCCTCGTTCGTTGCTCGTACTGGCACTGGCGTCGGCGTCGATGGTTTTGCGTATGCCTCGTTCGTTGCTCGTACTGGCACTGGCGTCGGCGTCGATCGCTTTCGCGTCCGCGCGAAGCGCGGCGCAGACATTGACCGTGCATCTCGATACCACGGCCCACGAGATGGTCATGGAGATGTCGCCGATCAACCTGCATCGCATGGTCGAAGCGCAGCCTGGCACCATCACGATCCCGTTCGATGGCTGGCTGCAAGGCTACGACTGCCAGCTCGTGGACGCGCATGGCAAGCCGCTGCCGCACGCCTTCATTCATCACGTCAACCTGATCGCCCCGGAAAAGCGCGAGCTCTTCAGCCCGATCATGCTGCGCATTGGCGCCCAGGGCTCGGAGACTCCAGCGGTCGAACTGCCGAAGATTCTGGGACTCCGGGTTCACCGCGGCGACACGCTGCTCGTGACCGCGATGTTCCAAAACGCGGGCGCTCACGACATCGTCGGCGCACGACTCCTCATCCGGATGCCGTACAGGGCCTCCGGCGCGGTCAATGCGGTTTCCATCTACCCGATGTACCTCGACGTGATGCCACCGGCCGTCGCGAAGTCGTACGACTTGCCCGCGGGCCACTCCGAGAAGAGCTGGGAAGGCCACCCGGCGGTCTCCGGCCGCATTCTCGCCCTCGGCGCGCACATGCACAAATACGGCACCGCGCTACGGTTCGAGGATATCACCGCCAACAAAGTGCTGTGGGAGACGAAGCCGATCGTCGACAAGACCGGCGAGCCGGTCGACATGCCGGTCAAGACGTTCTGGTGGAGCTTGGGGCTCCCGGTCCGTCCAGACCACGTGTATCGGGTCACCGCCATCTACGACAATCCCACGGGACGCACCATCCCAATGGGCGGGATGGGCACACTCGGTGGCGTCTTCATGCCGTCGAACGTCGAAGCGTGGCCACACGTCGACCGCACGGCGCCCGACTACGTGCTCGACCTCAAGGACACCATGTCAACGGAAGACATGGCCGGCATGGCCGGCATGGATCACTAGGGAGTCGGCGTACACGGCGGCGAACGGTCCGTGGTCGGCATGCACGTGAAGTCGTCGACGCCCATGTTCTTATTGATCGTGTACGCCGCGATCTGATTGCGCGCTTGATCGTCCGTCATTGGCAGACGCCGCGCCGCGTGCGACTCGGCCGCCCAGAACCGCACGCCACAGATCTGCGTGTCCGCGCAGAGCATGTGCGCGGTCTTGCGGAGCTCGTCGTCAGACTTCGCGACCTTCGACGACACGACCACGAAGCGAATATCGCCGGAGGTGCCGAGCAGCTTGACGTCCTCCGATTGCCACGTGGAGAGAAGCAGGGAGAGGACGAGCGCGAAGCGGCCGGGCATCGCGTCAAAGCTACCGACGGCCGGGACGGTGGCATGTGACCCGCGTCACGACCGCGTAGCTTTCTCATCTATGCCTGTTTGGCTTGAGTGCCTGCTGGCCGTAGGGATCGTGAGCGCCATTCCGTTGGCGAGCGCGGTCGTCTTGCTCGTGGATCCGACGGTGCTACGTCGCGCCGTCCCCGTGCTCGTCCGGTTGGCCACCGGCGCGCTCATTGGCGCCGTGTTGTTCGACCTGATCCCGGAAGCTCTTGCCGCCGGTCAGCGACCCTCGCGTGTTGCCACTTCGCTTGTCGTGGGCCTCCTCGGCTTTGGACTTATTGACCAGGTGTTCGACCGCCTCACATCGAGTCGGCGCATCGTCTGGCTCAACTTCACGGGTGACGTCCTGCACAACGCGGTCGACGGCGTGCTCATCGCCGCGTCGTTTCTCGCCAATCCATCGGTCGGGATCATCGCCACGCTCGCCGTCTCGCTGCACGAGATCCCTCGCGAGCTTGGAAGCCTGGGCATTTTCATCCATGGCGGCCTCGCGCCCGCACGCGCCTATGGCCTCAATGCGCTGACCGGTCTCGCGGCGCTCGGGGGCGCGGCGCTGACACTCGTCATCGGGCTCCGCGCCCGCGGGATCGCGACGGAGATGATTCCGATCGCCGCGGGCACGTTCCTCTATCTCGCTGGCACCCTGATACGGTCGACCGGCCGCCCGCGCCTCGCGGACGCTGGTTGGATCGCGGCCGGCGTCGCCCTGATAGCCGTTACTGAACAGTTTTTCGCATGAGGGCTTCGATCTCGCTGGCCTCACGCGGCGCGGTCGACATGCGTTTGAGCCCGCTCGCAGTCAGGACGTAATCGTCCTCGATGCGCACGCCGATGTTCTGGTACCGCTGGATCAGTGCGCGCACACGCTCGGCGTACGCCCGATTGCGCGGCGTGTCGGGTATGATGGACAAGATGTCGGCCTTGACGTACACACCAGGCTCGATGGTGAGCGCGTCGCCGACCGCGAATGTCTTCTCGCCGTAGTAGAACTGCGCCGGATCGTGCACATCGAGCCCGAGTCCGTGACTCGGCCCGTGCGGAGCGAAGAGACGCCATTGCGGACACGTATCCCCAGTCTGTCCGCAGAAGCCTTTCGGCGCGTCGACGACGGCGGCCGCCGAATCGATGAGATGCAACCGCACCAGCCCGGCAATGATGACGTTGCCGATGCTATCGCGCTCGGCGGTGGCGGTGACGCCGGGCTTGATTTGCCGCTCGCCCGCCGCCTGCGCGTCCCGAATGATCTGATAGATCGCCCGCTGATCAGCGGTAAACGTGCCGCTCACCGGAACCGTCCGGGTGATGTCCGCCGCGTACCCCTGCACGCTAGTGGCACAGTCCATGACGACAACCTCGCCGGTCTTCATCACGCGATCGTCGTGATCGTAGTGGAGCGTGGTACCGTTTGGACCGGAGCCGACAATCGACGCATAGGCCGGAAAACCGTCGCCCCCGTTCCGCCGAAACGTGTACTCCATGAGTCCCTGCACGTCCGCCTCGCTCTTGCCAGGCGCGATCTCGGCCAGCACTGCCTTGTGTCCGAGCGACGACACCGCCGCCGCGCGCTCCAGCAACGCCATCTCGGCGGGACTCTTTCGCGCCCGCATCTCGTCCAAGATCTGGGTCGCGTCGTTGACCACGAGCGACGGAT
>DATHNL010000093.1:0-6751 GCA_035486035.1 Gemmatimonadaceae bacterium
GCCAAGAGTGCCATCGCCAGCGCCACCTCGGCGGCAACGAGCGCGCCACGTGCACGACCACGGTCTTTGGTCTCACTTAAGCCCCCTCGAAGCATCGGCCTGGCGCTACGGAATGCGGGAAGGAGGCCAACGAGCACGCTACAAACGGCGGACGCGAGGATGGTGACGACGAGCGCCGCGCCATCAATGCGTGTCTCTTCGATCCGGGGGACGCCGGGTGGACTGGCGGCGACTACGGCCCGCATCAGGGTATAGGCCAGCGCTATGCCCACGGTGCCGGCACACGCGCTCAAGACGGCGCTTTCGGTGAGCAACTGTTGGATGAGCCGGCCGCGCCTCGCGCCCAATGCCGTGCGGACGCCCATCTCGCGGACGCGCGCACTGCCGCGCGAGAGCAGGAGGTTCGTGACGTTGACGCAGGCAATGAGGAAGACGAACGAGACCGCGCCGAGCAGAATGAAGAGGCGGGTGCGAAACGCGCCGATCATGTCGTCGGAGAATCGCGTTACTTGCCCGCTATATCCCGTGCCCCACATCGGGTGCTCCGCGGCGAGCTTCCGCTCGGAGGCATCGACCGCGGCGGTCGCTTGCGCAAGTGACACGCCCGGCGCGATCCGGCCGACGATCTGGAGGTAGCGCGCCTTGAAGTCCTGCAGGTCGGTGGACGATAGCGTGAGCGGGACCCAGAGTTGTGCCCCGGTGCTGACAGCGTCGAGCGAGGCGGGCATTACGCCGATGATGACGTATGTGTCGCCATCGAGTCGCACCGTCTGGCCGAGCACATTGCGGTTCCCGTTATAGTCCCGCATCCAGAGCGTGTGGCTCAGGAGCACGACGTGTGGCGCTCCCGGTTGGTCATCCACCGGAGAGAATCCACGCCCGATCTCCGGCGCAACGCCCAGCACGTGAGTAAATGCTGACGTCGCGCGGGCGCCCGTCAGCACCTCGGGGGCGTCCGCGCGACTGAGGATGAACGAGGTCCCCTGGGCGAACGCGACGACGCCGTCGAACGCGTGAGGGATCTCGCGCCAGGTGGCGAACTCGAGGTTTGACGACACCCCGATCGCGGCGCCATTTCGCGCCGGATGGAGATTGACGACCCGGTCGGGCTGGGTGAACGGAAATGGTCGGAGGACGACTGCCTCGACGGCGCTAAAGACCGCGACCGTGGCGCCGATCCCCAAAGCGAGCGTGCCGATCGAGGCGGCCGAGAAGGACCGGGCGATCCGCAGTTGACGCAGGGCGAAGCGGGCGTCTTGGCGTAGCGCGTCTAGCATGTACTCAAGCTAGGGGAGTCTCGACGCCCGTCAACCAAACACAAACTTGACATCGCTGGTACCTTGACATTCTACCTAGGTCGAGCATCATACTAGCGGCATGGATCTGATCCAGGGCACGCTCGATCTGTTGATTTTGGGGACCGTCGCGCAGGGGCCCATTCACGGGTATGGCATCGCGCAGCGCATTCTGCTCCTGTCGCGCGAGGCGCTCCAAGTGCGGCAAGGGTCGCTGTACCCGGCGCTGCATCGGCTGGAGCGCAAGCGGCTGATCAAGGCGGAGTGGCGGCCGTCCGACAGCGGCCCGATGGCCAAGTACTATGTGCTCACCCCGGCCGGGCGGAAGCAGCTCCAACAGGAGACGGCCGAGTGGCGGCGGTACGCGGCCGCTCTCGCGCTGGTGCTCCAGTTCTGAGTACCAAGCGCGCCGAGGCTGATCTGGAACGCGAGATCGCCCATCATCTGCATGAGCTGACGGCGGCATACGAACGGCAAGGGTATGCGCCGGAGGAGGCCCGGCGTATGGCTGCGCGGACGTTCGGCAACGCCGGGCAGATCAAGGAAGAGGTGCGTGACGAGTGGTGGTCCGCTTGGCTGCACAGCGTGCGGCAGGACGTCGCATTCGGCGCGCGAACACTGCGCAGGACCCCGGTTGTGACGCTGGCCGTCGTGTTGTCACTCGCGCTCGGCATCGGTGCCAACACCGCCATCCTGTCGCTCATGGACGTGGTGCTGTGGCGCGACCTCCCGGTGCCATCGCCCAAGCAGCTCACGCTGGTGCACTGGCGCAGCCACGGGTACCCGGTGGGGCTGATGGATTACGCCGCCGGGGATATGCGAGACACCGTGAACGGGACGACCTTCGCCGACTACTTCTCGTATCGGACGTTCCAAGGGCTCCGCGATGGCGTGGCCGGCCGCGCATCGGTGGCGGCATATACGTTCACGGACCCGGCCAGTCTCTCGTACCGTGGGCACCCCACGGTGGCCAGCGAGCGTCCCGTCAGCGGCGAGTTCTTTACGGTCCTCCAGGTGCACGCACGGCTGGGCCGACTTTTCGCCGTCGCCGACGACAGCGCCGGCGCAACACCGACGGTGGTGTTGTCTCACCAATTCTGGGATCGTGAGCTCGGTGCGAACCCCGCTGTGCTCGGCCAGACCCTGCGCATCAACAACGCACCGTACGTGATTATAGGGGTCGTCGAGCCCGGATTTCGGGGACTCAATCCGGGCGACCCCGCCGCCATCTACGTGCCGCTGCATCACGCGGCGTGGATGGAACCGGTTCCCGGCGCGCTGACCAACGATCGTTTCTGGGGCATTCTCATCCTCCTGCGGCGCGCGAGCGGCGTCACCGACGCACAGCTCCAACCCATCATGTCCACGATCTACCGCGCGACGTGGTCTGGACATGTCACGAACGCGGGAACCGAGCCGTCGATCCAGCTCGAACCCGGGAACCGCGGGTTGAGCTTTCTGTGGAGTGACTTTCAGCATCCCCTGTTGGTGATCGACGGCCTGGCCGGGTTGCTCTTGGCTCTCGCGTGCGCGAACATCATGAACCTGCTGCTGGCGCGCGCGGTCGCGCGCCAACGTGAAGTTGCCATGCGTCTGGCGTTGGGCTGCAGCAGGGCGCGACTCATGCGCCAGCTGATGACCGAGAGCGCGCTGCTCGCGATCACCGGCGGCATTGTCAGTGTCGCCATCGGTTACGTGACCGCGAACCTCCTGGGACGGTTCGCCCTCGAGACTGGCGCCCAGCCGATCGCGGTACCGCTCGACGCGCGGATCCTGTTGGCGGCCGCCGCGACGACGGGGCTGGCGCTGCTGGCGTTCGGCCTCTTCCCCGCGTGGCGGGCCACGAAGGTCAAGGAGACCGCGCGCCACACCGGGCGCACGGGCCAGTTCTTGATCGTGGGTCAGATGGCCATGTCGGTCGTGCTCGTGCTGGCGGCCGTGATCTTCACGCGCAACCTCCTGGCGCTCCGCTCGACCGACCCCGGGTTCGACAAGCGGAACCTGATCATCTTCGGGTTACGTCCGAGCACGTCTGGGTACACACCCGCGCGCCTGCTGCCATTCTACCTCACTGTCGAGCAGCGACTCGAGAGCACGCCGGGTGTAGGCATGGCAGGTGTCGGTTCGCGGCGGCCGCTTTCCGATTACAACTGGGGAGGGGCGGCTGTTGACCTGGATGGCTCGGCCGATACGCTCTTGGCCCAGTATGATCACGTGACACCGGGATTTGTGTCGCTGTTCGCGCCGGTCGTCACCGGGCGGACGTTCACATGGTCGGAGGTGCAAAGCGGGGCCAGAGTCGCCGTGATCAGCGAGGATCTGGCGCGCCGGCTCGGTCGACGCAGCGTGCTGGGCGAGCGCGGGGTCCTCGGTCACACGCTGGATTTCATCAACGACCGGAAACATCCATCGATCCCATTCACGATCATTGGCATCGTGCCATCGATGGCCAGGACAACCCTGACCGATGTACAGCCCACGGTCTGGTTGCCGATCGACACGTTGCTCGTGCGGCCCGAAGTCACGGTCGCGATACGGACCACGCACGCGCCGTACGCGGTCGTGCCCGCGATCCGACAGGCGATGCGGGAGATCGATCCCGACTTGCCGCTCGTCGACCTCGTCACGATGGAGCAGCAGATCGCGAGCGGGCTCCAACGCGAGCAGATGTTCGCGACGTTGTGCAACGGGTTCGGGCTCCTCGCGCTCCTCTTATCCGTCGTCGGACTCTATGGCGTCATGGCGTATCAGACGTCGCGGCGCCGGGGCGAGATCGGCATCCGTCTCGCGCTCGGCGCGCGGCCGCGCACCGTTGCCGTCATGGTGTTGCGCGACGGCGTGACGCTGGTGGTGACCGGCGTGCTCGCCGGCATGCCGGTGGTTTGGCTCGGCGCGCGGTACGCCCAGAAGGAGTTGACGCACATGCAGGCGCTGGACCCGCTCTCGCTGTCACTCGCGACCGGCATTCTGCTCGCCGCCGCCCTCGCCGCGATCGGGATCCCGGCGCTCAGGGCGTCAGGGATTCAGCCGATGGAGATGCTGCGGCGCGAGTAGAGCGCCCTCGCAATGTGCGATGTGTGTCGCAGAATGCGATAGCACATCGTCTCCCGACCACGACAATCAGCGGCTAGTCAGATGGCGCGAATCTCGCGTCCACTCGCGTCATGCGACGGTATGTCCTGGCCGCGGCATTGGCGTTGTCCGCGAGTGTCGTGCGCGCGCAGTCGAGCGCCTTTGAAGGGGTGATCACGTACCGCATCCCGAACGGGGACGACGAGTCGGCGACCATGCGCTACTCGGTCAAAGGGTCGAAGGTCCGGATCGACATGGTGGGGAGCGGATCTGGCTCCGTGATCTACGACCTGCAGACCGGGTCGGTGGTCGCCCTCAACCACGACCTCCACGCGTACATGGCGATCGATCCCACCGGCGTGAACCCGGCGCGACTGGGGGGCGGGATGGGGCCGATCGCCGGGATGCTGTCCGGCATGACGAGCGCGGGTAGCGGACAGGAGCCGCAGCGCACCGGCACGCATGAGACGATCGCCGGTGTCGAGTGCGACGACTATTCGTTGCACACCGACACGATCGCGGTCGATGTCTGCAATGCGCCGGGCATGAAGAGCTTTCCGCTCGTGATCCGCACGTCGGTGAGCGGCGCGCCGGGATTCGAGGCCAAGGCCACGAGCGTAGTGCGTACCGTGCTGTCGCCCTCGCTGTTCACGATTCCGTCCGGATACCAGTCGCTCACCGGGCACGACCTGCAGGATCTTACAGGTCATGGCCGGGAGCGGCAGGCCCAGCCGAGCGAGGACGACGAGCTACAGTAGCAGCGTCAGTACTGCCACTGTTGGACGTTTTCTCCGGCTGGCGCGTGGCGCTTGATCGTCGCCGCCATCTCGCGAACGATCGCGGCGTTGCTCGCGTGCTGCCACCCGTGGCCTTTCTCCGGCCGGCCGTAGTTGAACACGCCGGGCACGTGCGGAGCGGTGCTCGAGTCGAGGAAGGCTTGCAGGTCGTAGACGGCGAGATTGAGATAGAAGTTGTCCATATCGCCGACATCGACGTGCAGCTTGTCCACGAGTTGGGGGCCGACCGTGGCCCAATGCGCGGCGAGGTACGCGCGCAGATCGAACCCGTGATCGCGCATGTATGCCGCGACCGTGTGATCGATGTGCCCGGTGCGCTTGTCCCAGAGCGGGGTCGGATAGCCGTCCGACCCCGTCGGGCCGTACACCGCCTCCCATGCTTCGAGCTGCTGTCCTGATCGGCCGTGGCTGCCGAGCACATCTTCCATCGCGCTCCACTGGCGCTCGGTCACGTATGGCTGGCCGTCGTTGCCGCGAACGAGCATGCGGTCGGGATGGAACCACGGACTCACGGGGCTGAAAATCTGGCCGCCCGCTTCGCCGACCGTGAATGCGTTCGTGTCCGCGTACGCATCGACCATGTCGTAGTGTCGGAAATCGACGGGGTCGGGATACAACGTCCACGTCCCGCCAAAGACATCGGGATGGTAGATCTGGAGCGCGATCGACTCCCAGCCGCCCGTTGAGCCCCCAGTGAGGACGCGCGCGTACGACTTGGGGATCATGCGAAAGTGCTGCTCGAGATACGGAATCAGCTCCTGGAGAATGGCGTCTCCGTACGGGCCGTTATTCGCGGAGTTGACGGCGTAGGAGTCATCGAAGTAGGGCGTCGGGTGCTGGAACGTCACGGCGATCATCCGTGGAAACCCCGCGCCATCCCAGTCGTGATAGAACACATTGCCCGGCTCCATGTTGTAGCCTCGCATGAGGGCTACGATCTGGGGCGGCGCCGGTTGGGTGTCGGTCGTGAAGCCTAGTGGCGGATGGAGACCGAAGTGTCCCTGCTGATAGATCGTCGGATAGTGCGCCGTGGGATGTTCGTCGTAGCCCTTGGGCAGGAGTACCGTGGCGCCGAGGAAGATCGGGTGGCCCCAGAACTTGGTGAGCATCGGGCTTTCGATCTTGACGTGCTTCACCCATTTCGTGTCCGGCGGGAGTGTCACCGGCGGAAGCACGCGGGAGAGCGCGACGTTGATGCGATAGCCCGATGCCGGATCGAGGTGAACGCGCTGCGGCGCGCTCACCAGGTTGCTGGGCGCTTTGTAGAATTGCTGGCCTTCCCACTGATCCATGTGCGCCCAGATCGTGTGGCCGTCGGCGCGGTGGAACTCGGTATAGACGTTGAGCACGGCCTGGACCCAATAGTCGCCGGCCGCGATGTCGTGGAGCGACGCGAGCGGATAGCCCGGTGTCGAATCGGTGATGATCGCGAGTTGCCCGGGCCTAAGGCCGCTCACGTCCGAGCCGTACATCGTGACGTTGGTCGACATCCCACCGACTAGCTCGCGCGGTTCGGGTGTCGAGTCGCGCGTGACGAGGACGAACATGCGGCCGGTGATGGGTCCGTCGTGCACCGACGCCGGAAAC
>DATHNL010000094.1:0-4853 GCA_035486035.1 Gemmatimonadaceae bacterium
CAAACGCGCCGCATTGTGACGCCCGACGCGCCACCTCGTCAGATCGCGTAGCCTATAAACGAGGTGTGGCGTGAAACGTGGGTTCGTGATCGCGGTCTTGGTGCTCGCCGGCTGCAACATCCCCGGCCTGGACGATCCGACAGCGGGCGGGTCGTCGTCGACGTCGTCCGGCTCTGGTATCGCGACGTTCGACGGGACGTACAGCTATAGCTACCAGATCGATAACAATGGCACCGAGCAGTCGAACAGCAACGTCGCCCAGCTCCTTATCTCGAATGGCGTGATCTCGAGCAACCCGGCCGGTTTCGCTGGCAGCGTCACGGACAGTACGGGCAACGTGTCGTTCACGGGTCCGTGTCCGATCAGCGGGAACACGGGCGGGGCGACCTATATCGGGACGGTCGTCAACGACACCCCGAAGTTCGGGCAGGGCACCTGGACCTGCACGACCGGGGGCGTGTCGGACAACTGGCAGGTGAACGGCGGCGACTAGTTCGGCAGCTCGCGCGCGAGCACCGTCGCCGGTACTGCGTACACAATCCGCCCGGCGCTTTCCCGAGCGCCGCCATAGACGACGCCGATGACATTCCCGTCGGCGTCGAACACCGGGCTGCCGCTCGATCCCTCGCCGGCGAACGAATCCATCTGAATGACGTCGTCGAGCACTTTGCTGAGAGTGCCAGCGACGAGCGTCGAGCGCGCGGTGATCTGCATCCCGCTGCCTTCCATGGGGGTATCGATGCCGAGCGGATACCCGATGATCGCGGCGGGCGAACCGACGCCTGGCGGCTTCGTGCTCGCCGACGGCGGCGCGATGGCGGGATACGTTCCGGTTTCGTCGATCTGCAGGAACGCCAGGTCGGCGTCCGACGAGACCTTCACGACATGGGCCGGCACCCATCGTTTCGTATCCGAAAAGATGAGGAGCATGCGCTGCGCGGCCGTTCCGTCGTCCGCTCGCACGAGATGCCGGTTGGTGACGACGAGCCCCGCCGTCGAGACCGAAAACCCCGTGCCCGTGAACGCGTGCCCGTCCGGCATCTCGACGGCAATGAGCACGACCGCCGGCCCTTTCGATCGCGCGATCTTCGCGTAATCCACCCGGGACGCGGTCGCCAAGAGCTTCTCGCGCGACTCCGAATGTTTGAGCTGCGCGACGTCCGCGGCCGCTTGGGCGCTGCCCCGTTGCTCGGCCGCGAGCCGCGTGCGCAAACCTTCGCTTTCGTGCTGCGCCTGCGACAGCGCGCTATCGAGGCCCGAGGCACGAGAGCTCACGTCCCGCACGCTGGCCGAGAGCACTTGGTTGACGCTGTCGCTCTTGCGAAGCAAGGCGTCGAGCGCCGACTCCCGCTTGCGGGCCGCCCGGTGCGTGGCCGAGTAGGCGACGATGATGCCGGCGGCGAACCCGGCCGCCCCCCCCACGGTCATCCACACGCGCCGCCGCGTCCAATGGAATCGCCGATCGACGTGAAACTCGATGCGCGGGCCGCTGGCGCCGAACGCAATGACATCGCCATCGGCCAGCACGTGGTCGCGCTCGAGGCGATCGCCGTTCACCCAGGTGCCGTTCGTGCTCCCCGCGTCGCGGATCGTGAACCGCGTGCCGTTGCCGCTTCCGATGATTTCCGCGTGGCGCCCGGAGACGTCGCGATCTTTCGTCGGATCGAACTGAAAGTCACTCGCCGGATGCCGCCCGATGCGCAAACGCTGCATGCGGCGGCCATCGAATCGGGCGGTGTGCCCGCTTTTCGCGCCGGTCAGAACGTGGAGGACGATGCGCATCGTGCTCCGGCGCTACTTGGTTCGGAGATACGTGACGAGCCCGTAGACGAGGACCACGATGGCGGCGACTGCAACGATCAAGACCGCGGCGCGCCGCTTGCGCCCTTTGGGCTGCGGCGCACCGGGGTCCGTGCCGAGCGCTGCCCTGGCGGCCTCGATGTCGGCCGGCGTCAGCGCTCGCCGCACGCCGGTCGGCTGCAGCGACGGAAAGGCCGTGTGGTCCGCCGCGGGCGGCGCCGCGTTCAACACGTCGGTCAGTTCGTCGTGCGGGGCGGCCGGTGCGGTGACCTCGAGACGCGGATGCGGCGTGACCGGCGTCGTCTCGCCCACGGCGAACGTCTGGTGCCCCACCTCGTCGCCATCGGTGGGTGGCACGAGGCCGTCGCCCTCGAATCGCGCCGCCACGACGGTGATGTTATCCGGCCCGCCACTCTCGTTCGCGAGGGAGATGAGCTGATGGCACAGCGTCACGAGGTCGGACGACTCGCGCGCCACCCGCTGGATCTCGTGGTCGCGCACCACGCCGGACAACCCATCGCTACACAGTACGAGCACGTCGCCCCGACGAAGCTGCTGGTGAGTGATGTCGACCTTGATGGCGGCCTCGGGTCCGAGCGCCTGGAGGATAATGTTGCGGCGCTCGCTCACCTCGGCCTCTTCGGCCGTGATCTCGCCGGCTTCGATCAGCCGCTGCATGAGCGACTGGTCCTTCGTCAGTTGCCGCACCTCACCTTGGCGCATGAGATACGCGCGACTGTCGCCGACCTGCGCGATGTACAGCGTGTCGCCGAGGATCCCGGCGACCGTCGCCGTCGTGCCCATGCCGCGGTTTTCGGGGTGCTCCGACGCATACTCGTGGATCCGATCGTTCGCGACCTCGGTCGCATCGTGCAGCGTCACCGCGAACACCTTCGGGTCCGTGCCGGGCCCAGATGACCACTTGCCGCGCAGCTCGGACAGAATGACATCGACCGCCATCGAGCTCGCGATCTCGCCCGCCGCGGCACCGCCCATACCGTCGGCGACCATGAACAGGGTGCCGTGCTCTCCCGGCACCTGCGTCTGTTCGGCCGGGAACGTCAGCGGCTGCGCCTTGTCGAGATCGGCGACCATGAACGCGTCTTCATTGTGCTCGCGCGTTCGGCCGACGTCCGAAACGCCGTACACGTGCACGACGATGTTCGGCTCGGTCACTGACACTCCTGCGCGATCGCGTTCGAGTCAGCGACCTCCCACCGGTTGCCCCGCGCGGCGTTTCGCATCTCCCCACTGGTCAACACGGAGCACGCTTCCGCGGACTTCTTGAGGATGACAAAAGCATCGGCACGGTCGAACAATACTTCGGCCTTCTGCGTCGGATCAGTCACCCTGGGCAGGACACGGCTGGTCAAGGCGAGGGCTTCGGTGGCGTTTGCGTCGGTGCGTTTCTCGAGCAGCGACCCAATGCGCTCGATCAGTGCCGCGGGAGACGCCGTGGTATCCGTGGCCGGCGGCGTGAGCACGACGTGGCTGGAGTCGCGCCGAGCCGGGGGTTTCGGCTTCGGCTTGGTGGGGACCGTCGCCGACGTGTCGTTCGTCGGGGTATTGCTGACCGGTGTGGTGCTCACCGGCGCTGTCGTGTCCTTCTGCACAATGGGCGGCTTCGTCGAACCGTGGCCGTTGGTCGCCAGCACGAACGCCGTACCGCCGGCAACGAGGAGCGCCACCGCGCTGATCCCCACCATGAGCCCCGTGCGCTTACGTGCCGGGCCAGATGGCGGCGGAGCGGAAGGGCCCTCGGCCCCACCCGGACCGCGCGGCAGCGTCGGGGGCTCGACCGCAGGCGCCACTCGCGTCGCCGGCACCGTGCTGGCGGCGCTCGCTTTGCCCGCTTTGCCGGCAGCCATCGCATCCATCGCCGTCGTGACCGCGCCGTATGGGCTTTGCCGCGGAACCGCAACCCCGGCCGCTTGCGCGGCATTCACGAGGTCAGCGCCGAAGTCCGCGGCGACCGCGTAGCGCTGTGTCATGTCCCGCGCCAACACCTTGTCGAAGACGGCCTGCAAGCCGGGAGGAAAGGTGAGATCCGGCCGCATTTCCGCCAGCGTTTTCGGCTTCTCCATGAGGCGCATAAGCATCGCCTCCTGCGCCGTCTCGCTCGGGAACGGCAGCTTGCCCGTCAGCATGACGAAGGTCACGAGGCCGAGCGAATAGACGTCGCTCCGCCCATCGAGTTTGTCCCCGGCCAACTGCTCGGGGCTCATGTACTCGGGCGTGCCGACGACCAAGCCGGTCTTGGTAACTTTTTGCGCCTCGTTCTGACTGGCTTTCGCGATACCGAAATCCACGACCTTCACCATGTCGGCGCCTTCCCGCCCGCGCCCAATCATGATGTTGTCAGGCTTCAAATCCCGGTGCACGATCCCCAGCTCGTGAGCGACCGTCAGCGCGTCAGCGGTCTGGCGGGCGATATTCACCGCGCGGGCCAACGGGAGCGCGCCCAGGCGTTGGATGAGCTTCGTCAGCGGCTCGCCGTCGACGAACTCCATCGCGAGGTAGATGAGGCCGTCCGACGTCTCCCCGAAGTCGTAGATGGCCGCGACGTTGGGGTGCGTGATGCGGCTCGCGTTCGCGGCTTCCCGGTTGAACCGGCTCACCGCGTCGGGGTCCCGCGTCAGATTCGGGCTCATGACCTTCACCGCGCACCGCCGCGCCATGCGGACGTGCTCGGCCAGGTACACTTGCCCCATGCCACCTTCGCCTAGCTTCTGCAAAACGTGATACCGCTCGGCGACGACTTGGCCAACGAGATCGGCATGAACGTCGGCGGAACGCAGCGCCGAGCCGTCCTTTGGACAGAAGCGCTCGGACACCGGGTATTCCGTGCCGCACGTCGGACAGGTTTTCAAGGGCGTCAAACCGTATCCCCCCGGGGAACCGATCCAAAATAGACTATATCAATAGCCGTGATGTCACCCCCGGGTCGCCCGAATAGGGTGCCAGTGCTTACTTTCCCGTCCGTGTCGGTTGGACGGACGCCTCGGCTCTTTCTTCTCGCGACAGCTCTCGCGGGTTGCGCCGGCGCGCCGCCG
>DATHNL010000095.1:0-7279 GCA_035486035.1 Gemmatimonadaceae bacterium
CGCCCTCGGCGCCTGGCGCAGCCGCGGGATCGCACGACGCATGCGGGGATTCCGACGCTTCCTGGTGATCGCCGACGTCCATATCGGCGACGCGTTGATCGCACAGCCGGCGCTCACCGCGCTGCGAGACTTCTTTCCCGATGCCGAAATCGATTTCGCCGTCAACGGGGCGGTGGCTCCCCTCGTCGAAGGACTGCCGGACGCGGCACGCGTGCTGCCAATCTTCGAAAGCGCGGAGCTCCCCACCGCCGCGGACTTCGCGGCGCTCCGCGACATCGTCCGGACGGGGCGGTACGACCTGTGTGTGAACTGCAGCGCCTTCATCGCGCAGGAGGACGTGGCGGACCCCCATCAGCCGTTCGTGGACTTCGCGGCTCACGGCGCCGCGATTCTGCGCGACGAGAAAGATGCGAGCCAGATCAATCACTTCGGCTACGAGGCATATCGCTTCGTCCGCGGGGTGCTCGCGGCCGTGGCACGGCCGGTCCGCGAGGGGCGATTCCCGGGTCTCCGCACGCACTACTCGGACGCCGCCATCGAGGGAGCGGCGCGCTTCGCGACGTCGGTGGGTCTCTCGCCCACCACGCCCGTCGTGATGTACAATCCTGACACGGCGTCGCGCTTCACGATGATGCCCTTTGACGCGCAGGCCGAACTGCTGCGGGAGATTATCGCCCGAGCTCCGACGGCGACCACCATCCTCCTGGGCGCCGGTCACTCGGCCGCTGGAATCGGCGATCGCCTCCTCGCCGCCCTCCCGACAGCGATGCAACCGAGCATCCGCATCGTGCCGCAGACCATGCCGCTGGACGCTTACGCCGCCCTCATCGACCTCGCCGACGTCTTCGTCAGCGGCGACACTGGGCCTTTGCATCTCGCCGCGGCCCGGCGCTACTCCCGCTCCGGCTCGCACCAATTTCGCAATCGGACGGCGGTGCTTTCGTTCTTCGGCGCCACGCCACCCCGGATGTCTGGTTACGACTCCTCGCGTCCGGGCTACCTGGCCGCCAACCAGGACGCGCCGTCCTTCTGCTACCAAGCCGTCAGTCCCTGCCGCAACATCACTTGCGTGGGCAAGCTGTTCAAAACCTGCGTCAAAACCCGATGCTTCGAGCACGTGGACGTCGACGTCATTGCCTCGCACGCGGCAGCGCATCTGCACTCTCTGTAGCGATTGATCGTCAGGACGTCCGGAAATGGCACACCCGAACTCCGTGATCGATGGCGGTGTACTCATCGCTTACATCAAACGGAGTCTCGGAGGCAACATGAAGCACATCGCGTTCGCGCTCGTCGTGGTGAGCAGTGTGGCCGGGGCACAAGGGCAACCGTTCAGTTTCACGGAGTCGTTCCCAAGCACTACGAAGCTGCAAGCCATCCTTCAGTACAGCTCAGGCTATGGGAATGCCCTTGGTGCCGAGCAGTCCGGTGAGGTGGACGTGCCCATCGGTTCTCGCGTCGTCGTCATGGCGACAACCGATGTGGCCTACGAGCGTTTCGGTACATTCGAGGGGGCGGGCCAGCTCGAGACGATGGTTGATGCCCTCCGGTTCGCCGGATGGCATCTGTCCCTGAGCGCGGGCGTGCGCCGGCACTATGACGGCAGTGACATGGCGCTCGGCCGCGTGAGCATCAGTCGAACGACCGATACGTGGTCGGTGGCCGCCAATGCGGACGCCGTGCCGGTGTTCTTGGGCCCCGAGACGATATCCCCGTACCGGACGCAGTACTTCGGCACCCTCGGCTCGACCGTGAAGGTCGCGCCCGGCGTGAGTCTCGGCGTCGAGACGCTCGCGTCGGAAGGCCGTACGACGACGATCTTCGCCGGTCCGCTCGCGTCGTTCGCGCTACCGGGTGGTCGCGCGAGACTCGATCTGAGCGGCGGGCCGATCGTCTGCACGTCAGGCAATTGCGCGCTCATGCCGGACTACTCGGTCATCGGGAAGTACGCGATGCCGCTCCCGGTGCACAATACGGGTTATACGCTCCGCGTCGCGGTGAGCATCGGTCTCTTCTGATCGACGCAGAGCTTGGCCCTAAAAGACGAGTCCGGTGACAGGATTGTGCCTCAATCTGTCCTGAATCGACCCTAGCGGTCGCGAACTTGGCGCGTAACGTGGGAGCGACGAGGAACCTCCATGCCTCCCCTTACACCGCCGCTCGTTGTCGCGCCGCTGTCGGAGTGTAGCACGCAGGCGCGCGTCCAGAACCAACTCATCGGCGCGACGGTCGCGATTTTCGCGAACGGCGCGCATGTCGGCGGCGGCGTCGCGACGTGGAGCGACGAAGTCTTTCCGCTGACCGCGCCGCTGATTGCGGGCCACGTCGTGACCGCCAAGCAGACGTTCGGCGGCAGTACGAGCCCGGCGACGCCGCCCGCGGATGGCGTCATCGTGCAGACGAAGCCTCCCGTGGTAGGCACGGTGGGGTTTTCGAGTCAGCTCTGGAACTGCGGCCAGTGTCTGCACCTCGACGGCATGGTGCCGGGCGCGACCATCAACGTTTGGGTCGGTGGCGCGCTCGCCGCGACCGGCAGTTCGGTCGATGGCACGGTCAGGCTCGGGCTGTCGGTGCCGCTGTCGTCCAGCAAGACGGTGAGCGCACAGCAGACCGCGTGCGGAATAGTCGGGACGATGACGCCGGGGCCGACGCCGTCGCCGTGGCCGAGGGAGCAGGCGCTCCCCACGCCGACCATCGACACACCACTCAAGGAGTGTGAGCGGAGCGTCACGGTCAGCAACGTCCTCGACGGCGCGGTCGTGACTCTGACGCGCACGGCGGGTCCGCCCGCCGGCGGCTGCTTCGACTACACGGCTGAATACTTCACGTTGGCTCCGCTGGTGCTGAACGAGACCGTGACCGCCGAGCAGGCGTTCCCACCGTGTGGCAGCAAGAGCGCACAGACGCACGCGAAGGTCGGTCCCGCGCAGCCCGTGCCAGTACGGACCGTGGTCGGCCCGCTTTGCGCGGGAGGCACGATCGTGACGGTCTCGGGCCTCACACCCGGATGCGAGCTCCGCGTGCTGGCAAACGGCGTCGTGATCGCCGAGGGCGGCGCGGGCAATGCGACGGCCGAGATCATTGTTCCGCCCCTCGCGGCGAATGCGGTCGTGACGGCGGAGCAGCAACTCTGTTCCTTCTGGAGCGCTGCGTCGCCGGGCGTGACCGTCAATCCCCGTCCGGCGACCATTCCGAATCCGACAGTCCCCGGGCCGTTGTACGCGTGTGGCGCGGTGGTGCGCGTGACAAACGTGACGCCGGGGTCGGCGGTCGCTGTGCACTCGCAGTTGCTCGGCGGCGAGATCGGATGGCAGGTTGTCTCCGGCACGTTTGCCGACATCCCGGTCTCGCCGCAGCTCATCCTGGGCGATCACGTCTTCGCCACCGAAGTCGCGTGCGGCGGGGCGCCGATTCAGTCCAACCATGTGTTGGTCCGGCGGGTGCCGAGAATTGCGCCGCCGATGATTGCGGCGCCCGTCGATGATTGCATGCGCAGCGTGACGGTCATCCACGTGATTCCCGGCGCCCACGTCGACGTCGAAGTGAACGGTGCCTGGAGAGGCTCGGCCATCGCCGGCGCGACATCGGTCGAGGTCCAACTGTCGGGCGTGCTGCATGTGAACGATCTGGTGCGGGCGCGGCAGCGCTTGTGCGCGGTCATCACGGCGTACGGTGAGGGTGCCACGGTCGTCAGCAACGCAACGCTCAACTACCTGACGCAGCATTTCGACGTCGCGCGCACCGGATGGCGGCCATACGAGACGGCCCTGACGGTGACCAACGTCCCGTCCGTCTCGCAACTCTTCGCCCTCACCGTCGATGCCCAGGTGTACGCGCAGCCGCTCTATGTCCACCACGTGAATGTGGCGGGCAGGGGGGCGCACAACGTGCTCTACGTCGCCACCGAGAACGACAGCATCTATGCGTTCGACGCGGATGTCGGGGGGCAGCCGCTGTGGCAGGTCGCGCTGGTCCAACCGGGCGAGTCCGCGATGCCGGTCGCCGACATTGGCGGCTGTAACAACGTCGCTCCGCTGGTCGGCATCACGAGCACGCCGGTCATCGATTGCTCGAGCCGCACGCTTTACGCCGTGGCCAAGACTGCCAGCGGGTCTGGCAGCTCGATGACGCTTCGGTATCGCCTGCACGCACTCGACTTGACGAGCGGGGCCGAGCGCCCGGGCAGCCCGGTCGAGATCACAGGGACATATCCGGGGTCGGCACAGCCGAGCGATGGCAAGGGCAACGTCGTGTTTTCGGCGCAGTGGCAAATGAACCGTCCCGCTCTGCTCCTCGTGAACAACACCATCTATGCCGCGTTCGGCAGCCATTGCGACAACGACACGTGGCATGGATGGATCATGGGGTACGACAAGACGTCGCTGGCGCAGGTCGCGGCGTTCTGCACGACACCTGATGGCCAGGAGGGTGGCATCTGGCAGGGTGGAGTGGGACCGGCGAGCGACAGCCAAGGATTCATCTACCTCAACACGGCGAACGGAGATTTCACCGTCAACACCGGGGGACGCGATTACGGCGACACCGTGCTGAAGCTGACGACCAACCTCACGGTCGCCAGTTGGTTCACGCCAGCGGACCAGGCGCAATTGTTCGGCGGTGACATCGACTTGGGCTCGGGTGGTGTGCTCATTCTGCCGGATAATCCCACCGGTCAGCGTCCGCTCCTTGTCTCCTGCGGCAAAGACGGGAACATGATGCTGCTCGACCGGACCGCGCTCGGTGGGTACAGCGGACCGTCGGCGTCGGGGACGTACGGTGCGAACGCGAATGCGGTGCAGACGCTGGTCTTGAACCCTGGGACGGTGCCGAACAATCAGATCGGTCCGTGGGGCGGTCCGGCGTTCTACTCTGGCCCGGGCGGCGCGTTCATTTATTACTGCGGCAACGATGGGACGCTTCGCGCGTTCAATTTCAACGGAGTCGCGCTCTCGCCCTCGATCGTCGGTGGGATGCCGAACATCGCGGCGGACTCGTTCCCCGGAGCGGCCGAGAGCGGCGCCACACCGGTCGTCTCATCGAACGGCCAAGTGGCCGGGACGGCGGTGCTCTGGGCGATCGTGCGTGAGCGGAGCGCGGGGCGCCTCGGCCTCCGCGCCTACGATGCCACTGACCTGCGGTCGAAGCTTTTGGATAAGGACGCCGGTCCGTGGGGGAACACCGGCGGCGCACCCATGATCGAGCCGATGGTCGTCGGCGGAAAGATCTATGTCGGGGGCGACGGACAGGTCACCGTGTTCGGTCTCTAGGAGGCATTCGTGACCCTCATCGCATTGGCGTCCCAGTTGGGACTCGACAGTCTCGTTGTCTCGATTCCGCTTGGCCTCGTCGCACGGAACTGGCGCGAGCGCCGCGATTTCGCATTCGCGCTCGGTACGTGCGATGGACTCGCGAGCTGGCTCGGCGCCCACGTATCCGTTCCGCCCGCGGCCGTGCCTCACGTGCCGGGGCCCGCGTCACTGGGATGCTATCTGCTCCTGGTTTTCGCCCTGGGCTGGCTGCGCCGCCGCACCTCGCGCGACGCAACGCTCTTCCTGCTGGCGGCCGCCCTCAGCTTTGACAACTTCATCACGAGCCTCGCCACTCCTCAACTCGGCGTCGGTTCCGCGCTCGCACTTGGTCTCTCGAGCACGGCCCTAGCGCTGGCTGGCCTCGCGGTCGGCGCGCTCATCCAAGGCGCGGGCCATGCGGTTGAGCGTCTGCGTGCCTCCGTCGAGCACGCCGTACCGCTCGACGGCGATGCGCAACGCATCCTCGCTCGGGAAGATCATGTGGAGCGAGAGTTCCGTCTTACTCCCTCTGGCTTCGAGCGTAACCACCACGCGAAAGTCGAGCGGCACGCCGGGTAGCTCCCAGCGGTTGTCGTAGACCAGTCGCGACGGTCGCTCGATTTCGCGAAAGACGATCCGGGTTGGGTAGTCGGTGCCGTCGGGACCGTGCATGACATGCTGCCACACGCCGCCCGGCGCGAAGTCGAACTCGAGGGTCGTGGTCGTGAACCCGTCCGGCCCATACCACTCGTGGACATGCTGGAGCTCGCTCCACATGCGCCACACCAGATCGCGCGGCGCATCGAGGAGGCGCCAGAATTTTACCTCGAGCGCGTCGCTGCGCTTGTGCCGTCTGACCATTGCCGCACCGGAACGAGTAACGTGAGTATCGGGGACGTCGGGTCCCCCGCGTCGGCGTCGATCACTGTGGCCGACGGGCCGCCAGCGGCCCACGTTGCGGCTGGCAGCGACCGGTCGAAGTAGAACATGAGGTGTGGCATCCAGTGCGGGTCGTTCTCGGTCAGGTACTGGTGCGACGACAGCATGTACGCCATGGCGCCCGGCGCTGGGCTCGGGAACTGGTGCGAGGCGTACGCTTGCCGGAAGCGCTCGTCCGCGGCTACCGGGCTCGTGCCGCTTAACAGCCACTGGACACTGGCGAGCATCGGCGGGAGTACGGTGCGCGCGGCTGGCGGATTGGCGCAGTAGGGCGACTGGACGTGTGGGTTCCAGAAGCCCGGATCCTTCGCGAAGCCCGCATCGGTTGCGGGTCCGGAGAACGAGCGGAGCACGAGGCAGGTAAAGCCGTTGGTGCCGGACACCGCCTCGACATATCCCGTGCGTGTGAGGACGAGCACGGTCACGGCATCGGCGATGGTGCGCGGGGCAGCGGATCGCGCGAGGCTCACTTCCGCCGCGCGATCCATGAGATACGGAGTGACGTCGGGACTCTGCGCACCGGCGGGCGCGGCTCGCATCAGCATCCCGCCGAGGGCGAGAACGACAGCGTGTGATGTGGTCATTGGTCAGATTGCAGCTTGGCGAGATAGTGTTGGAGCCGATCGATACGCGCCTCCCAGAGGGTGCGGAACCGCTCGAGATACGCGTTCGCCTCCTCCAGTGGCTCGGGCCTAAGCGCACGCGGGCGGAGCTGCGCATCCTTGCCGCGTACGACCAGTCTCGCCCGTTCCAGCACCTTGAGGTGCTTGGAGATCGACGGCTGGGTCATGTCGAACGGCGCGGCGAGCTCCATTACCGAATGCGGTCGCTTCCGCAAGCGATCGAGAATCGCCCGCCGGGTCGGATCGGACAGCGCACCGAAGATCGCGCTGAGGCGATCGGGCGCTGCCGGTTTCCGTCGCCCTGCGTATATAGCCATTTGGCAATATACGGCACCACCCATCTCGGTCAAGCGCCGGTTGCGGACGCAGCGGCCGACATTGCCGATGTGGCCACGCGGCGCTACATCCTGTCTATGAGGCTGTGTAGTG
>DATHNL010000096.1:0-12164 GCA_035486035.1 Gemmatimonadaceae bacterium
CGCGGCGCTCCAAGACGACGGTCCGTCGATCGTCACGTGCTTCCCCGAAGAACAGATCGCGGCGCTCCGTACAGCGTTCGCCCCGGAGGTCCGCGTCGAGATCACCCCGATCGCGGACGTTGACTGGTCGGAGCGCTGGAAGGACCAACTCCGCGCCCACCGTATCGGTGCCTTGACGATCGCCCCGCCATGGTTGGCTACCCCTGGCGCGATCGTCATTGAACCCGCGATGGCCTTCGGCACCGGCGATCATCCAACGACGCGCGGCGTGCTGCACCTGATGCAGCAGGTGATCCGCCATGGCGACTTGGTCGCTGACCTCGGCGCCGGCAGCGCAATCCTATCGATAGCCGCTGCCAAGCTCGGCGCTTCGCGGGTGGCGGCTATCGAGATTGATGCCGAGGCGATAAGCAACGCCGAGCTCAATGTTCGGCAGAATGATGTCGACGATTGGGTTCAGGTGATCCAAGGCGACGCGATACCGCTGCTGCCATTGCTCGCTCCGGTCCGCGTCGTTCTCGCCAATATCATCTCGTCGGTCCTGGTCGAGCTGCTGCCGGTGATGGACGCGAGTCTCAGCGAGGATGGCGCGATGATCGTGAGCGGTGTGTTGCGCGCGGAGCGCGCACACATGCTGTCCGTATTCGATGCCGCCGGCTGGCTGCTGACCGATGAGATCACTGAGGCCGAGTGGTGGAGCGCGAGCTTCAGGCGCGCCACATGATCGGCCTATTCACCCAGGGCCCATTCACCGTCGGCGAAACAATCACCGTCGAGGACGCGGCGACCCACCACCTGCGCGTGCGCCGCGCCACGATGGGCAACGCGATCGCGCTCTACGATGGCGCGGGCACCACCGCCGAAGGCCAGCTGACGCTGCTGACCACGCATCGCGCCGTGGTCTCGATCACCTCCGTCCGCCATATCGACGCGCCACCCGCGGTACACCTACTCGCACCGATCGCCGACCGCGATCGGATGCTCTGGCTCGCCGAGAAGGCGACAGAGCTGGGACTCACGTCGTGGCGCGCCGTGAACTGGCGCCGCTCGCGCAGCGTGACGCCACGCGGCGAGGGCCCTGCGTTCACCGCCAAGGTGCGCGCGCGGATGTGCGCCGCCGTCGAGCAATCCGGCAACCCGTGGCTGCCGACGGTCGAGCCAGATGTCGACCCATCTGTCGCGGCCGCCGAGTCCTCAGGCGCCCGTTACATGCTGACCGCCGGTGCCCCGCCGATGTCGGGCCCGCTAACGGCACCGGTCACACTCGCCCTCGGCCCCGAGGGTGGAATCGAGGACGACGAGGCGGCACTCTTCGAGCGCTCCGGCTTCATCCCGGTATCCGTCGGAGCACACACGTTACGGTTCGAGACCGCCGGCGTCGTCGCCCTCGGTCTCGCCCGCGCCCTGCTGGAGCACACGCGATGAGTGATGAGGCGACTTGCCTGTTCTGCCGGATCGTGCGCCACGAGATCCCGGCAAAGATCGTCAGCGAGACCCCGGACACGATCGCCTTCCGCGACATCAACCCGCAGGCGCCGCAGCACATTCTCGTGATCCCGCGCCGTCACATCGCGAATCTGAACGCGCTGGATGACCCAGCGCTGGTCGGCAAGCTCACCGCCGCCGCGACGGATATCGCCCGCAAGGAAGGCTTCGCCGACAGCGGGTATCGCATCGTGATCAACACGCTCGCCGACGGCGGCCAAACGGTCGACCACCTCCACCTGCACCTACTCGGCGGTCGCCACATGAAGTGGCCGCCTGGCTAGGCCGGATGTGCAAAAGTATAGATATATGTTTGACAACAGCCTTTATTACAGTTATTATCTGTAATAATACCTGATGTTAAATATATATGTCTGATATGCTTTTTCGCACACCAAGACTGGACGAACACGAGCGTCGGGTCGTTGAGCAGATCGAGGAACTGAAGCGGTCCCTCGGGTACGCGCTCGGAACATCACCGAAGCGCTGGCAGGGATTGCTGCGTCGTAATTCCCTGGCGCGTGCCGTTCGCGGATCGAACAGCATAGAGGGTTACAACGTCACAGTCGATGATGCGATCGCTGTCGCAGAAGGCGAAGCCCCATTGGATGCAACCGACGAGGCGCGGGCGGCAGTGGAGGGATATCAGTCCGCCATGACGTACGTTCTCCAGCTCGCTGACGATCCTCACTTCACCTACTCGCCAGATCTCGTTCGCAGCCTGCATTTCATGATGCTGCAGCACGATCTGTCGAAGCATCCCGGCAAATGGAGGCCGGGCCCCATCTACGTTCATGATGATGAGCGGCGCGTCGTTGTCTATGAGGCCCCGGACGCTGCGCTCGTACCCGAACTCGTACAGGAGTTGCTTGTCCGACTCGAAGCAACTCGCGAGCCAAACCGACCGCCCATGGTCGCTGCCGCGATGGGGCACCTCAATCTCGTAATGATCCATCCATTCAGTGACGGGAATGGACGAATGGCGCGGTGTCTCCAGACATTGATCCTGGCGCGTACAGGAACGTTGGCTCCTCAATTCTGCAGCATTGAGGAGTATCTCGGTCACAACACCCGTGCGTACTATGACGTCTTGGCGGAAGTCGGTGGCGGCGGGTGGCATCCGGATCGGGATGCGCGGCCGTGGATCCGGTTCTGTCTGACGGCCCACTTTCGGCAAGCGATGACTCTCTTGCGCCGGAGTCGCGAACTGTCGCGACTATGGAATTTGGTGGAAGAGGAAGTCCGCTTATCCGGCCTGCCGGAGAGAGTGATTTACGCCGTGGCTGAAGCGGCGCTCGGAATTCGCGTGCGAAACGCAACGTATCGAGGGATCGCCGAAGTCTCAGAGCAGATTGCGAGTCGTGATCTCAAGTCCGCGGTGGATGCGGGATTCTTGATTGCGACCGGAGAGCGCCGCGGCCGCTACTACGGCGCGTCCGATCGGCTGCGGGCACTGAGAGAGAAGACACGGGAGACGAAGTCGCTCGAGGATCCGTTCGACTCGCGCCGAATTGACGATGCGCCATTTCTGCCAGGCCTCGAGAACGCCCGCTAAATCGTCATCAAAACCAATTCCGGCCGCGACCCGATGCGCAAAGGAATGCCCGAATTCCCGAGGCCGCGACTGACGTACATAGCATGCCCATTGGCTCCGGCGTACCAGCCTTTGACATAGGGCCCGCTGCCCTCCGGCACAAAGATGGCAAGGCCGAACGGCGCGATCTGCCCACCGTGAGTATGCCCAGACAGCACGAGCGCGGGCCGGGTGGCGGCTTGCGCCACGGCGTCAAACGTGACCGGACAATGCGAGAGCACGACGGTTCTCGCGGGGCCGGCCGGGAGCCGCTGCAGCACCCCGTAATCAGGCAAGCCAGCGCGCCAATCATCGAGGCCAACGAGATCGACGGGCGCGCCGCCGCTGTTGAGCCTCAGCGACTCGTTGACGAGCAGTCGCACCCCCGCGTGCTCGTAATGCCGCTTGAGCGCGCCGAGATCGCAAAGCCCTTGATACTCCCAATTGCCGAGCGTCGCATACTTGCCGAGCGGCGCCTCGAGCGCGCCGTAGAACTCGACGTGATGCTCACGCCCCCGCTGATCCACGGCATCGCCGGCGATCGCGATGACGTCGGGTTGGAACCGTCGAACGGCCGCAATCAACCGTTTGCCTTCGACATAGTCGTGCGGCGAATGCATGTCCGTCAGCAGCGCGAGCCGTAAAGGCGGTGCTCCGGGTGCCATCGGGTGGGCGTGGGTCGTCACCTCCAGCTCGTTGGAGGAGGCGCCGTACAGCGCGCCGAGCGCTCCAGCCGTTCCGAGTGCGGCGGTGCCCAGGAAGCGCCGTCGTGACAGATCAGGCATACGGGGAATAATAGCTTGACACGCGTTCTCGGAACTGATTTATTTCAAGGCAGTTAGGTCACTTTATCAAATAGGGGAATTGCGTTTGTCAGAAGTAATTATCCACGACGACGAGAACTTTGAACGCGCCTTGAAGCGCTTCAAGAAGAAGTGTGAGAAGGCGGGCATCCTTTCAGACCTCCGGAAGCACCGGCACTATGAGAAGCCGAGCGAGCGCCGCAAGCGTAAGATGAACGCGGCGATGCGCAAAAACCGGCGGACTCGGCACGCCTGAGGCGCGCGTGGCCGAGCTAACGGCGCGGCTACAGTCGGATCTGAACGCCGCGCGCAAAGCGCAGGACAAACCAGGGACGTTGCTCTTGAGCACGACCCTGGCTGACATCAAGAACCGCCGAATCGAGCTGGGCCGTGACCCGAGCGACGATGAGGTGGTTGACGTGCTGCGCAAAGGCATCAAGAAACGCCGCGAGGCGATCGAGCTATACGATAAAGGCGGGCGACCGGAGCTCGCCGAGAAGGAGCGCGTCGAGGTCCGCTCCCTGGAGAAGTACCTGCCCGCGCAGGTCGATCCGGCCGAGCTGCGTGAGGCCGTACGGGCCGCCATAGCGGCTGGCGCGACGAATATCGGGGCGGTGATGGGCAAGGTGGTTCCGCAGTTCAAAGGACGCGCCGAGGGCAGCGTCCTCTCCGCCATTGCGCGCGAGGAGCTCGCCGCCCGGGGGTGAACGCCCATGCGCTGGGCGTGCTGGAGTTGCCGCGCGTCCTCGAGCTTGTCGCCCAGCGCGCGACGTCGGACCTCGGCGCCGCCCGCATCCGCCGAGCCTCGCCCAACCCTGATCGTTCGTGGATCGAGCGCGAGCAAACTCGCATCATCGCCGTTCGCGCGCTCCTCACTGCCGACGACCCTTGGTCGCCTGAACCGATCCCGGACCTCACGTCGGCGCTGGCTCGGCTTCGCATCGAAGGCACGAGTTGGTCGGGCGCTGAGCTCCTGTTCGGCGCCGTGCTCCTCGCATCGTCGCGACGCACACGGGATGCGCTGCGCGAAGCGCGCGTTGTGCTGGCCGATTTCGCCGAACGGATGGTCGTCGCGCCAGACCAAGAAAAATCAATCAGTCGTGCCATAGATGAAGATGGGACCGTACGCGATGGTGCCTCGCCGCTGCTTGCCAGACTTCGCCGGGATCTCAAGGGCGCACAGAATGAGCTGATCCGCTTGCTGGAGCGGATCATGTCGCGCTTGGACCCTGGCCAACAAGTCGCCGACGGCTCGGTGACGATGCGCAACGGCCGCTACGTCATCCCGGTCCGCCGCGGCGGTCAGGTGTCAGTCGGCGGAATCGTGCACGACACGTCGTCGACCGGCGCGACGTTGTTTGTCGAACCGCCAGCCGCGGTCGAAGCAGGAAACCGCATCCGCGAGATGGAGGCCGAAGAAACGCGCGAGGTCGAACGCGTGCTTCGTGAGCTGACGGATGCGTTGCGACCGCTGCATGCCGCGCTCGTTGATGCGCTCGACGCGCTCGTGGAGCTCGACACCCTGGCGGCCCGCGCGCGCTACGCGATCGACTTCACCTGTGCGACCCCGGATCTGGCCGAACCCGAAGCCGGGATGACCATCCGCGACGGCCGCCATCCGTTGCTGCTGGCACAGGGGATCTCCGTCGTCCCGTTCGACCTCGAGATGGCCCCGAACGAGCGCACGCTGCTGCTGTCGGGCCCGAACACCGGTGGGAAAACCGTGCTGCTCAAATCCGTCGGCCTGTTCTCGGCGATGGTCAGCACCGGGCTCCCGGCGCCCGTCGGGGAGGACAGCCGCGTCCCGCTCTACGACGAGATCTTCGCCGATATCGGCGACGAGCAGTCGATCGCCGCGAGCCTCTCGACATTCAGCGCGCACGTCAAGAACTTGGGCGACATATTGGCGCATGCCACCGCGCGCTCCCTCGTGCTGATCGACGAGCTCGGCTCCGGCACCGACCCCATCGAGGGCGCCGCGCTCGGCGGCGCCGTGCTCGAGGATCTCACGGGCCGCGGGACGATGACGCTCGCCACGACGCACCTGGGCGCGCTCAAGGACCTCGCCTCCGAGGTCTCCGGCGTGGTCAACGCGTCGTTGCAGTTCGACGTCGCCAAGCTCGAGCCGACCTATCGCTTGCAAAAGGGCGTGCCCGGTCGCTCGTACGGCCTGAGCATCGCCCGGCGGCTGCACCTCCCGGATGTCGTACTGGCCCGCGCCGAGGAGCGAGTGCCGCGCGCCGAGCGCGACGTCGACGCCCTGCTCGCGGATCTCGAACGCCGGGATGCGATGCTCGCCGAGCAAGAGGCCCACGCGGCCGAGCTGATCGCCGGCGCCGAGTCCCGGTTCTCGCGCCTCGAATCCCGCGAGCACGCCGTGCGCGACCGCGAGCGCGATATCTCGCGGCGCGCCCACGAAGACGCGCGCCAGTATATCCTCCGCGCCCGCCGCGAAATCGACCGCGTGGTCTCCGAGCTCCGCGCCGGCGCATCGGCAGACGACATCCGCTCGGCGCGCCGACAAATCGAGTCGCTCGCCACAGCCCACGCAGACGCCACGGCCCACGCAGACGCCACGGCCCACGACGCCACGGCCCACGCAGACGCCACTGACCGCGCCGACGCCGACGCCGACGCCGCTGACGCTGAAGCCACTGACGCTGACGAGTCCGGCGCCGCTGATCAGGCCGATGCCGCTGGCCACGCCAAGTCATCGCGCAATGTCTCACCGAAGGGCGTTCCCTCGTCCCCCCGTCTTTCACGCGAGGCGCCGCAGGCGCCGAGCGTGGGGAGTTGGGTGGAGCTCGCCACGCTAGGCGGTCGCTTGGGCCGAGTCCTGGAGCTACGCCACGACGATGCCGTAGTGGCCGTGGGCTCACTCAAGATGACAGTCCCAGTCCGCACACTCCGCCCATCGCGCCAGACGGCGCCGGTAGAGCCAGTGCCGGCGCTAGCCGACATCCCAGAAGCGATGGCGGCGCCCGAGATCGACCTGCGAGGAATGCGAGTAGACGAAGCCGAGGAGCGCGTGATGTACGCCTTGGACGCGGCAATCCGCGCCGACCTCCCGTCGCTCCGCGTGATCCACGGGAAGGGCACGGGCGCACTCCGCGAGCGCGTCGCCGAGATGCTCCGCAAGGATTCCCGCGTCAAGCACTTCCGCCTCGGCGCCTGGAACGAGGGTGGCGCGGGCGTGACGATCGCGGAGCTCGCGTGACGCGCGAGGAAGTGAGGGAACGCGTCCGCGAGGCCTCGGATATCGTTCAGATCATCGGCGAGTCGGTCTCACTCAAACGCCAGGGCAACACGTACCGCGGCCCATGCCCATTTCACAATGGGAAGGACCGGAATTTCACAGTCTGGCCGAAGTCCGGCGTCTACAAGTGCTTCGTGTGCCACGAGAGCGGCGACGTCTTCAGCTTCCTGCAGAAGCGTCTCGGGATGGATTTCCCGACCGCTCTCAAAACGGTCGCCGAGAAGTCAGGCATCGACATCCCGCGCTCGGATCCACATGGCTCGGCGGCCCCGGATCATCGCGAGCCCCTCTGGGAGACTCTCGCCGTCGCCGCGGACCATTTCTCACGACTGTTGTGGGATGATCCGGCCGCCGAGGCGGCGCGCGCATATTTGGCGTCGCGCCAGATCGATCGCGCCACGGCCGACCGATTCGGCCTTGGATACGCGGCCGATGGCGAACGGGTGTTGTCCCACCTCCGAAGCCTCGGATTCGATGATGCCCGGCTGACCGAGGTCGGTCTCCGCACGGTCGGGGATGAGGAGCGGAAACCGGCCCCGCGCTTCTGGCACCGTCTGATGATCCCGATCCACGATGCCTCCGGACATGTCGTGGGGTTCGGCGGCCGGACGCTCGGCGCCGCGAAACCCAAGTATCTCAACTCACCCGATTCACCGATCTTCTCGAAGAGCAAGCTGTTATATGGGTTCTACGCCGCAAAGCTCGCTATGCGGCGAGAAGCCAAGGCCATCCTGGTCGAGGGGTACTTCGACCTGATTCGTGTCGCCACGGCGGGGATCGATTATGTGGTCGCCTCCATGGGGACGGCGCTCACGGAGCCCCAGGCCCAGTTGCTGGCGCGTTACACTCGGCAAGTCATGATCGCATATGACAGCGATCGTCCAGGTCTCGAAGCCACATTTCGTTCCGCCGATGCGCTGCTGGAGCATGGCGTTCGGGTCCGCGTCGTGACATTGCCGCCTGGAGAGGACCCAGACAGCTTCGTCGCCAAGCACTCTCGCGCGGATTTCGAGGCTCAACTCGCTCAGGCCCTCGACGTATTCGATCGGAAGGTGCAACTTGCGGAACGCGGCGGATGGTTTGCCGATCTTGGCAAGAAGCGCCGCGCTATCGACAAGTTGTTGCCGACCATTCGCGTGACGGCTGATCCAATCACTCAACAACTCTACGTTGGCCGACTGGCCGAGGCATCGGGCGTCAGCGCAGATGTCTTGTGGCGAGAGATCGGCGTGACCCCTGACCCGGCAACCGTGCCGCGCCAGAATCCTCCTCGCGCGGCGCGCCCGTCGCCAAAGGCGCGGTCAGGATCGATCGCCGGTCTCAACTCGGAGCGCTGGCTCATCCAGTATCTCCTCGCCGCTCGCTCGCTATTGGAGTCCGTGATGCCCCGCGTCGAGGTCTCCATGCTGCGCGACCCGGCGTCCCGGGCCATTTACGGCGCGCTGCGCGCCGCTGGACCGGACGCGACCTTGGACGAGCTGACGAAGAATTTGTCGCCAGATGAGATCGCGCTGGTGCAAGAGATGCAGGCAAAGGGGACGATGGGCGCCAACCCGACCGTCGCGGTCGAGCAATGCATCGCCAAGCTCCACGAGCGAGCGATCAATGAGCAAGCGCGCGAGATCGATGAGAAGATCAAGTACGCGAGTGAGGCACAGAAGACCGAATTGACGAAAGAGAAAACCCGGTTACGGAGGCGTGGTGCACCCTGATGTAGTCGCATTACTCGCGCTGCAGGCCGACGATGCGGCGATCCTGGAGCTCGAGGAGCGGATGGCGGCGCTCGAGCCGCGCGCGAAGGCGCTCGACGAGGCACGCCGCAAGGCGGCCGACGCGGCGCAGCGGTCGCACACGGCGGTCGACGATGAGGAGAAGCGCCGTCGCGACCTCCACACGCGCATCACCCAGCACAAGCAGCTGCACGAGCGCAACGTCGCCCAGCTCGACGCGGTGAAGAAGGTGAAGGAAGCCACCGCGGCCATGTCACAGGTCGAGCAGGCGCGGCGCATCCTGGCCGAGGAGGAGAGCGAGCTCGCGACGTTGTCGCGCCGGATCACCGAGCTCACCACCGTCCGCGACAACCACGAGAACGCGCTCAAGGATCTCGACCACCGCCACGCCGAGGATCGGGCGTCGATCGCGTCGCAGCGCGCCGAGATCGAGGCCGCGTTGACGACCGCGCGCGCCGCGCGTTCGGACAAGGCCGCCGGCGTCAACCGGCCGCTCCTCGCGAAGTACGACCGCATTCGCTCGGCCCGCAAGCGGGGCGCCTTGTTTTCGCTGCGCGGCCCGTCGTGCGGGAACTGCGACACGAGCGTGCCGATGCAGCGTCGGAACATCATGGCCGCGCGCGGCAACATCGAGGTGTGCGAGACCTGCGGTGTGCTCCTCTATGCCGACGTGGCGTCGGAAGAAGGAGCCGCCTAGCTTCCGCGCGTGATACGCCCCACCCGTTGGATCTTCCCGGAGCGAGCCGACGACGCCGCGGCGCTCGCGCTCTCGACGCAGCTCCACCTGCCGATTTCGGTCTGTCGGCTGCTCTGCGCCCGCGGGTTCTCGGATCCGGAGTCCGCGAAACGCTTTCTCCGTCCTCGCTTCGAGCAGTTGCACGCGCCGTCGTTGATGTTGGACCTCGATGCGGCAGTCGATCGCATCGCCCTCGCGATCTCCCGCGAGGAGCAGATCCTGGTCCATGGCGATTACGATGTCGATGGAATGTCATCCACGGCTCTTCTCGTCCGGACGTTACGCTCATTCGGCGCGAGAGTCACCCCGTTTATCCCGCATCGTCTCCGCGACGGCTATGACTTGGGAGCCGCGGGAGTGGCGGCTGCCCGCGAAGCGGGCGCAGCACTGGTCATCACCGCAGACTGCGGGACGAACGCGCACGCCGCTGTCGATGCACTGAATCAATCGGGCGTCGACGTCATCATCAGCGACCACCACTTGCCGACCCGCCCGGTCCCTGATTGCTTGGCTGTCCTCAACCCTCGTCGCCCCGGTTGCGGCTACCCGGACAAAGACCTCGCAGCTGCCGGCGTCGCATTCAAACTCATGCTGGCCCTAGCGGCCAAGCTTGGCAAATCCCCGGGCCCTGTATTCGCGCATTTAGATCTCGTCGCGCTCGCAACGGTGGCCGACGTGGCGCCATTGCGTGGCGAAAACCGCGTGTTCGTTCGCTATGGCCTCCGGCTGATGGCCGAGAGTCCAAACGTGGGTCTCCGCGCTCTAGTCCAGTCGTCGGGACTCAAAGACAAGCCGATCACGACGGGCCGCGTAGGATTTATCCTGGCCCCCAGACTAAACGCCGTCGGCCGCTTAGATAGAGGTCTTCGTGGAGTCGAACTGCTAACGACAGACCACGAAGCCGATGCCCACCGCATCGCGCGAGAGCTGGAAGAACTGAATCGCCGCCGCCAAGAAATCGACCGGGCGACCCTCGTACACGCGCACGAAAAGTTGGACGCACTCGACCTGGATTCGACGTACGGGATCGTGCTGGCGAACGAGGGTTGGCACCCGGGCGTCATCGGCATTGTCGCCTCGCGCATCGTCGAAGAGACGGGTCGCCCGACGGTCATGATCGCGCTCGACGGCGAGACCGGAAAGGGATCCGGCCGCTCGATCCCGAGCTTCGACCTGCACGGCGCGCTTGGCGCCTGCGCGGATCTCTTGGAGCGCTACGGCGGCCACCGCGCCGCCGCGGGCGTGACGATCGCGCGACACAACGTGGACGCGTTCGCCGAGCGATTCAACGAGGTGGCGCGCGCCCGCCTGACGCCCGAGGATCTCGCGTCGACGGTCTACGTCGACCTCGAGGTGCCGATCGACGACATCACGCGCGACCTCGAAGCGCTCCTGCGGCACTTCGAGCCGTTCGGCATTGGCAACCCCGCGCCCGCGCTGCTCGCCCGCGGCGTGCGCCTCATTGGCCCCGCGCGCGCCGTCTCACAGGATGGCCTCAAGCTGCGCTTGGCGACGACGCGCGGCGAGCTCGACGCGATTGCCTGGAATTCTGCGCACCGGGCCGCCGAGCTCTCGGGCGAGCATCCGATCGACCTGGTCTTCCGCGTCGAGCGCGACGACTGGCAAGGGTACGATCGCGTGCAGGCGAAGATCACCGACTTCGCCAGTGAGAATAGTCGCGGGTGAGTGGCGAGGTCGCGTGATCGCCGCTCCACGGGGCGACGCCGTGCGGCCTACCACGGACCGCGTGCGCGAGGCGTGGATGAGCATCGTGCAACCCTGGCTCCCCGGCGCCCGCGTCATCGACCTCTTCGCCGGCTCCGGTGCCCTCGGCCTCGAAGCCCTGTCCCGCGGCGCTCGCTCCTGCGATTTTGTCGAATCGTCCGCGAAGAGTCTTATGGCGCTTCGCGCCAACATCGACAAACTCGGCGCGGGTGATCGCTCGCAGGTCCACCGGTCCGACGCGCTCCGTTTCACCTCGGCACTCGCCTCGGACTCGTTCGACGTCGCGTTTGCGGATCCGCCATATGAGAAAGGCCTTGCCCCAGCGTTAGCGGAGGCATGGCTCAAAGTGCCGTTCGCCGGAGTGCTGGGGATCGAGCACGCGGCACGCGAAGCGTTGCCGCCGAGTGGTGATACGAGACGCTATGGGACGACCGCGATAACTTTCTACGGACTCCGATGAACGTCACAGGCATTTACGCCGGCAGCTTCGACCCGATCACCCGGGGCCACGAAGACTTGATGCGACGGAGCCTCGAATTCGTGGACCGCTTGGTCGTCGCGGTCGCCGTGAACTCGTCGAAGCAACCGCTGTTCACGATCGACGAACGCCTGGAGTTGATCCGGGCGGCCGTCGCCGACGAGCCACGGATCGAGGTCCGCCAATTCCCGGGGCTCTTGGTCGACTTCGCCACGTCGGTTGGAGCACGGATCGTGATCCGGGGTCTAAGGGCCGTAAGCGATTTCGAGTACGAATTTCAGATGGCGCTCATGAACCGGCACTTATCCGGGCACTTAGAGACGGTTTTCATGGTTCCTTCGCTGGATATGACCTACGTCAGCTCCAGTATCGTCCGCG
>DATHNL010000097.1:0-14528 GCA_035486035.1 Gemmatimonadaceae bacterium
CAACTGGCAGCGCTCGACGCCGAACGCAACCTCTCACTCGCCCAGGGCACGCTCCTGACGCTCAAGCAGTCGCTCGAGACGTCGAAGCTCGCCGAGGCGTCCGCGGTCACCCAAGCCGGGATGAATGCGAACGAGGCGGAGCGGCAAGTCGCCGTGTTCGAGTCGCTCGACAAGAAAGGCCTCGCGGGCACGAACGAGCTCGCGAAAGCACGCGATGCCTCGACGGCCGCGAAAGAAACGCTTCAGATCGAGAAGGACCGGCTCAAGGTCTTGAGCGAGTCAATCGACCAGCAGGTGGCCCTCGCGGCGGATCAGGTTGAACGACTGAAAGCGATCAACAAGTTCAGACAAGACCTCGTGCAGTCGATGCACGTGACGGCCGGTGAGCCGGGCGTGCTGCAAGAGATGCCCCTGCTGCTCGGCCAGTGGGTCACACCCGGGACGATCCTCGCGCGCGTCGCGCAGCCTGGCAAGCTCAAGGCGGTGCTCCAGGTCCCCGAGACGCAGGCCAAAGATATCGTCGTCGGACAGGTCGTCTCGGTCGACACGCGCAATGGCGTCGTGCCAGGGCGTGTGCAGCGCATCGATCCGGCGGTGAATGCCGGGACCGTGAGCATCGACGTGTCGCTCGAAGGGCCGCTCCCGCCCGGCGCACGAGCCGATCTGAGCGTGGATGGGACGATCGAGATCGAGCGACTCGACAACGTGCTCTACGTCGGCCGACCCGCGTTCGGACAGCCCGACGGCACGATCTCGCTATTCGCTATAGGGCCGGATGGACATACCGCCGTCCGGAAGACCGTCAAGCTTGGCAAGAGCTCCGTCACGACAATCGAAGTATTGCAGGGACTCGCGGTCGGCGATCGCGTGATCATTTCCGACATGTCGGCGTGGGACAACGTCAACAAGGTGCGCGTGGAATAATGACGACTTCTTTGATCAGCCTCGAAGGCATTAAGAAGGTGTTTTACACCGACGAGATCGAGACGCACGCGCTCTCGGAGATCCACCTGCAGATCAACGAAGGCGAATACGTCGCCATCGGTGGCCCGTCAGGCTGCGGGAAGACCACGCTGCTCTCGATTTTGGGACTGCTGGATACTCCCACGGATGGCAAATACGAGCTGGCTGGCGAACCCGTCGCCTCTCTCTCGGCCTCCGACCGTGCGCGAGTAAGAAATCGGCAAATCGGGTTCATCTTTCAGGCCTTCAACCTGATCGGCGATCTCACGGTCTACGAGAACGTCGAATTGCCATTGACCTACCGCGGCATGGCCGCGGCCGAACGCCGCCAGCGCGTGCAAAAGGCGCTGGAGCGAGTGGGGATGGCGCATAGAACAAAGCACTACCCCGCGCAGCTATCCGGCGGTCAGCAACAGCGCGTTGCCGTCGCGCGCGCGGTCGCTGGCGACCCGCTCATTCTCCTCGCGGACGAGCCCACTGGTAACCTCGACTCGCAAAATGGCGAGGCAGTCATGGGCTTGCTGCGAGAGCTGCACGAGGGTGGCGCGACCATCTGCATGGTCACCCACGATCCGCGATTCGCGCGGCACGCCAAGCGGGCCGTGCACCTCTTCGACGGCCGGGTCGTTGAAGACGAACACGGCGCGAAGCAGTCCGAAGACGAGCGCAAGCTGACCGAGAGCGGGTTCGGATTCACCGGCTGAGAGCAACGCTTGCCACGAGATGCAAGCGGAGTGATTATGGCGCGCCTGTTCGAGCGGCTCGTGCTCGTCTGCACCATGCTCTACGGTATGGTGTACGGCGAACGCCTCATCCGCGCGGTCCTGTCGACGATCTCCCGCCTCGATGCGGCGCACCTGCACGGCGTCGAGATCACGGGATCGGCGTTGGGCTTCACGCAAGCCGGCATCGCCGCGGCCGTCGTGCTGTTTGCCGTGGTCCCGGCGATACTGTCCGTGTTCGACGCGTTCGACGGACGGAAAGTGCCGGCGACGCTGGTCGTCGGTGAGCTCGTGGCGGCCCTGCTCCTCTTTGGCGCCTCCGGGCGCGTCCTGCACGAGTCGGTGCACGCGCGTATCGTTGGCACTGGCGATACACGAGTGCTCGCCGTTTGGGCGTCGGTTACAACGGAGGCTGTCGAGTGATCTTTGCGAAGAAAGCGGAAGTCACGCCGGAGGCGCGCGTCGTCGCGCAGCCCGGCGAGACATTGATCGCGCTCCGGGGCGTGGAGCGCTGGTATGAGGCCGGTGGCAGTCGCAACTATGTATTACGCAACATTACGCTCGATATCGCCGCGGGCGATTTCGTGTCGATCATGGGGCCGTCGGGCGCGGGCAAGTCCACATTGCTCAACCTGCTCGGCATGCTGGACTCCGGGTGGAGTGGGCAGTACTGGCTCGCCGGCGAAGGCGTTCACGCCTTGCCTCACAAGTCTCGCGTTGCCCTCGGGAAACGCCATATCGGGTTCGTGTTCCAGCAGTACCACCTGCTGGATGATCTGACCGTCGCTGAGAACCTCGACGTTCCCCTTTCCTATCGTGATGTCCCGCGTGCAAAGCGACAGGCACTGGTCGCGGATACGCTGGACCGGTTTGGGATCGTGGGAAAGAAAGACCTATACCCTCAACAACTCTCTGGGGGACAACAGCAACTCGTTGGCATCGCGAGAGCGGTCATTGCGGAGCCAGCAGTGATTCTGGCTGATGAGCCCACGGGCAATCTGCATTCCAGCCAAGGCCGCGAGATCATGGCGTTATTCCGCGAGTTGAACGCGCGAGGCACCACGATCGTGCAGGTCACGCACTCCGAGGAGAATGCGGCCGCGGGCAAACGAATCGTCACGCTGCGCGACGGGTGGATGACGTGAGTCAGGCGATCCGGGCGCTGGTCAGATCGCCGGTCTATTCCGTTATTGCGATCCTGACGCTCGCGCTCGGCATCGGCGCCTCGACGGCCGCCTACACAGTCTTGAACGGCATTCTGCTCGCGCCGCTCCCGTACGCTCAGCCCGATCGGCTGGTCGCGGTCCTCTCCTCTTCGACGCACGATACGACAACCACGCTCATGTCGTATCCCGACTTCGAGGACTACGACCGCTCGCAAGACGCGCTCACCGGCATGGCGTTCGTGACTGGCGGCTCGGCGACCCTCCACCGCGCGGAGGGCAACGTGACGGTCTGGTTCGCGACGGTCACGGACAACTTCTTCTCCGTGCTGCGCCCGCGACCCGCGATTGGACGGCTGCTGACCCCCGAGGACAACCGGCCCGGCGCGCCGCCGGTCACCGTGCTCACGCACGACATGTGGGTCAATTACTTCGCCGCCGACCCGGGTGTGATCGGTCGCGACGTCGACGTCTCGATCGGACACTTCACGGTCGTCGGCGTGCTCGGGACGGGCGCGGCGTACCCCGACTGGATTCGATACAACAACGGCTCGTTGTACGTGCCGATGAATTCCGTGCCCAACCCGAACCGGGCCGCGCTCAACAGTCGCGCGAGCCACTCCGACTCGCGCGTGATCGCGCGGCTCAAGCCTGGCTTGACGCAGGGGCAGGCCGAGCAACAGATGCGAACCATCGCCAGGCGCCTGGCCGCGGAGTATCCCGCGACCGATTCGACGCTCTCGGTTCGCCTCAACCCGCTCCGAGTTGAAGTCCAGCAGGGCGTCGGCCCAGCGCTCACCGTTCTTGCCGCGGCGGTCGCGCTTGTGCTGCTTCTCGCGACGGCTGACGTCGCGAACCTGGGACTGGTTCGCGCCACCGGGCGCGCGCGAGAGATCGCGGTGCGCATCTCGCTGGGCGCCTCACGCGGGCGCGTCATCCGTGCTATGCTGCTTGACAGCGCCGTCGTCGCGACTGCGGCCGGGATCTTGGGTCTCGGTATTGCGATCCTGGGCGTCAAGGCGCTCGCGGCAAGCGCGCAGACCTACCTGCCCCGCCTCGATGAAGTGCATCTCGACCTCGGCGTGCTCGCCGTGGCGCTCGGTGCGACCGCCCTCGCCGCGCTGCTCGCCGCCCTGGCACCGATCGCTGTCACGCGCGGAGACCTGCTCCCGGCGCTCAAGGCTGGCGGTCGCGGCGCGAGCGCCGACCGCCGGAGCGTGCGACTTCGGTCCGCTATCGTCGTCGCCCAGGTCGCGCTGTCGGTCGTGCTTGTGAGTGGGGCGGGACTCTTGATTCGCAGCTATTCGCTGCTACGGAGCGTCGATCCGGGATACGACCCGAGTCATCTCATTACCTGGGGCTTCGACACGCCAGCGCGCTTGACGGATCCCGCGTCGCGGCTCGACATGATGCAGCGCATCGCGGATGCCATGCGCGTGCCCGGCGTGCAGTCGGTCGTCTTCGCGAATCACATCCCGCTGGAATTTGGATCAACGGCCACGCCGGTCGGACCCGACAATCGCGATTACTCGACCGATAGCGCCAGCGCGGTCTTCGAGGTCGTGAGCCCGGGATACTTCGCGACCATGCATATCCCGGTGCTCCGGGGCCGAGAATTCACGGACGCCGATCTCCGCGCCTCACCCGTGCCGGCGATCGTGAGCGCCGCCACTGCGCGACACTATTGGCCGAATGCCGATCCGATCGGCCACGAGATGACGGTGACCAGCGCGGTCCACTACAAGAATCCAGACTTCGGGAAGCCCATCCAAACGACGGTGATTGGCGTCGTCGGTGAGGTCAAGAAGTTTTCGCTCGACGAGAAAGTACAGCAAGCGGTCTACCTGCCGATCACACACCCGGTGCCCGCCGGCACCTGGGCCATCGCGCGGACCACGGTGCCACCGAAGTCGCTCGTCTCGATCGTCCGGCGGCGTGTCAATGCGCTCGATCCGTATCTCGTGACCGGGACAGAGATGTCGGACGAGCTGACCCGCGTCGATGGTGGGTTCGCCGGGCCGCAGTTCCAGATATCCGTGCTCGGCCTCTTCTCCACCATCGCGCTCGTCCTGGCCGCGCTGGGCCTCTATGGCGTCATCGCGTACTCCGTCACGCAGCGCACCTCCGAGCTCGGCATCCGGATGGCGCTGGGCGCTCGCGGATCGGACATGGTGAGCCTGGTCGCACGGAGTGCCTTGGTGCTCGTTGTGGGCGGCTTGGTCGTTGGCGCCGGCGGCGCTTTCGTGCTCGGACGAGCCATGCAGTCGCTCCTGTACGGCGTGCAGTCGGGCGACCCGGTGACCTTTGTCTCGGTCGCGGGCATACTGATGGTAGTGGGAGCCCTGGCCAGCTATCTGCCTGCGCGACGGGCGGCACGCGTCGAGCCAGTGATCGCCCTCCGGGCGGAGTAACCGTGCGAGACGATCTGCGACAAGCCCTCCGCGCACTCGCGCGGTCGCCGCTCTACTCCGGCGTGGCGATCCTCACGCTGGCCTTAGGCATTGGCGTCACGACCGCGGCGTTCACGGTCGTCGGTAGCGTGCTGCTCAAGCCGCTGCCGTACGCCGATCCCGATCAGCTGGTCGGCGTCTACTCCACGACTCGGACGAATGAGGCCGCCGCAGAAGGCGCCGTGCCGTCGTACCCGGCGTTCGAGGAGATGCGCCAGAAAGCGGACGTCTTCAGCGGCTTCGCGTATATCACCGGCGACGGCGCGACGTTCAAGCGGCCAGGTGGGAGCGAGTCGCTCCTCATTGGGTTGGTGAGCGACGATTTCTTTCCGTTGCTTCGTGCGCGGCCGGCGCTCGGCAGAATGCTCACGCCCGCCGACAATCGACCCGACGCGCCGCCGGTCGTCGTGCTGTCGCACCAGATGTGGACGGACGACTTCGCGGCCGATCCGCGCATCGTCGGGAAAACGATCGATCTGACTATCAACCACTTCACGATCGTCGGCGTCCTCGACGCTGGCCAAGGGTATCCCGAGTGGATCCCGGGCCTCCAGGCGAACGTCTACGCTTCGCTTGCGTCCGCGCCGTACCTGCGCGACCGGTTGACTCAGAGGACCAACCACGCGGATGCGTATACGATCGCCCGGCTCAAGTCCGGCGTCACCCGAGAGCAGGCCGAGCGTGAGCTCAAAACGTTGGCGGCGAACATCGCGATGACATATCCCGCGACTGATTCCGCCTTGCCATCGGCCCTCGTTCGACCGCTGCGCGAACAGGTCGTCGGCTCGATCGGACCGGCATTTGCCGTGCTGAGCGTAGCGGTTGGATTGGTGCTGCTCCTCGCGTGCGCCGACGTCGCGAACCTGGCGCTCGTGCGCGCGACGGCCCGCGAGCGCGAGATCGCGGTTCGCGTGGCGCTTGGCGCGGGACGCGTGCGAATTGCGCGCGTGCTCCTGGCCGAAAGTGGCCTGCTGGCAACGGTCGGTGGCGTGCTCGGGATTGCGCTCGCGTTCGCGGGAGTCCGGGCGTTCGTGGCCGCGGCGCCGCCGACGATTCCGAGGCTCGACGAGATCAACGTCGACTGGCGCGCGTTGGTCGCCGCCCTGCTGGCGACGACGCTGGCGACCGTGCTCTGCGCACTCGCGCCGCTCGCCGCCGTCGGGCGAGGGGAGTTGGTGCCGGCGCTCAAGGCCGGCTCGCGTGGGACGGGCGCCGCACGCCGCAGCATGCGGCTCCGGGGCGCGATCGTGACCGCGCAGGTCGCGTTCTCCGTCGTGCTCATTACCGGAGCCGGCCTCCTCATCAAGAGCTTCGCGCTCCTGCGTGCCGTCAATCCGGGGTTCGATACCCAGCACGTCATCGGGTTCCACCTGCAGACGCCGAAGGGGAAATTCACCGATCCGCCATCGCAGCTCGGGCTGCTCCGCCGGGTGTCCGACGCGCTCTCGATGCCGGGCGTCGCATCCGTGTCGTTCGTCAACCACGTCCCGCTCAGTGCGGGCGGAACGTACACGCAGAGTGGTCCGGATGGACGGGACCCGGCGTCGGATACGCTCGGCGCGGTCTACGAGCTCACCTACCCGCGCTATTTCTCGACGATCGGCATTCCGATCATCGAGGGCCGCGAGTTTACCGAGGCCGACATCACGGCCGGCAACGTCCCGTCGATCGTGAGCGCCACGGCCGCGAAGCGCTACTGGCCGAGCGGCGACCCGATCGGCCACGAGCTCACGGTTCTCAATGCGGTGCACGGCGATCCCGGATTCGGGCACCAGATCCGCACGACCGTGATCGGCGTCGCTGGCGACGTCAAGAAATTCGATCTCAACGAGCAGCCGTATCCCCAGGTGTATGTGCCTGTCGGGGTGAGCGGATACGGGGTCGGTGACGTCGTTGTACGGACCACGTCGTCGCCGGCAGCCCTCATCGGTGCCGTGCGACGGGCCGCGGCGGCGGTCGATCCCGACGTCGTGGTGCGGGCTCTAAGCACCGCGGAGGGATGGATGGCGGCGAACATCGCGCGGCAAGCGTTCATCATGACGCTGCTCACGATCTTCTCGGGCGTGGCACTCGTGCTCGCCGCGCTGGGCCTCTACGGCGTGATCGCGTACTCGGTCACACAACGCACGTCGGAGCTCGGCATTCGGATGGCCCTCGGCGCTCGCCGATCGGACGTGGTGGCCCTGGTCGCACGAAGCGCGTCGGTGCTCGTCGTGAGCGGTCTCGCACTTGGCGCCTGCGGCGCCTTCGTGCTCGGACGCGCCATGCAGTCGCTCTTGTACGGCGTCCGGTCGGGCGACCCGGCGACCTTTATCTCCGTCGTGGGCATACTGCTGACAGTGGGAGCCTTGGCCAGCTACCTGCCCGCTCGGCGTGCCGCACGCGTCGATCCCGTCGTCGCGCTACGTTCCGAGTAATGCCACGACTGCTGATCGCGGACGATCAAGCCGACATCATCGAGGCGCTCGCGCTCCTGCTCAAGGCCGAGGGCTTCGAGTTGGAGAGCGCGCGGTCCCCGGCGGGTATCCTCGCGGCGCTGGATCGGTCGGAGTATGACGGGGCGCTCATCGACCTCAATTACGCCCGCGATACGACGTCCGGGCACGAAGGCCTAGAGCTCCTGGCGCGCATTAAGGCCGTCGACGCGACGTTGCCCGTGACCGTCATGACCGCGTGGTCCAGCGTCGACCTCGCTGTGGAAGCCATGCGGCGAGGGGCGTACGACTACGTCGAGAAACCGTGGGACAACGCGCGACTGGTCGCGACGGTGCGGCGACAGGTCGAGATGGCGAAGGCGCTGCGCGCTGGACGGCGGCTGGAGCGCGAGATCGAGGCGTTGCGGCCGACGCCTGGACGGCCGCTCATGATCGCCGAGGCGCCACGCATGCGGCCCGTGCTGGAGCTCATGGCGCGGATCGCGCCGTCGGATGCGAACGTGATGATCACCGGCGAGCATGGGACCGGGAAAGAGCTCGTCGCGCAGTGGTTGCACAGTGCCTCGGCTCGCGCCGCGCGTCCTTTCGTGGCGGTCAACCTGGGCGGGCTGGCAGACGGGGTGTTCGAGAGCGAGTTGTTCGGGCACGTCAAAGGCGCGTTCACCGATGCGAGAGCGGATCGCATGGGGCGATTCGAGCTGGCCGACGGTGGTTCGCTCTTTCTCGACGAAGTCGCCAACGTCTCCATGGCGCAGCAGTCGAAGCTGCTCCGGGTGCTTCAGACTCGTGAGGTCGAGCGGGTCGGCTCGGCCCGCGCTCGCCGCGTGGACGTGCGGATCATGGCGGCGACGAACGCGGTACTCACGGACGAAGTCGCGGCCGGTCGCTTTCGCGAGGACTTGCTGTTTCGCCTCAATACTATCGAGATCGTTCTGCCACCGCTTCGCGAGCGGCGAGACGATATCCTCCCGTTGGCGAGATATTTCCTGGAGCGGCATGCGGTCCATTATGGTCGTCGAGGGCTGAAGCTCGACAACGGCGCCGTGCATGCGCTGCTGGAGTACACCTGGCCGGGAAATGTCAGGCAGTTGGAGAATGCCGTGGAAAGAGGCGTGCTCATGGCCTCTGGAGATACGCTGCAGGCGGCCGACCTGGGACTCAGACCTCCGGCGGGAGGCCCCACGGCGAGGCTCGAGGATATGACCCTGGAAGAGGCCGAACGGGTTCTTATAGAACGGGCGCTGGCCCGGTTTGATGGGAATGTCAGTGCCGCCGCCAAGGCCCTCGGCTTGAGCCGAAGCGCGTTGTACCGTCGATTAGAGAGTAATGGCCGGTGACCCCCGACCCCGTCCGCACAGGCGGCTAAAGCACGAGCGCCGCGTGTTAATGCTGGCGCTCATCCCCGCGACTCCGGCGCTGCTGATCGCCGTGCTCTGGTTATGGAGCACTCCGCTCTCCAGCGCCACGCGCGTCACGATCGCGCTCATCCTCGGCGCCTGCTGGCTCGGTGGCGCGTATGCCGTGCGCAACGAGGTTGTGCGACCGCTGCAGAGCTTGTCGAACATGGTCGCGGCGCTGCGCGAGGGCGACTATAGCATGCGCGCGGCGGCGTCGTCGCCGGAGGACGCGTTGGGGCTCGCGCTCATGGAGACGAGTCTCTTGGGCGCTCAGTTGCGTTCTTGGCGGCTTGGCGAGCTGGAGGCAGCGGCGCTCTTGAGAACCGTCATGGCTGAGATCGATCTCGGTGTGTTCGCGTTCGACGCCGAGAGCCGATTGCGCCTCGTCAATCGCGCTGGCGAGAAACTCCTCGGGGTGCCCGCCCCGCGGCTCCTCGGCCAGAGCGCCGAGACGCTCGGACTCGATCGGCCGCTCGAAGGCGAGGCGCCGCGCGTGGAGGATCTCACGTTCCCCGGGGCGCCGGCGGGTAGGTGGGGAATTCGACGCAGCACGTTCAGACAAGACGGACGGCCGCACACGCTGCTCGTACTCACGGATTTGAGTCGCACGCTGCGCGAGGAACAGCTCGCGGCGTGGCGACGACTCGTGCGCGTGTTGAGCCATGAGATCAACAACTCGCTGGCACCCATTCAGTCGATCGCCCACACGCTCCGCTCCCTCATGACACGCGATCCGGCACCGATCGACTTGGCGGAGGATGTGGTGCGCGGGTTGACGGTCATCGCCGGGCGTTCCGAGGGGCTTTCGCGGTTTATGTCGTCGTACGCGCGACTCGCACAGTTGCCGCCACCGAAAGTGGCGCAAGTGGATGTCGGGGCGTGGGTGCGTCGGGCCACCGCCATGGAGACGCGGCTGGCGGTGAGCGTAGCCGAGGGGGGACCGACAATCATCCTCGGTGACGCTGACCAGCTCGACCAAATGCTCATCAACCTCGTACGGAACGCGGCAGATGCCGCGCTCGAGACCGGGGGTGGGGTGACCATTGGATGGGCGGCCAGCGATGGCCACGTGGAGGTGGCGGTCGAAGACGACGGCCCGGGCGTCGGGGCGACGGCGAACCTATTTGTGCCGTTCTACACGACCAAGCCCAACGGGTCGGGAATCGGCCTGGCGCTGAGCCGGCAAATCGCTGAGGCACACGGAGGTACGGTGACGCTCGCCAACCGGCAGCAGGTCGCCGGCTGCGTGGCCACGGTCAGGCTGCCGGTGGGGGTTGCTAGTTTTTCAGCATGATGCTAGATACCTAGCATGCCTGAGTCGCTAGAGCCCCGACTGAGCCGCCGAGAGCGGCAGATCATGAATGTGCTGTTTCGGCGCGGCGAAGGGACCGTCGCCGATGTCATGGATGAGATGCCCGATCCGCCGAGCTATTCGGCCGTGCGGGCGATGCTCAGGACGCTCGAGGACAAGGGCCATGTGAAACATCACGAGGACGGGCCGCGATATGTCTATAAGCCCACGGTCGCGAAGGAATCGGCGCGACAGAACGCGGTCGAGCATCTCGTGAAGACGTTCTTTGATGGTTCGACCGCCCAAGCCGTAGCGGCGCTCCTCGATGGGTCGGCGCGGGTGCTGACCAAAGAGGAGCGCGCGCGGCTCACGGCTCTCATTCGGCGCGCCAGCGAGGAGGGGCGCTGACTATGCTCGACTTGGTCATACGGGGCACATTGATCCTGGTGTTCGCGTTTGCGGCGGCCGGTGTCATGAGACGGGCGTCGGCCGCGGCCCGGCACCTCTTGTGGGCGTCGGCGCTCGCCGGGCTGCTCGTGCTGCCCGCCGTCGTTCGACTCGGGCCGGCGGTGCACGTGCCAGTGCCCATGCTCGTCTCGGCGGCGACTCCCGCGCCGGATCCTGAACCTGCGGCGCTCGCCGAGCCTACGCCGGCAGCCGAACCTGAATTCACGGTTGTGCGCACGCGAACGCACACGCGCGTTCGTTCGCACGAACATATGCATCACGCCACGACGCCGGTCGCGACTCCTGCGTACGCAGCGCCTTCGGCGACCGCGTATGTCGTCGCCGACGAAATGGCACCAGAGGCCGCCAGGATTCCAGAGACGGTGAGGCACAGGGTGGGCATCTGGCAGCGCGCATGGGATGCCCGGTGGGCGATATGGGCCGCGGGCGTGCTCCTCGTGCTCGGCCGCCTGCTCCTCGGCATGGCCCGCGTCCGGGCGATCGTGCGAGAGGCAGTCCCGGTGACCGACCCCGAATGGCTGTCGCTCCTCAGCCGGGTCGCGCACCCCCTCGGCGTTTATCGCCGCGTGACATTGCGCGTAGGCCCCGAGGGCGCCGTACCGGTGACGTGCGGGATCCTAGCGCCCGTCATAATCCTGCCGGAAGATGCCGAGGACTGGGACGACGAGCGCCGGGCACTCGTCCTGACGCACGAGTTGGCGCATGTGCGCCGACTCGATGTGCTGACACACATCATCGGCCAGTGCGCGGTCGCGCTGTTCTGGTTCCACCCCCTCGCGTGGCTCGCCGCGGCTCGTATGCGTCTGGAGCGCGAACGCGCGTGCGACGATCTGGTGCTTGGCTCAGGCGCGCGTCCGTCGCGCTACGCCGGCGATCTCCTGGATCTCGTGCAGACGCTGAATGGGCCCACGGCTCCCGCGGCCGCGGCGCTGGCGATGGCCCGCCGGACGGAGATCGAAGGCCGGCTGCTCTCGATCCTCGACGCGGCCGTACGTCGCGGCCCGCTCGGCGCGCGCCGGATCGCGGGCGCGCTCGTGGTCGCGGCCTTCGGCATCGTCACGATCGCGGCGGTTCGCCCGGTCGCGACACCGCCGGCCGATGCTGCGCCCGACCGTACCGTCGTCGCCCTGCCCGCCGTATCGGCTCTGGCGGATGCCCCTCAGGCGACGACGGCGCGGCCCGTCGTCCGAGTGGCGGGTGGCGGCTGGACCAATAATTACGTCGCCCTGGCCGACATCGCCGAGGCCGCGGCGACCATCGCGTCCGATGCCGCGAAGCGCCAGGTGCTGTTCGAGATCGGACAGCGCTACGGCGTGAGCGACACGCTCCGCCACGCATTCTTCGGCGCGATCAATACGATGGCGTCAAGCACCGAGCGCAGGCGCGTGCTGCTGGCGCTCGTCGGGCGCGGTGACCGGGATGAGCAGACCTTGATCGAGGTCGTGCGCTCCGCCGGGAAAATGGCGTCGGACCATGACAAGGGCGGAGTCCTGCGCACCGTGGCCGGGCTCGACCAGTTGACCGACCCCGCGTTGCGCCACGAGTTCTTTGCCGCCGTCGCCACGATGGCGTCGAGCTCCGAACGCACCCGCGTACTGCTCGCCGTGCTCGGCGAGGCGAGAGCGCGCGGCCGCGCGAGCCCGACGCAGAATGCCATGATCGCCCGCCTCGCGCTCAATGCGGCGACCGAGCTGCCGTCGAGCAGCGACAAGGTCCGTGTGCTACGGGCGGTCGTACACGGCGGCTGGCTCAGTGACGCGGCGGTCTCGCACGACTTCAATATCTGTCTGACGACGCTCGGCGGCGGCGTCGACTATCACTACGTCGTCAGCGGCGGCGGAGACTGACTCCCATGATACTCGCCATTGCTTTGCTCGGGGTATGTGCGGCCACGCAGCGCACCCAGTTACACGACGACTCGGACAACCACCACTGGCATCTGCAGTGGGTGACGTCCGACTGCAAGGTCGACTGGACCGCGGACGGCGAGGTGTGGTACACCGACGATGGGAGAGACATTGCCAGGCTCTCGCCCGGCGGCATGCTGACCGTCATCGAGCAGTACGGCGACCATACCCGTCGCGTCGACTTCTCGCAAAAGGCCGGCATGCTCGACCGGAAGTACACGGTCGACGGTATGTCGAAACCATGGGACCACTACGCGGCCGATTGGTTCGGCGAGCTGCTCGTGCAGGTCGACCACACGACTGGCGCGCTCGCGTCGGTCCGGTTCCCAAAGCTCATGGCTCAGGGTGGCCCCTCGGCGGTCATCGCCGATCTCAGCGACGCGTCCGACGGCGCGAAGCGCGCGTATCTCAAGAAGCTCGCCGCCACAACCAAGCTCGACGCCGACCAGTCGTGCCAGATCGCGTCGCTCGCCAAGCACATGAACTCTGACTACGAGCGGACCGAGCTCTTGCTGGATGCGGCCGACGAGATCGATTTCGCGTCACCGGACTGCCGCGACTCGTACTTCGGCGCCGTGAACGCGATCAGCAGCGACTACGAACGGAGTCGCGCGCTCATCGCGGCGGTCGAGCATGGGCCCACGTCAGGGCCTGGCCTCGACCCATTCGCGATCGCCACCATTACCGCGGCGCGGAAGATCGGGTCGGACCACGAGAAGACGCGCGTCTTGGTCACCGTTGCCGGGCGTTGCTCGAGCGCGGACACCGTGCGGACGGCCTACCTGACGACGGCGCGCACGATAGCATCAGATGCCGAACGCGCTCGCGCGCTCACGGCTCTGATTCGGCAGCAGTGACGCCAAGAACGAGCTCACGCGCTGCTCGGCGTAATAGACCGGGCGCCACGGCAGGGTCCCGCTGACGAAACCGACATGGCCCCCGCGCTCCACGAACTCGACGTGGAGCGAGGGGTTCGCTTGTGCCACCGCGCGAACGTCGTCCAGGACGGCCGCGGGCAAGAACGGGTCGTCGACCGCGCTCAGCAACAACGTGGGGACCCGCACATCCTTGAGGACGGCCAGGGCGCTCGACCGCGTGTAGTAGTCGTCCGCGTCGGCAAACCCGTGCAGGGGCGCCGTCAATAAGTCATCGAACTCGATGATCGATCGCACCGCATCGAGCTTGCGCCGGTCCACGAGATCGGGAAATCGCTCGAGCTTCGCGTAGACCTTTCGCTTGAGCGACGCGATGAAGTTGGCCTGATAGACTCGTGCAAAGCCCCGGTCGATATGTCGCGCTCCGCGACCGAGGTCGAAGGGCACCGAGATAGCCGCAGCGCCAGCGATGGACTGATCCCGGTGCTCGGCCAGCCACTTGAGCAGGACGTTGCCGCCGAGGGAAAATCCCGCGAGGACTATGGACGCATTTGGATAGGAGAGGCGATTCCGGGTGACGACCAGGTCCAGGTCCCCAGTGTCGCCAGAGTGATAGAACCGGCGGGTGCGATTGAGAGCGCCGCCGCATGAGCGGAAGAGCAGAAAGTCGGCCCCCCACCCGCGCTCCCGCGCCTCGGCCAGCATCCCGCGCGCATAGTGCGACCGAGCCGTCCCTTCGAGCCCGTGCAGCAGGATGAGACGAGGCGCGTCGGGGTGCGGCGCGTCGAGTCGGTCGACATCGAGGACGTCGCCGTCCGGCGTATCCCACTGCTCGCGCCGTGTCTGGACCACGGGTG
>DATHNL010000098.1:0-2244 GCA_035486035.1 Gemmatimonadaceae bacterium
TTCTGCACGCTCTCGCCGAGGCCCACGCCGAACCACTGGCCGCGGCCGATCGCGATGAGTGACTGCGTGAGCTGGAACCCTGTGTTGTACGGATCGGCCCACGGGTCCAGAAACGCCTTCAGTCGGCGGACGCGATAACCCGAGCTCACGGCCAGCCCGCCAAAGCCCGCCGCCGCGAAGAGCGTCATCGCGATCACGTAACGCAGCCGGGCCCCGCCGATGAAGAGGACGCCGAAGCCGGTAACGAACAACACACTCGCCGCACCGAAATCCGGCTCGATGAGCAGCAACCCGCCGGCACAGCAAAGCAATCCGAGCGGCTTGGCGAGCCCCATGAAGGTGCCGCGCAACTCCTCCTCCCGGCGTGCCGCGTAACTCGCGATGTAAATGAGCACCAACACCCTGGCGAGCTCGGACACCTGGAAGTTCATGGTCGCGATCCGCAACCAGCGCCGGCTACCGTTGACCGAATGTCCCAGCCCGGGGATCAGAACGAGGAATAGAAGGAGAAGCGCCGTGATCAGCAGCGGCAGCGACAGCCGCTCGAGCGCTTGCGTCGGAATACAGAAAATGAGCGCGGCGCTGGCGCCGCCCATGAGCATCAGCAGGAGCTGCCGCTCGAGGTAGTAGAACGTCTGGCCGCTTTCCTTGCTGGCGATCGACACAGACGCCGAGGTCACCATCACGAGGCCGAGCAGGGAGATCGCGAGCACCAGCGCGATCGTCACGCTGTCGATGTGCACGACGCTCCCGCGCCCGTTGTAACGAGCGTAAGCCATCGATGAGCCGGCGACCGTGCTGTTCACGCCGCGAGCTCCTTCACTGCTTGAGTAAAGACGGCGCCGCGATGGGTGTAGTCGCGGAACATGTCGAGACTCGCGCAAGCGGGCGACAGCAACACGGTGTCACCGGGCTGCGCCGCTTTTGCCGCCGCGCGCACGGCGTCCTCCAGAGATGTGCACATCTCCAGCGTGCAAACGCCTTTCAGAGCTGCCGCGATGGCAGCGGCGTCGCGGCCGATGAGCACTGTGTGGCGCACCTTCCCTCGGAACGCGTCGGCAAGCACGGCGAAGTCCTGATTTTTGCCGTCGCCGCCGGCGATCATGACTAGTGGACCCTGCATGCCACTTACCGCGGCGATGGTCGCGCCGACGTTCGTGCCCTTCGAGTCGTTTATGTAGGTCACGCCGTCGACGTCGGCGACCCACTGGGAGCGATGAGGTAGACCAGTGAAGGTCGAGAGTTCCTCGAGCATCGCTGGCATGGCGAGCCCGAGTGCATCACCGAGGGCGAGCGACGCGAGCGCGTTGGCGGCGTTGTGCAGACCTTTTATCTTCATCGCGGACACGGGCAGGAGCGCTTCATCCCGGCGTGTCAGCCACCACTCGCCATCGCGCGTGGCTACCGCGTAGTCCGCGCCGATCGAGGCGCGCAGCGAGAAGCTCACCGTTTTCTGGCCGGGGCGCGGCATGGCCACCACGAGCGGGTCGTCGAGGTTGATTACGGCGGTCTCGCAGCGGGCGAAGATGCGAGCCTTCGAGTCTGCGTAGGCCTGGACCGACGGGTAACGGTCCAGATGATCCGGGCTCACGTTGAGAACCGTCGCAGCCTTTAAGGCGAGCGACGTTGTCGCGTCGAGCTGAAAGCTGGAGAGCTCGAGCACATAGAGCTGAGTTACCGCCCGCACCGCATCCGACGCCGATATCAACGGAGCGGCACCCGCACCTGCGCCCGCGCTCAGCAAATCCAACGCCGGCTCGCCGAGGTTCCCCCCCACGCGCACGCGCAATCCGGCGCGCGCCGCCATGCGCCCAACCAGCGTCGTGACAGTGCTCTTTCCGTTCGTGCCCGTGATCCCAACCACAGGAGCATCGGCGGCGCGAGCGAACAGCTCGATATCCCCCGCGATCTCGATCCCGCGGCGGCGAGCCTCGACGAAGAACGGCTCCTCCAGCGACACACCCGGAGACGCGACGACACAATCCGCGCCCTCGAGAAGCTTGGCGTCCAGACCACCCACCCGCACCGGGATCATCGGATCCAACGCCGCCAGCGCAGCCATCTCCGGCGGCTTGTGCCGCGTATCGGTCACGGCCAGCCGCCAGTTACGCGCGCGCAGGTAGCGCGCACAGGAAAGCCCCGTGCGGCCGAGCCCGACGATCACCGCGTAAGGTTGTTTGGCGGCAGTCACATTCATCGCAATTTCAACGTCGCCAGTCCCGCCAGCACCAGCAGCAGCGAGAT
>DATHNL010000099.1:0-4038 GCA_035486035.1 Gemmatimonadaceae bacterium
GCATACGCGCCGCCCTTGATATAGGACACGAGCGCCGCCACCACCGACGCATCCTGTACCTGCCGCGCGAGCTCGCCCAACGTCCGATGCTCCGGCTCGCACCCGGCCAACAATGTCAGCGCGCGCTCGATCGCGTTCCGCGACCGCCGGTCCGACTCGCCGACCAGCGTCTCGACCCACTCGGCGCACCACGCGCGCTCCGCCGGATCATCGACATGGCGCAACGGCTGCAACACCGCCGTCGCGCCACCCGCCGACAGGTCCACATGCCGCCCACCGAGCGCGTGACATAAAACCGAAGACGAATACCCGACATCGAACAGAAATACTCGCGCGGCCGGATAGCGGAGAAACTGGGCCGTGAGCAGCCCGACCAACGTCGACTTCCCCGCGCCAGTCTGCCCGACAATGAGCGCATGGCCGACATCGGACACGTGCAGGTTGACCCGAAACGGCGTCGAGCCATCGGTCGCCGCCCACAACAACGGCGGGCTCTCCGGTGGGTAATACGGACACGGGTTGTGAGCCAGCCCGGGCCACGTGCTCGTCACCGGCACGAGATCCGCGATCGCCGCGCCACTCACGACCGGCCGGCGCACGTTCGGCGCGCCGTGCCCGGGCAACGTCCCCAGAAACGCGTCGACCGCGTTCACCGTCTCGATCCGCGCCCAAACCCGGCATCACCGAACGCGCGCACGATCGACGTCGCCACCGCATCGGCCGCCCGCGGATCCTCCTCGATCACCACCGCGATCGCGTTGTACACGCAGAACCGCCCACGACCACTGGCGTTCTCCGTCGCCGCCGCGGCCGCATCGTGCGCCATCCGCGTGGCGTCGTTGTCCAGCCACATGCTCTCACGCACGGACTCCCGACTCGCCATCTCCTGCACCCACTCGGCCGCCCCCTTCCGCTTCTGGAACCACCGCAACTGATGCCGCCGAATCAATCGCGACGCCGTAGCCTGCGACAGCGGCAAAATCCGGTGCGACCACCGATACGCCGCCGGCAAACTCGCGATCGGCTCCAACACGCCGGGCGACGACAGCTCGGGCCACCCCATCACCGCCACACACCGAATCGCCCGCCCGCCGATCGTGGGCTCAAACCCGCCGACGAGCTCCTGCGTCGCGAGCGCGAGGTTCAAGTACACACCCCCCGGCGGCGCGCGGAGCGGAGACGCCGAGCCGGTGAGACACCCATGCAAATGCGTCACGAGCGCGTCCGCGCCCAACGGCTCGAGCACGAGACGCGACCCCAGTCGGTCCGACAACGCGCGCAACGACCGGCGATACGCTCCGAGCACCCCGTCCCAATCCACCCGAGCCCCACGACGCCCCGAGAGCAACAACGCCCTCGCCCGCGAATCCGCCTCCGACGGCGGGAGCCACGAGACACTCAACACATACGACGTCTCATAGCGCCGCCCCGCACTCGCATACGCCGCTCGACGCTCCTCATCGATCAGCGCCGCCGCCCGACACGGAAACTCCCCCGGCGGATACGGCGCGGCCGGCCGGCGCACCGCGTCCAGATGCCAGCACCAGTCGTCCCCGTACGCCAACAGCGCGTCGTTGAACGTCCGCGACACCGCCTCCCGCTCGGCGTCACTCGCCGCCGTCACATCCGGTCCGTGATAAGCGAACGCCGAGAGCAACGCGCCGTCCTTCTGCAGAATCACGCCCTCGTCCACCATGAACGCCCAGTTCAGGAGATCGGCGACGCCTTGAGGCTTCGAACGATGCTCAGCGAGCATACGCATGCGGCGGGTAGTAGTCCGCGAACCTGAGCGACCGGATGTACACCGCCGTAATCGCCGGATCGACCGTGGTCGCGCGCGCCATCGCCCAATGCACGCCACCGAGGTAGACGGCCGCCAGCGCGATCGTCGTCACGTGGAGCCCGACGACGATGAGAAGCCCAAGCGTTGCCGCGCCCTCGGTGATCGCCACCGCAGGCTCGACCCCGGCAAACAGCACGGGCCGGTGGAGCGAGGCGTGAATCACAGCCATGTAGGGGTCACCGTTATGCGGGAACGCCGACCCCGCGCTACACCGTCGCGCCCGCAAACTGCAGCAACCCCACGATCTGCACCGCGCCGAACATGAGCGCGATCGCGAAGATCGCCTGCCCGATGCGACGCGCCCCTTCCTCGTGCCGCGTAAACCCCCACACGACACCACCGATCACGAGCATGAGCCCGGCCATCACCCGCGCCGTCGGCCCCGTGAGGTTCGCGAGCAGCGTCGAAAACGGCGCGTTCCACGGCATGTCCGTACCACCCGTGCCCGCGTGCGCGACGGTTGGCCAGAGCGACAACCGGAGCGCGATCAGGGAAAGTCGAGTTCGCACTGGCCATCTCCTTCGTCCACCGGATCGATGATGAACCGCCCCGCCTCATCCAGCCCGACAACCCGCACGAGCGCTTTGACCCGCCGCCCCGGCCCCATCATCACGATCCAGTCGACCGCCTCCACGATAAGCGCGGCCTGCGATGGCACGTTCGCGCGCTGCGCGAGCCGATCGAGCCGCGCCAGCGCGCCCGCCGGCGAGGTCGCGTGCAGCGTCGCCACGCCGCCCGGATGTCCGGTCGCCCACGCGTCGAGAAGATCGAGCGCGGCCTCGTCGCGCACCTCGCCGACGATGATCCGGTCCGGGCTCGCGCGGAGCGTCGCCTTGACGAGCTGCGCCAGCGTTCCGCCGACCGGCGTCCTGAGCGCCAGATGATCGTCAGCGACGCACTGGAGCTCGGCCGTGTCCTCGAGGATCACGATCCGCTCGGATGGGAAGATCGCGGTGATCTCATGGATGACGGCATTAGCGAACGTCGTCTTCCCCGAGTTCGTGCTGCCGCACACGAGAATGCTCTCGCGACTTCGGATCGCGGACCCGAGTCGCTCGCGATGCGCCGGCCACAGCGCCAAGCGCGCCACGTAGTCGTCGAGCCCGTACACAATCGCCGGTGGCTTCCGAATCGTGAACGCTGGCTCACGCGTCACCGGTGGCACGAATCCCTGCAGCCGCGCCCGCCGGAAAAACTCGTCCGGCAACGTCGTCTCCAAGAACGGCGACTCGGACTTGAGCAATACCCCCTCACGCGCGGCGGCCGCGTTCAAGAACATCTCGACCTGCTCGCTCTCGAGCGTGCACGGGAACGACGTGCGCCCGGCCGAACGCGTCTCGAGCCGCACTTGATGGTCGTGCGGGTTGACGTACACCTCGGTCACATCCGGGTCCGTCAATGCGCCCGCTATCACCGGCCCGAGGTGCCGGAGCAGCGGTTCCGCTTCGTTGATCACAAGGGTCTCCTGTCGAAGGTCTCTACTAGTTATGACAGGCATTCCCCGTGAATTAATCAACGGAGCTCGACAGTATCCCCCGCGTGGATCACTCGACCCGGTGCCGCGATCACCGTCCCTTCTTCGACCGACACCCGCACCGTCGGCTCCCAGGGGTTCGCGCGGACCGTGAATATCGTGCCGACCGCGGTAATCGTCGCGTTGCCCGCGTGCACCTCAAACGGATGCATGGCATCGGGACGCACCAGGAACCGCGCCTCGCCTTCCAGTTCGACCGCGCGCGGCGGACGGAAGAACGACACCCGATAGCGCACACGCGCGAGCGGCTCGAGCTCGGCGCGCGACCCATCCGGGAGCCGAACCGTCGCCGGGCCGACATAGCGCTCGTCGACGTGCGCCGCGACTACGGGCGCGACACTCATGTACGTCGCGATCCCGAACACAACCAGCGCGGCCGCGCCGACGAGCACTTCCAGTCGACGCAGCGTCCGACGCACCACCAGACGCGCGGAGAGCTCGCGCCATCCCTGGTCGACATCGATCTCCGGCCCCCGCGGCAGCGCGCCCTCGGCCAGCGCCAGCAATCGCGCGGCGCGCTCCCGCGCGGGATCCCCTCCAATCTCGCCGGCGAGTACTTCGAGGTACTCGGCGTCGTGCCGCGGCAGCTCGTTCATCGCGACTCCAGCACTTTCGACTCCAGCACTTTCGCGAGCGTGTCCGCCCACTCCGTCTCCGCCAG
>DATHNL010000100.1:0-6401 GCA_035486035.1 Gemmatimonadaceae bacterium
CGGCATACTTGGTGATTGACGAGGCGCCCAACGCAGCGTCGGCATTGGATGCGTACGTGTATGAAATGCAGCAGTGGGTAGATGCTGTACAGGCGGCCAAACCCGTCGATGCCGTCATACCCGTGAACGCGAAGCCGACGCGGGAGCATGCACACATGCTGCAGAAGCGGCTGACGTTCATTCGAGATCGAATCTTGAATGAGTATGCAGATGACTTGAAGGCGTGACGGCCCGAGGGACTTCGACCCGAACGACGCCTACCGTAAGCTCCTTTAGCCTCGTATCTTACCGTGCTATGTTGGTGTTCGACCTCCGCTCGCTCTCGTCGGCCGCCGCGACTGTCGATGGTGTGTTAGAGTCCGGCGACCCGGTGTGGCAGGAGCACGATACGGTACCGGTCGCAGGTGTCCGGGTCACTGGACGGCTCTCGCAGGCCGGCTCAGCCCGGTATTATTTCAGCGGCCGGATAGCTGGGGCGGTTCATGGCGAATGTCGGAAGTGCTTGACCGACGTTGACGTGGATGTTGCCGAGCCAGCGCATTTCGTGTTCGTAGAGGACGGCGCCGACGATCTCGAAGATCCTGATGTGTTCGTGTTCGACCCGCGGGAGAACGGCCTCGATCTGAGGCCCGCCATCCGCGAACAGTGGCTCCTGGCCGCGCCGGCGTATGTCCAGTGTCGTGAGGACTGCCGCGGCCTGTGTCCCACATGCGGTGCTGACTTGAACGCCGGCGCGTGTTCGTGCGAGCCGGCAACTGATAGTAGGTGGGCGGCGCTCAAAGCTGCCCGCGACCACTCCGACCATCACTAGCAATGGCCGTTCCGAAGAGACGTACCTCGAAGCGAAAGAAGCGCGCACGCAACACGCACAAGACGGCGCCGGCGATCGTGCTGCAGGCGTGTCCGCGCTGCAACAGCATGAAGCGCCCGCACCATGTGTGCGAAGAGTGCGGGTACTATGCGGGTGAGCAGCGAGTCGTAGCCAAAGAGGCTTAAGCCTTGGCGCGCATCGCGTTGGATGCGATGGGGGGTGACCACGCTCCCCGCGCCGCGATTGCCGGCGCGCTGCTCGCCCTCGCGGAGCTGCCCGCCGCTCACACGATCCAACTCGTTGGCCAGCCGTCCGTCATCGAGGCCGAGCTCGACGCGTTGGCGGCACCCCCGCTGCAACGGGCGCGCATCGAGGTCGTTGCGGCGCCCGACGTGATCGGCATGACCGACAAGCCGAGTGTCGCGCTCCGCAGCAAGGCGAGCTCAATGGTCGTCGGCCTCGAGCTCCAGCCCCGCGGCCTGTCGGATGCGTTCGTCTCGGCCGGCAACACCGGCGCGCAGATGGCGGCATCGATGCGCATTCTCAAGCTGATGCCGGGCCTCGAGCGGCCCGCGATCGGCACCGTGTTTCCCACGGCCCTCAAGCCCGTTCTCGTGCTCGACAGCGGCGCCAATGTCGACTGCTCGGCCGAGGAGCTCGTGCAGTTCGCCCGCCTCGGCTCGGTCTACGCCGAAGATCTTTTGAACCGGCCAAATCCCGTGATCGGCTTGTTGTCAGTTGGCGAAGAAGACGAGAAAGGGAATGCCGTCGTGAAAGAGGCCAATGCGATGCTCCGGACCTCCGGCCTCAATTTTCAGGGAAATGTCGAGGGCCGAGACATCCCGTTGGGCCAGAGCGAACGAGGCCCCATTGATGTCGTGGTCTGTGACGGATTCGTGGGAAATGTGCTGCTCAAGTTCTACGAGTCGATCGCCCCAGTGGTGACGCGCTGGATCGGCGAGGGGCTCAAGATGGACCCCAAGCAATTGCAGCGGGGCCTGGCGCAACTCGATTACTCCGAGCACGGCGGAGCGCCGCTGCTCGGCGTACAAGGCGTCAGTATCATCTCGCACGGCAAGTCGAACGACCGCGCGATCAAGAACGCGATTCGCGTGGCGCTGCGTGCGGTCGAGAGCCACATGACCGAGCACGCCAGCCGGCGCCTCGCCCAGTCGGTCTCGGCGTGAAGCGGCCGATCGCCTACCTGGCCGGCACCGGCCGCGGCGTCCCCTCACACGTGATGACGAACCACGACTTCGCCTCGATCGGCATCGAGACGTCGCACGACTGGATCGTCGAGCGCTCGGGGATCCACCAGCGCTACATCGCGAAGAACGGCGAGTCGACGTGCTCCATGGGCGTCGATGCCGCGCGCAAGGCGATGCAACGCGCCGGCGTCACTCCCGGCGAGCTCGACTCAATTATCCTGAGTACAGCCGCCCCAGACCGCCCGCTGCCCGCGACCGCCGTGTCGATCCAGGCCGCACTCGGCGCCTCTCGCGCCGCCGCGTTCGACATCGCGGCCGCGTGCTCCGGTTGGCTCTACGGCCTCACGCTCGCCGAGGGCATGATCGCGACCGGCTCGGCCGAAACGATCCTCGTCATCGGCTCCGAGAAGATGAGCGCCATCCTGGACTGGACGGACCGCACGACCTGCGTGCTCTTCGGCGATGGCGCGGGTGCCGCGGTCGTCAAGCGCTCGAAAGCGCACAAGGGGATCCTCTCCTCGTTCACGCGCAGCGATGGCGCGCTCGCCGAGCTGCTGTATCGGCCGGCGCCCGACAACGGGTGCTCGTTCGTGAAGATGCAGGGCCGGGAGATCTTCAAGTACGCCGTGCGCTCGATGGCCGAGGCGGTGGACCGCGCGCTCGACGGCGCGCGCCTCACCGGGAACGACATCGATCTCCTCATCCCGCACCAGGCCAACGTGCGGATCATCGAGGCGACCGCGAAGCACGCCAACATGCCGTTGGACAAGGTCTTCATCAACGTCGACCGCTACGGGAACACGTCGTCGGCGTCCGTGCCGATTGCGCTGGACGAGGCGATCGAGTGCGGCCGGGTGAAGGAGGGCACGACGGCGTTGCTCGTGGCCTTCGGCGCCGGACTCACGTGGGCATCGATGGTGGTGCGGTTTTGAGCGCGGCCCAGAAAGTCGTCGCGCTGTTCCCAGGGCAGGGGTCCCAGAAGCCCGGCATGGCCCGCGATCTCGCCGCGGCCTTTCCTGCGGCGCAGGCGGCCCTGACGACGGTCGATGCGGCGCTCGGCTTCAAGCTCTCCCAGCTCATGTTCGATGGCCCGGCCGACGAGCTCACGATGACGGACAACGCGCAGCCGGCCTTGCTGGCCCACAGCGCCGCGGTCTGGGCCGTTCTCGCACCGCACGCCGTCGCCGCTGCCGGTCACTCGCTGGGCGAGTTCACGGCCTACCACGCGGCCGGCGCATTGTCGCTCGGACACGCCGCTCGTCTCGTCCGCCGTCGTGGCGAGCTCATGCGGCAGGCGTCATCGGGCACGATGGCGGCGATCCTCGGCACCACGTCGTCGCCGATCGAGGATATTTGCGCCGAGGCCGGCGGCACGGTCGTCGCGGCCAATTACAACGCGCCTGACCAGATCGTGATCTCGGGCGAAGTCGACGCCGTCGAGCGCGCGATGGCGATCGCGAAAGAGCGCGGCGCCAAGAGAGCGATTCGTCTGCCCGTGAGCGGCGCGTTCCACTCTCCACTGATGGCTGCGTCCGCGCCAGGCCTCAAGGCCGCACTGGACGAAGCCGGGTTCGTGGAAGCCCAGTTGCCAATCTACTCGAACGTCGACGCGCAACCATCGACATCACCTGACGTTGCGCGACTCAAACTATTACACCAGCTCACGTCGCCAGTGCGTTGGGTCGACACGATTCGCAACCTCGCGGGGCAGTATCCCGATGCGCTCTTCCTGGAGATCGGTACCGGCAACGTGCTCACGGGCCTCGTGAAGCGCATCGCGCCGCAAGTCAAAACTGCCTCGTGCGGCACACCCGCTGACATCGAAGCGGTGCTCGTATGAAAATCGATCTCACCGGCAAATCCGCGGTGGTGACCGGCGCGACGCGCGGGATCGGCCGCGCGATCGCCGCGTCGCTCGCGGGTGCTGGAGCGCGCGTGGCGGTTGTCGGCCGCAGTGCCGAAACCGCGCAGTCGGCGGCCGCGGAGCTCGGGCACGGCGCGCAGGGATTCGCGGCCGATGTCGCCAACACCGAGTCGGCGGTCGCGATGATCGCCGCGGTCGAGAGCGCGTTCGGCGCGGTTGATATCCTCGTGAACAACGCCGGTATCACACGCGACAACATCATGCCGCGCCTCAAGGACGCCGACTGGGATGAGGTGATCAACGCGAACCTGCGCGGCGCATTCGTCACGACCCGGGCCGCGGTCCGCGGTATGATGAAGCGCCGTTGGGGCCGGGTGATCAATATCTCCAGCGTCGTCGGCCTGGTCGGCAATAAAGGGCAGTCGAACTACGCTGCCAGTAAGGCCGGCCTCATTGGCCTCACGAAATCAGTGGCAAAAGAATTCGCCGCGCGGAACGTGCTGGCGAACGTCATCGCACCGGGTTTTATCGAGACGGACATGATTCAGGCGATGACCCCGGATGCGCGCGAGACGCTCATGCGCCAAATTCCATTGGAGCGCTTGGGCACGCCGGATGACATCGCATCACTGGTCACCTTCCTCGCGTCCGACCACGCGTCCTATATCACCGGACAGGTGTTTGTCGTGGACGGGGGCATGGTGATGTAGGGTAGCGAAAACGTTAGATTCACAGCTTGGCCAACAACCTTCTGACCCACCGAGGGGCGCATGTCCGGTAATGAAGAGAAAGTCAAGGAGATTATCGAGAAGGAGCTCGGCGTCGAGCGCGAGAAGCTGACCGACGACGCGAACTTCATCGAGGACCTTGGTGCTGACAGTCTCGACATCGTCGAGCTGGTCATGGAGTTCGAGAAGGAGTTCAATATCGACATCCCGGACGAGGACGCCGAGAAGTTGAAGACCGTCGGGGACGCCATGAAGTATTTGAATCAAAAGATCGCCGCATGACGCGTCGCCGGGTCGCCGTCACCGGACTGGGCATGATCTCGCCCGTCGGTAATGACGTGGCGGCGACTTGGGCTTCGTTGCTCAAGGGCGTGAGCGGAGCCGCGCCCATCACCAAGTTCGATGCGTCGGCGTTCCCGGTGCGGTTCGCGGCCGAGGTCAAGGGCTTCGATCCGCTGCTCTACATGGACCGCAAGGAAGCCAAGCGGTCCGATCTGTACACCCAGTACGCGCTCGCCGCCTCGGTGCAGGCGATGCGCGATTCTGGGCTCGCCGTGAACGGCTCTGCTGCCGGCATCCCTCCTGAGCGCATCGGGGTGATCGTCGGCAGCGGCATCGGCGGACTCAAGAGCTTCGAAGAGCAACACGATGTCTATCATGAGAACGGCCCCTCGCGGATCTCCCCGTTCTTCATCCCGATGTTCATTGCCGACATCGCGGCGGGCATTGTGTCGATGCGCTTCAATGCCAAGGGGCCGAACTACGCCACGGTGTCGGCCTGCGCGACGGGCGCCCACGCGATCGGCGCGGCGTTCCGCGCGATCCAATATGGCGACGCCGACGTGATGATCACGGGCGGCGCCGAGGCCACCGTGACGCCAATGGCGATCGGCGGATTCGCGAACATGAAGGCGCTCTCCGAACGCAACGACACGCCCGGCACGGCGTCGCGCCCATTCGACGCAACGCGTGATGGGTTCGTGATGGGCGAGGGCGCCGGCATCGTCATCCTCGAGGAGTGGGAGCACGCACGCGCCCGCGGCGCCCGCATTCACGCCGAGGTTGTCGGGTTCGGTGCCACGGGGGACGCCTACCACCTCACCGCGCCCGCGCCCGGCGGGGAAGGCGCCCAGCGTGCAATGCGCGCCGCGATGGCGGACGCCGGTCTCAGTGCCGACGACGTCGGCTACATCAATGCGCACGGCACGTCGACGCCAACCGGCGACATCAGCGAGACGACGGCGATCAAGGGCGTATTCGGCGATCGCGCGAAGGAGATCAACGTCAGCTCCACCAAGTCCGCCACCGGGCACATGCTCGGCGCGGCTGGCGGAGCGGAGTTCATCTTCACCGCGCTGGCGTTGCGCGAGTGCACCGTCCCGCCGACGATCAATTACGAGACGCCCGATGCGGCGTGCGATCTCAATTACACGCCGAACGCGCCCGTGCGCCGGGACTTCCAAGCGGCGCTCACCAATAGCTTCGGGTTCGGCGGCCACAACGTCACACTGGCACTCCGCCGTGTATGAGGTTCGCTGATCCTGCACTATTCGCGATAGCCGAGAAAGTCGTCTCCGGCATCCGGCTTACCGACGCGGATGGCGTGGCGCTGTTTCGCTCCCCCGATATCCTCGGTCTCGGCTATCTAGCTGACACGGTAAACCGTGCGAAGCACGGTGACCGTGTGATGTTCGCGTCCAACCAGCACATCAACCCGACGAATATCTGCATCCTGCGGAAGACGTGCGTGTTCTGCTCTTTCGCTCGTTTGCCCAAAGAATCCGGCGCCT
>DATHNL010000101.1:0-2462 GCA_035486035.1 Gemmatimonadaceae bacterium
CGTCGCCTGCGGTCGAAACGTCAACGTCACTGCCGTGCCACCGAAGGCCGCTGCCGTGACCGTTGGCGATTTTCAATACACTGCCAAGAACAGTGGCGCCAACGTGTGGGGCCCGTTGGAGGTTCAGGTCACTGTAACGGCAACCAACGCCACCGACCACACCGCGACGCTCGAGGTACTCGGCGGCAATTGCGCCGTACTGATTCGGATCTTCCGCAAGTCCGACAGGAGCGGCAAACCTCTCTACGACGCGTCGTCGGGCGCCGAGTGCTACGTTAAGCCCGTGCACGAGCGCTTAGCGCCACACGCAACGTACACGGCGCAATCGGGTCGTTACGGACCTGGTATCGATATTCCCTCGGGCCGCTACTACCTGTCCGCACTGATCATCCCCGTGGATCGCGAGCAATCGCGCATCGAGATCCCCGCCGGGGAGTTCGTCGTCCGCCGCTAATCCTGAGACGCGAGTCTTGCGACGGACCCCGATCGGGGGTTTCTTATCGCGCCATGGATGCGCCTTCATCCATCGCGCATCTCCCGTTCCTTGAGGCGCTCGCCGGGATGACGGAGACGTCCCCCCAGTGGCAGCCGACACTGGCGGGATTCTTGACGCTCCGGTTCGTCGAGAAGTGGGCCGAGACGGCTGACGGCGCACCGGCGCCGCTGCTCAAAGAGATCAACGCGGTGCACCGCGCCGTCGATGCCGTCGATGACGCGCGGGTCCGCGACCTCCTCGACGACATCATCACGGCGACCACGCGATCCTGGGGCAGGCGCTCCTCGGCCGTGACAGCCGCCGTGCTGAGTTACGCGCAGCATTTGCGCGAGCTCGAGTTGTGGGCCCTCGCCGCTGACGCGTTCGACACGTTCGTCCGGCACGCGTTGACGAGTGAAGAACGCCAGTTCGTGCCGATCGCTTACGTGCGACTCGGCGCCTGCCAGCGCGTGGCGGGTGACAGCGATGCGGCGCTGGCGGCATACGAGGCGGGCGGCGAGTGCGCCGAGCGCGCCGGCGACATTCAGACCGCGCTCATGGCGCGCCTCGGCGCCGCACACGTCATGAAAGACCGCGGCAACTATCCGGCGGCCGAGCAGATGTTGGACGAGGTCATCGCCAAGGCGACGGGCGTCGAAGAGCTGACCGACGTCCTCGCGCGGGCGAAGCACGACCGCGGTGTCGTTGCCACCGACCGTGGCGACACGGAGTTCGCGGTCACGCTGTACTACGAGGCGCTCAACGCTTACAAGGACGAGCGCGGCCGCCAGCGCGTGCTCGTCGACATCGCGTACAACCTGACAGCCCTCGGTCTCGTCGATGCGGCGCGTGACGCGTTCCGCGCGCTCTATGCGTCAGCGACCGAGGCCTATGGTCGCGCGATCGCCGCGATCAATCTCATGTACCTGGCGCAACTCGGTTGCCGCGAGCTCGAGTTCGAGCATTACCGGCGCGAGCTCGCGCTCGCCGGGCTGCCGCCGCGCGGCGCCGCGCACTATTTCCTGTACGCGGGCGAAGGGCTCCGCCGGTTCGGTCGCAACGAGGCGGCGCGCGTCTCCTACGGAAGAGCCATCGAGATCGCCGCCCGGCACAAGTTCAACGTGATCCTGCTACAGGCCGATGGAGCACTCGATGCCATGCGCCGCCACGAAGCGCTGCCGCCGATTCCGATCGCCGAGGATCCGGAACCGGCGTCAGTCGCTCACGTGGTCAAGGCGGTGCGGGCGCTGTGCGAGCAGGCCACCGCTCACTGATGACAGTGTGTGTCGCTGCCCTGACTCATTCCACCGCCGCCGAGGCACGCTGACGGCGCGGTCGCGGATGTACAGGCCGTCGCGGCGAGGACGAGCGCGGCCAAAAAAATCCGGCGCATAGAGGCCCCCTGGATCATTGACGTTCATGATCCAGACGGGCTCGGCCATACGTGCGTTACGCGCTATTTGGGACCATTTGGTTTGATCTCGAATACGACGGGCCAACGCTTGCCCGTTACGAAAATGCGGTCGGCCGCGGAGTCGTATGCAATGCCGTTCGCGACGTCGGCCGAGTCAGCATCCGCGCCAGCGGGCAGGAGGCTGCTGATGTCGAGCCACGAATTCACGGCGCCCGTATGGGGATTGATGCGCGCGATCTGCGTTGTCTGCCACACGTTCGCCCAGATCTCCCCTTTGATCCATTCGAGCTCATTCAGCTTGGGGACCGGCAGACCCTGTGCGGTGACGCTCAACGCATTTTGGACGTGCAGCGTCGTGGGATCGAGGAAACGCAATACGCTGGTGCCATCGCTCATGATCAGCGACACGCTGTCGTGCGTGAGCCCCCATCCCTCACCCGAGTAACTAAACGATCCGCGGCGGTTAAAAGTCGCGGTGTCGTAGACGTATCCGACGCCGGTCGTCCACGTGAGCTCATAGAGCCGGCCACGGAAAATGGTGATGCCCTCGCCGAAATACGGCGGGGCCAGCAC
>DATHNL010000102.1:0-44966 GCA_035486035.1 Gemmatimonadaceae bacterium
CGAGGATCCGATGCGTGACGTGCAGCGCAAAGGGGAGGCCGCCGAGCAGCACTGAGCGGCACCCAGGAAACCCCTGACATGATGGCGCTGCACCAGGAACGTTGGCGACCAGTGCCCCGAAGACAACGACAACAAATGCCAGTCCAGCGGCGGCGCGAGCCGACCGAAACGTGCGACCCGATGCATCTCTAGGCTGCACATCCCGCGCGCCGAGATTGCCGAGTCGCACATTGGCGATGACGAGCGTGGCGAGCAGGAACATCGCCAGTGCGTAGTGCACGGCGATCAAATAGGGATTCGACAGTGACAGCGCCACGATGCCCGCGCCGAGCAGCGCGGCCACAACGGTCGTGCCGAGCGCCACGAGGGCCGGTCCACGGATCGCCGAACGCTCACGCGTAGCAACGATGACCAAGGCGACGAGCGTCGTCACGAGCGTCGCGGCCAGCAGCCGATGCGAGAACTCGATGATCGTCGCTGTGCTGCCGAGCGTCGGCAACACCTGGCTGTTGCAATCCGGCCAATGCTCGCCGCACCCCATGCCGGACCCCGTGATCCGCACGATGGCGCCGAGCACCGTATGGGCGTAGGCCACGACCAAAGCAAACACAGAAAGCTTGCGCATCACGCTGGCGGGACAGCGTGCAGCACGTGCCAAGTCCACACGAGGATGGCGAGCAGCCCGACCGCAGGGACGACCGCCCAGGTCGCATCCATGGCCCATCGTCCGGATTTGCGGGATCGCATCACCGACCGCACGATGGCGGCGTGCGCCACGAGACATGCGGCGGCGGCCAACCAGAATAGAACGAGATTCGGACGCATGGAAAGACGTAATCTGGTGGTAGACCCACGTGCGCCGCTATATGATGCTCGCATGTCTTCGAGCCCACCCTCAGCGGGACTCCGCCGCCGCCTCGGCCTTTGGAGCGCCACAGCGGTTCTGGTGGGTTCGACGATTGGCTCGGGGATCTTCCGGACCCCGGCGGGCGTCGCGGCCCGACTCCCGGGCCCGCTGCCGATGCTCCTCGTGTGGGCGACGGGTGGCCTGTTCGCGCTCTGCGGCGCCTTGACGCTCGCGGAGGTCGCTGGAGCGATGCCGGCTACTGGCGGCCCCTATGTCTTCATTCGCGAAGCCTGGGGCCGAATGGCGGCATTTGTGTTCGGCTGGTCCGAGCTGCTCATCATTCGGGCCGCCTCGCTCGGGGCGCTCTCCACGACATTCGCCGAGTACTTGTTCCGGTTGATCGACCAGGTCACTGGCCAAACGAGCGCGTCGCACCCGATCCACATCGTCGCCGCGCTCGCGATCGCCACGACGGCCGCGTTCAACTACATCGGGCTTGGCTTCAGCTCCGCCGTCCAGAACATCACCACGCTTGCCAAATATGGCGGGCTGGCCCTACTGGTCATCGTGGCCTGTACCGTGGGATTTTCAACCGGCGGCGCCCAGCACTTCGTCCCGGCCCTTCCCCCAGGGAGCTTCACGCCGGCCGCGTTCGGCCTCGCCCTGGTTTCCGTCCTCTGGGCGTTCGATGGTTGGGCCGACCTGTCGTTCGTGGCTGGCGAGGTGTCAGATCCCCGCCGCGTCCTTCCTCGGGCGATCATTGGCGGCACATTGGCCGTAATGGTCATCTACCTGTTGGCGAACGTGTCGTATCTGGCGGTACTGCCCGTATCAGAGATCCGCGCGTCTCCGCTGGTCGCCGCCACCGTGGCAAATCGGGTCGTCGGCGGCTGGGGCACGATCTTCGTCTCCGTCACCGTCGTCGTATCGACCTTCGGCACACTGAACGCGACGCTGATTACGGCGCCACGGATCTTCTATGCCATGGCGGAAGACGGCATGCTCTTCAATCGCATTGGCGCCGTGCATCCGAAATTTGGGACGCCGTATGTGGCGGTGATGCTGGCCGCGGCGATGGGCATTGGCTTCGTGCTCCTCCGCACGTTCGAGCAACTGGCCGATACGTTCGTCACGGCGATCGTCCCGTTCTATGCGCTCAGTGTCGCGGCCATCTTCGTGCTGAGGCGGAGAGCGAGCTATGACCCGCCGTTCCGGGTACCCGGGTATCCCGTTGTGCCGGCGCTCTTCGTGCTCGCGACGCTGTTCCTGCTCGTCAATGCCGTCGCTGACCCCACCAGCCGGTGGCCGACGCTCGCGGTATTCGCGGCTGTGCTCGCGGGGATTCCCGTCTACTTCCTGACGGTCAGAAGATATGTATCGGGGGTACGAACTTCCCCGGATGCGTCTTGAGCTCGAGCGTCAACGAATCGAGCCGGGCGACGAGCGAGTTGACGTGGTTGTAGAGCTCCGGATCGTTCACGAGCTTGCCGGCGCTGCCGCCGCCCGTATCGATTTTCGCGACGAGCGCATCGAGATGCGACGTGGTATTCGACAGGTTGCTGGTGAGGGTCGTCAGGTTCGCGCTCGACGTGCGGATGTTCTTCACGGTCGAGTCGATCGCCGATGAGTCGACGGCCGACACGGCGCGGTTGAGCGAGGCCATCGTGCGGGACAGCTGCTTCGATTCGTCCGTGGCGATCTGACTCAGCGTCTCCACGAGCTTGTTCGCGTTGTAGAGCGTTTTCCGCAGATCGCCGATCGCGCCGCCCTGCACGAGCTCGACCTGTACGGCCTTGGTGACATCGCCCAGCTGACCGCCGATCGAGTCCATCTTCATGATCAGATCGCTGATGCCCGGCGCCGGCGGAGCCGTCGGAATCGTGTCGTTCTTCGCGATGTATTGGGTGGTCGGCCGCGCCGGCTTGAGCGCGACCTCCATGTCACCGAACAAGCCGTTCGGCTCGATCGCCGCCACGGTGTTGATCGGGATCCGGTACTTGTTCTCGATCGAGAGCCGCACGCTCACGGTCCCATCGGGCACCAGCTCGACGTTGTCGACATAGCCGACGCTCACGCCGGACAAGAGCACCGGCTGTCCTTGCTTGACGCCCGCGCCCCATCGGAAGCGGGAATACAACGGATAGCCCGACGAGAGCCCGCCCCGGATCAAGTAGACCGTTCCGAAGACGAGGACGAGAATTGCGACCGCGGTCACCAGTCCGACCAACACTGCGTCGCGTTGTCTCATTGGAGATACTTGGCCAGAGCGGCTGCCGTGAGCGCGTCGAGCACGAGAATCCAGACAGAGGTGATGACGACGGCCTTCGCCGTCGACTTGCCGACGCCCTCGGCGCCGGCGCTGGTCACGTATCCCTCATAGGAGCACAAGAACGAGATGGCGCCACCAAACATGAACGATTTGATCAGACTATAGAAGACTTGAAACGTATTGAACTCCAATCTCAAGCCATCCCGAAAATCGAACCACTTGATATCGGTGCCGAGAATCGCGGTGATATACGCGGCCCCAATCCCGACGGCGTTCGCGAAGATCACGAGCACCGGCAACATACAGAGCCCGGCAATCACGCGGGGCACAACCAAATACGCCAAGGGATCATACGCCAGCGTCTCGAGCGCGTCGATCTGCTCCGTGACTCGCATGGTCCCGATCTCAGCGGTCATCTGAGCGCCAACGCGTCCCGCCAGCACCAATCCCGTCAGCAGCGGCCCGAGCTCCAACACGAGGCTCTGTCGCGTAATCAGACCGACGACGGAGAGCTGAATGCCGGGGAAAAGCTGATACCGGGACTGAAACGAGATGACCGACCCGATGAACGCGGAGACGAGAATGACCAGCGGGATGGAATCGACCCCGACGGCCTTCATCTGCTTGACGATCTCGGGCCCGTAGGTCTTCGGTTCGGACAACGCCCGGAACATGTCCGCGGCGAAGAACGTGCGATCGCCGAGACCACGCAACGTGTTGAGGACCCCGTTTGCGTACCGCTGCCAGATGCGAATCGGCACGCTCTCGCGCGGGGCAGGAATCGGAAACGTACCGGTCGTCACGTCCGCACGCGGATGAGGAGATACGCGCCGGCCACGCCGAACAACACGTTCGGCACCCACGCCGCGAGGTCTGGCGGGATGAGCCCCTTGTTGCCGACACCCTTCGTCAGTTGAATCAGCATCAAAAACGCGATCGTCGTGGCGAGACTCACGCCGACGCCGTACGCCGCCCCGCCGCGTTTCGTGCTCGTCGCCAGCGACGCGCCGAACATCACGATAATGATGCACGTCACCGGCACGGCGATCTTCTGTGCCCGCTCGACCCGCAGCTCGGCCGCGTCCCCACCGGACCGCTCGGCGGCCCGGATGTACCGGGTCAGATCGCTGTACCCCATATCCTCGGGCTTACGCGGAATCGCCATGAGGTCGGCGGGCGTCTCGCGGAACTGTTTGTCGTGAACCGAATCGAACTGCACGCTGAAGTTCCGGTTCGAGTCCGGAACGACGTGAACCACGCCCCGCGCCAGCTCCCAGCCGTGCGCCGGCGTCCAGGTCCCGTGGTTCGCGGTCAGGATCACGGTGGGATAATCCGCGCCGTTGCCCTTTCGTTCGATCTCCAGGCCATCGATGGTGTGGCGTTGCGAGCTCAGGGCGCTCACTCGATACACCCTTCCCTCTGTCCCAGCGTAAGTAAAATTGTACCGGTCCGTGCCCGTCTTGAACTGGGATTCCTGCAGCAGGTCACTGCGCTTCGCGTTGGTGATGGGAACGAGCCACGAGAGCAACAGTCCCAGGCCGCAGGCCAGAGTCGCCCCAAAATAGATCGGCGCCGTCAGGCGGTAGAACGAGATACCAGACGCCTTGGCCGCTGTGATTTCGGCATGACGCGTAAACGCACCGATCGAGAACACCGTCGCGAACAGCACCGCAGCCGGCAGCACCAGAAACATCGAGTCGGGAAGCCAGAAGATGTAGCTCAGCGCGATGCTGCCGGGCGGGATATTCCGGTTCAAGTAGTCGTTGAGATGGTCGACCAGGTCGATGACGATGACCAGGATCGGAAATCCCAACGCGGTCGCCACGAAGATGTTCCACCATTCGGAGAACACATACCGATCGAGCGGACGGAACACTTACGCGCTCTCGGTCGAGAAGGCGGTGTTGCGACGCCGGCCCGTACGGAGCTTGGCGAGGCGCCGGCGTATGGCATCTTTGAGCTCGCTCCAATAGCCGCCACGCGACGTGCTCGACTCCCGGCCGAGTCGTGACAACAGGAACACGCCGACGATGCCGAACACGATATTCGACGCCCACATCGCCAAGAACGGCGAAAGAGTCCCGCGCTGCGCCAACGGCTCGCCGGCGATGAGACCGATGTAGTAGATCGCGAACGCCGCCAGACTCACGCCGAGGACCATCCCGACGCCCCCGCGCGGAAACCGAAGGGCGATCGGGGCACCGAGGAACACGAAGATCACGCACGCGACCGCGATCGCGAACAGCTTGTGAATCTGATTGTCGTAGAGATTCACCGAGCGCACCCCATTATCCACCTCGGCCCGCGTTGCTTCGATCGTCGAGCTCAGGGTACTGAGCGCGAGCGTCGCCTGCGACGGCGGACGATACACTGGCGCCGGGACCTGCGGTACCTGTGGCCTCGGGAACACACGGGGCGGCGGCAGCACCCGGGGCGGCACCCTGGGCGGCGGCAACACCCGGGGTTGCACTGTTCGAGGCGGCGGCAGAACTCGCGGTGGGGGAGGTGACGGCAGCACTACCGGGCCGCCCGCGCTGGGCGGCAACGGCCGCATGCCCGCACTCGGCGGTACCATTCCCGAGCTCGCCGGCACCGGTTTAGCCGCTGCGATGGCCTGCGCAGGCTGCGCGAGGGGTGTGGCAGGCGCGCCAGCGCCGCCACCCTTCGGGTGACCAAAGCGAGCGAAGAAGCGATCGACCGCGTCCAGCCCGTCGCAGTAGACCCTCCCGAGTCCGGAGCGACTTGGCGGCGCCTTGGTAGGCCCGGGCCCGTGATTGGGAGCGGCGCCAGTCGCCGCGACGCGCGCCCCATCCACCATGAACCGTCGCACCTCGGCGACGGCCCGCCCTTGAGCATCCTCGCCCGCCGCGACGTTCGATTGGAGCTCGCAGATGGTCATCTCCCGATCGCTCTTGAAGTCGTCGTTCGTCGATCGGGTCAACTGGTCGCCGACGCCCTTGATGCGAATGAGATCCACGCGATAGAACATGCGCTGGAGCTCCTCGGGCGTCGCCTTTTGCACTTCGTTCATTGACCCGTCGAAGAGCGTGAGCTCGAGCTCCCCGCTCACGGGCGACAGGGCCATGAGCCCACTGTCGGCATAGATGGTCCGGTTGCGCGTCGGATCGCCGAGGTCGTAGATGGTGACCTCGCGAAGCCGACTCGTCGCCTGATCGATGTGCGCCGCGGCGAGAAAGAGCTTGCCCGGCGACACTTCATTGATGACCCGCGGCCGCAACGCGAACGTCGGCTTCTTGCGCGCGATATCGCTTTGCAGCGTGCGGAGCCGATGGTTGGATCGCGGGAGCACCTGGTCGTTGAAGGCGACCATCGCGAACATGATCCCACAGGAGGCGATGACCACGGGAATGAGCACCCGGCCCACCGAGACGCCGCTGGCTTTGAGCGCCGTGATCTCGTTCTCCGACGCCAGGCGGCTGAACGCGTACAGCACGGCGATCAGCACCGCCATGGGCACCGTCAACGCCACCGTCAGCGGCAGCGACAGGAGGATAAACTCCGTGATGACCGTCCAGGGCAGACCCTTTCCGACGAGCTGCCCGATATTCTTGGCGATGTAATTGAGTAACAAAAGGGACGTCAATGCGGCGAGCGCGAACGTCAGCGGCCCGGCGTGCTCTCGCAAGACGTACCTATTGAGTATCTTCACTCGCTAAATTCCGTGAGCCTTGAGACCAATTTCAAGATCAACCGTGACCACGATTCTCTGCACGATGATGCTGCTGGGCGCGTGCGGTCACGGTGCGGCGCACACGCCGTTCGACGGTCGGGCCGCGCTCGCGCTCATCCGCACCCAACTCGATTTCGGACCGCGCATCCCGGGCACTGACGGCGCGCTCCGCTGCGGCGACTGGATCGTCGCGACGATGGCGAAGAGCGCGGACACCGTGATTGTCCAAAGCTGGACGCATACGACCGTCCGGGGCAAACAACTCCCCTTACGCAACATACTCGCTCGGTATCGCCCCTCGGAGACGAATCGCGTGCTGTATGTGACGCACTGGGACACGCGGCCGGTCTCCGACGAGGCGACCGACCCGGCCGAGCGGAGCCAGCCCGTCCCGGGGGCGAACGACGGCGCATCGGGGACCGCCCTGCTCATGGAGCTCGGCGCCGTCCTCGCCAAGACGCCGCCCACCTATGGCGTCGACCTGCTCTTTGTCGACGGTGAGGACTATGGCACGTTCACCCCCGAGCACGACGTCCTCCTCGGCTCCACCTATTTCGCGTCGCATCTGCCGTCGTCCGACTACCGGCCCATCTTCGGCGTTCTGTGGGACATGATCGGGGATCGAGACCTCCAGATTTACGAGGAGGGCAACTCCCTCCAGCAGGCTCCCGAGGTCGTCCAGCGCGTGTGGCATGCGGCCGGTGACCTCGGCTACGCCGACTACTTTGTACCCCGCTACAAGTACACGGTCACGGACGACCACGTCCCCTTGCTCAGGGCCGGCCTGCGCGTCATTGACGTGATCGACTTCGACTACCAGGGGATCCACCACACGCCCCGGGACACCTTCGACAAGGTCTCGGCCGCCTCGCTCCAGATCGTCGGGGACGTAGCCACTACCCTCGTTACACAGTAGGGCCCCTGGGGAGGGGACCGTGACGCCGCCGGCAAAATGGGCGTCCTGCAAGTGCGGCGCCCCTATGGGGCGTATCGCGTTCATTTGTTTCGCACTTTCCGCCCCGCCCCAGTGGATCAATCGCGCGCCCGTATCCCGAGTGGACACTCGTGCCGGCCCCGGTAACGGCAGCCGGACCGTCCGGCATCGGCGAAGCCCTGCTGCGCGAAGGCCTGATCACCAAGGATCAGCTGGCCGCGGCTATCCGGGAGCAGAAGCAGAACGGTACGGGGATCGGCTATAACCTGGTCAAGCTCGGCCACATACCCGAGCTCGAGCTGGTCAAGGTCCTCGCCCGCCAGCACCGGATGCCGGCGGTCGATCTGTCCAAGTTCGAGGTCGACCCGAAGATCGCCAAGCTGATCCCGTCGGAACTGGCCACGAAGAATCAGGTCCTGCCCCTCAAGCGAGATGGCCGGACGCTGACCGTCGCGGTCGCCGATCCGACGAACATGGGGGTCATCGATGACCTCAAGTTCATCACGCGCTACGACATCTCGCCGGTCATCGCGGGCGAATTCACGCTGCGCAACACGATCGAGAAGTTCTACGAGTCGTCGGACGCCGCGATGCAGACCCTGCTCGACGACATCGCGTCCGAAGGCGAAGGCGACGTCGAAGTCGTCGAAGAGAAGGACGACGACGACAAGGGTGGGATGGCGCTCGACGATGCCCCGGTCGTCAAGCTCGTCAACGCCATTCTGACCGACGCCGTCAAGCGCGGCGCCTCGGATATCCACTTCGAGTGCTTCGAGCACGAGCTGCGCGTGCGCTATCGCATCGATGGCGCACTGCTCGAAGTCATGAAACCCCCCATGAAGATGCGCGCCGCACTGATCTCGCGATTCAAGATCATGGCGGCCCTGAACATCGCCGAGCGCCGCGTCCCGCAGGACGGCCGCATCAAGCTGAAACTCGGCAAGAAAGTCATCGATTATCGCGTCTCGACACTTCCCACCCTCTTTGGTGAGAAAGTCGTTCTCCGAATTCTCGACAAGGGCAACCTGACGTTCGACCTCGAGAAATTCGGCTTGGAACCGCGCGCCGAGCGCGAGTTGATGGAGGCAATCTCCAACCCATACGGCATGTGTCTCGTCACGGGCCCGACGGGTTCCGGCAAGACGACGACGCTCTACTCGGCCTTGTCGAAGGTCAACAACATCGACGTCAACATCATGACGGCCGAAGACCCGGTCGAGTACAACTTGTTTGGCATCAACCAGGTCTTGGTCCGCAACGAAATCGGGATGACGTTCGCGGCCGCCCTGAAGGCGTTCTTGCGTCAAGATCCGAACATCATCATGGTCGGTGAGATTCGTGATCTGGAGACTGGCGGCATTGCCATTAAGGCCGCGTTGACCGGACACCTCGTGATGTCGACGCTGCACACGAACTCGGCCCCGGAGACAGTGACCCGTCTCTTGGACATGGGCCTCGAGCCCTTCAACGTCTCCAGCGCCCTCAATCTCGTCCTCGCCCAGCGCCTCGTGCGCCGCGTGTGCAGCTCGTGCAAGACGAAGTACGATCCCGAGGACGCCGAGCTCGCGGGCGCCAAGGTCAAACGCACGACGACGCTCCGCGAGTTGCGGTTCACGTCCGAAGCCTTGTCCGACGCCAAGACGCGGGCGACGAAAGATGCGGCGCCCTTTCTCGAGAACCTGTCGCTCGACACGCAGATCGGGGAACTGCCTTTCTTCAAGGGCACCGGCTGCGACGCTTGCAACGGCACGGGCCTCAAGGGACGCCAGGGAGTCTACGAGGTGCTCATGATGACCCCGAATCTCCGCAAGCTGATCCTCCAAAACGTCGGGGCGGCCGAGCTCAGAGATGCCGCGGTCGAGGAAGGGATGCTCACCCTCCGAATGGACGGGTGGCTCAAGATCCTCAAGGGGATCACTACCATGGAACAGATCGTCCGGGAGACGAGCGCATGAGCGGTACAGCCGCACCAGCCGCATCGACAGCCGCACCGCCAGGCGGCGGCGTCAACCTGCGCGCCCTACTCGAGGAGATGATCGAGCGCGACGCGTCGGACCTCCACATCACCGCCGGCGAGCGACCGAAGCTGCGCATCGACGGCGAGATCACCAACTCGCGCAACGAGTACGTGATGTCGCCGAAAGACACGCTGACACTCGCCTACTCGGTCCTCACCGAAAACCAAAAGAAGCGCTTCGAACAAGAAGATGAGCTGGACTTCTCGTTCGGTATCCAAAACCTGGCACGCTTCCGCGGAAACTGTTTCAAACAACGCGGTTGTGTGTCCATGGCGATCCGCCAGATCCCGTTCTCGATCAAAACGTTCCAGGACCTTGGATTGCCGGCCGTCATTGCGAAGATGGCCGAGAAGCCCCGCGGCCTGGTGCTGGTCACGGGTCCAACAGGCTCCGGCAAGTCCACGACGCTCGCGGCAATGATCGACAAGATCAACCGCGAACGCCGCGGCCACATTATCACGGTCGAAGACCCGATCGAGTTTATCCACCGCCATCAAAACTGCATCGTCAATCAGCGCGAAATCGGCACCGACACGAAGTCGTTCCAGATGGCGCTCAAGTACGCGTTGCGGGAAGACCCCGACGTGATTCTGGTCGGTGAGATGCGCGACCTGGACACGATCCAGGCGGCGCTCACCATTGCCGAAACGGGCCACTTGGCGTTCGCCACGCTGCACACGAACTCCGCGGCCGAGGCGATCAATCGGATGATCGACGTCTTCCCGGCGCACCAACAGTCACAGGTGCGCGCGCAGTTGGCGTTCGTGCTCGAAGGCATCATCACGCAGACGCTTCTCGCCAAGGCGAAGGGGCGGGGCAGAGCGATGGCCGCCGAGATCCTGGTGGTCACGCCCGCGATCCGCGCCCTCATCCGCGACGACAAGATCCACCAGATCTATTCGTCGATGCAGTCGGGCAAGAAATTCGGCATGCAGACGCTGAACGACGCGCTGTATGCCCTGTATATGGCACGCGAAGTCTCGACGGACGAGTGCCTCCGCGTGTCCAGCGACCCGAACGAGTTCTTGCGCATGATCGGACAGCCGCCGCTCGACGAAGCCGGCGACGCGACGAAGGCAGCCGGCGCCGGCGGGAAAGCCGCGGCGAACGGCCGCCGGTAAGACCCCTTTTTCCAGGATTGAACCATGCCGACGTTTACCTACACGGCGCGAGCGGTCAACGGCGAGTTGAAGACGGCGACCATCGACGCCGCGACGCGCGAAGATGTCGTCGCCCAATTGCGCCGCCAGCGGCTCACCGTCGTCAAGGTCGACGACGCGGGCGATCAGAAGAAGAAGCCGAGCGGTGGCGGGATCAAGATGCGAGACATCGTCATCTTCACCCGCCAGTTCTCGACGATGATCAACTCCGGTCTGCCCCTGGTCCAGGCGCTGGACATTCTCGCCAAGCAGAGCGAGAACAAACAGCTCCAGGCCGTCACGCGGGCCGTCGTATTCGACGTCGAATCCGGCCATACCGTCGCCGACGCGCTCCGCAAGCACCCGAAAGCGTTCAGCGACCTGTATGTGAACATGGTCGCGGCCGGTGAGGCGGGCGGTATTCTCGACACGATCTTGATGCGCCTCGCGACCTTCATGGAAAAGAACGACAACCTGGTCCGCAAGGTGAAGGGCGCGATGATCTACCCCGGCGTCATCATGTCGGTCGCCGCCATCGCCATCTCGATCCTGCTGATCTTCGTCATCCCCGTGTTCGAGAGCATGTTCGGCCAGGTCGGTCTCGCCCTGCCGCTCCCGACGCGTATCGTGATCGGTCTCTCGGCCTTCCTCCGTGGCATGGGCGGCATATTTGTCGTCGCCGGCGCGATCGGCGGCTTCTTTATGATCAAGCAGTACTACGCGACGCCGAACGGCAAGCTGCAGATCGACAAGCTGATGCTCGGCTTCCCCGTGCTCGGCGACGTGCTCCGCAAGTCGGCCGTGTCCCGATTCACCCGCACGCTCGGCACGCTGATCAGCTCCGGCGTCAGCATCCTCGATGGGTTGGAGATCACGGCCAAGACGGCCGGGAACCGCGTCATTCAAGACGCGATCATGGCCTCCCGCGCCTCGATCGCCGGCGGTGACACGATCTCCGCCCCGCTCGCCAAGTCCGCCGTGTTCCCGCCCATGGTGATCTCGATGATCGCCGTCGGCGAGTCGACCGGTGGTCTCGACGAAATGCTCTCGAAGATCGCCGACTTCTACGATGAAGAAGTCGACGCGGCCGTCTCGGGCTTGCTCTCGCTGCTCGAGCCGGTCATGATCGTGTTCCTCGGCGTGGTCGTCGGCGGCATGGTCGTCGCCATGTATCTGCCGATCTTCGACATGATCAACGCGGTGCAGTAACCTATGGCGTGCTAGCGAAGCTCACGCGGCTCGACGTTCCGGTCGACCGCCGCACATATCTGTTCGCGGGTCTCGGACTCGCGCTGATCAAGTTCCTCGGCGACTACGCCGTGGTCGAGGTGGCCGGCCTGCATCCGTGGCTCCCATGGGATTATCTACGGAGCGGGCCGGAGCTCCTCGCCTCACGCGCGGCGGGCGCCCCGACCTGGCTCTTCGTCGCTCTTGGATGCTGGGCGCTCCCGTTCCTGTGGTTCGGCTCCACGCTGACCATCCGGCGGCTCGTCGACGCCGGACGCTCGCCGTGGTGGTCAGCGCTCTTCGTCATTCCCTTGGTCAACTACGCGTTGATCCTCGTGCTCGTCGCGCTGCCGTCCGTCGAGGCGGCGCCGGCGCAGCGCACCGCATACGACCGTCCCACGATGGCCATCGGCATCGCATCGATCGGCGGCGGCATCGGCGTAGGGCTCGTCATGGTGCTCCTGAGTATCACGGCGCTTGGCTCCTACGGCACGCCCCTGTTCATCGGGACGCCGCTCGCTATGGGCGCCGGCATCGGTTTCCTCTACAATCGCCGCGCCGAGGCCTCGGTCCTCGACACGGTCAGCGTGACATCGCTCGGCATTATCCTCACGGCCGGGGTGATCTTCTCCTTCGCGATGGAAGGCGCATTCTGCCTCTTCATGGCAGTCCCGATCGCCTTGCCCATCGCCATCATGGGGGCACTCCTCGGGCGAGCGATCGCGCGGAGTGGCCAGGATCGCATCCGCCCGGCCGCGACCGCGCTCGCGGTGCTGCCGCTCTGGATCATGCTCGACATGCGCGCCGGTCCGCCGGCGATCCACGAAGTCCGGTCGGCCATCGAGATCGACGCGCCGCCCGAACGGGTCTGGAATAGCGTGATTGCGTTTCCGCCGATCACCGAGCCCCTCGAGCTCACGTTCCGCCTCGGCGTCGCCTATCCACGCTCGGCCCACATCGAAGGCAGCGGCGTCGGTGCGACCCGGTACTGCGAGTTCTCGACCGGCGCGTTCGTCGAGCCGATCACGCGCTGGGAGCCCGGCCGGCGCCTGTCGTTCGATGTGGCGCACGCGCCCCTGCCGATGACCGAGCTCAGTATCTACTCGAACGTGAGACCACGGCATCTCGACGGCTATTTGCAGCCGGTGCGCGGCGAGTTTCGCCTCATCCCGCTGCTGGGCGGCCGCACGCGACTCGAAGGCAGCACGTGGTATACCCTGCGCGTCTTTCCCGACGCGTACTGGTCAATGTTCGGGGACCTCCTGATCGAGCGCATTCATCACCGCGTGCTGGCGCACATTCGAAGCGTTGCCCGATGAACGAACGCTATATCCCGACGTTGGATGGGTGGCGCGCGGTCGCGATTCTGCTCGTCATTGGCGACCACCTCGTCGCCTCCGCCGCGGGAACGCCCTCGGGTCGCACGACGCTTCCCGGGCAACTCGGCGTCAATATTTTCTTTGGACTGAGCGGGTTTCTCATCACCTCCCGCTTATTGGCCGAGCAGCCGATCTCGCTCCGCCACTTCTACATCCGCAGGGCCTTTCGGATTCTCCCCCCGGCTCTGACATATCTGGCCGTTCTCGGCACCCTGGGATTACTGGGCCTCATCCCACTCTATCCGCGCGAGCTCCTGGCTGCCGCGTGCTTCTTTCGCAACTACTTGCCGCCGAATCTGCCCCTCGGCGGCGGATTTTATACGTGGCACTTTTGGTCGCTGGCCATCGAAGAGCATTTTTATTTATTCTGGCCGCCGCTGCTTAAACGCGTCCGCGGTACGGCGCTCCCGGTCGCCATTGCGATCGCGATACTGGGGGCGACCTGGCGCATGATCGAGTTGCTTCGCGAGGGCCACCTTTATGGCCACACGCTCGTGGGATTTCCGTGGCGAACCGACATTCGCATCGACGCGCTCATGTGCGGCGCGGCGGTTGCGATAGCGTATCCGAGAGTCCACACATGGCTCGCCAGGCGGTCCGTGTGGTTGCTGGCGGTGCTCCTCTACGCGCTTGTCGCGGCACGATACGGCGTCCGCCCGACCATTTGGCAAGCAGCCTTGATCCCAATTCTTATAGCTGGCACGGTAGCCCGGCCGGGCGATGTCGTTGGCCGACTCCTCGACCTAGCGCCTGTGCGCTGGATCGGCCGACTGTCCTACAGCCTGTACCTGTGGCAACAACTCTGGTTGCCGCCGAGCTGGTTCCCCCACACGCTCGGTGTCGCGCAGACGTGGCCGCTGAATATCCTGTGCGTCCTCGCCTGCGCGACCGCCAGCTATTATCTCATCGAGCGCCCATCAATCCGCGTCGGTCAGCGGCTGGCAACTGCACACGAGGTTCCGGTCACCGTAGGCGCCATCAACGCGCCCGACCGTCGGCCAGAACTTGTGATCGCGCGTCCAAGCGGCGGGATACGCGGCACGCTGCCGTGAGTACGGCCGGTCCCACACATCGGCGGTAATCACCGCCGCGGTGTGCGGCGCCCGCTTGAGCACATTGTCATTCCGATCCGCTGTACCCGTCTCGATCTCGCGGATCTCTTCGCGGATCGCCAGCATCGCGTCGCAGAACCGATCGAGCTCCTCGCGCGACTCGCTCTCCGTCGGCTCGATCATGAGCGTGCCGGCCACGGGGAACGACACGGTCGGTGCGTGGAAGCCGTAGTCCATGAGGCGCTTGGCGATGTCCACGACATCCACGCCAGCCGATGCCTTGAACGCGCGCGGGTCGACGATGCACTCGTGGGCGACCAGCCCACCCGCCCCCGTATAGAGCACCGGGAACGCTCCGGCCAGCCGATGCGCGACATAGTTCGCGTTCAGTATCGCCACCTTCGTCGCCTTGGTCAGCCCAGCTCCACCCATCATCGCGATATACGCGAACGAAATCGGCAAGATGCCAGCGCTGCCGTACGGCGCGGCCGAGACGGCGCCAATGCGTTCCGGTAAATACGGCGCGAGCTCGGCGGTCACGCCGATCGGCCCCACGCCCGGGCCGCCGCCCCCATGGGGAATGCAGAACGTCTTGTGCAGGTTGAGATGGCACACATCGGCCCCGATGTCCCCGGGGCGCGCCAGTCCAACCATGGCGTTCATGTTCGCGCCATCCATGTAAACCTTGCCGCCGGCCGCGTGCACGAGATCGCAAATCTCTTTGATGCGCGTCTCGAACACCCCGTGCGTCGAGGGATACGTAATCATGAGGGCAGCGATGTGGTCTCTGTGCTGCTCAATTTTTGCCTGGAGATCCGCCACATCGACGTTCCCATGCGCGTCGGTCGCGACCACGACCACAGGCATATCGGCCATAGCAGCCGACGCTGGGTTCGTCCCATGAGCCGATTGGGGTATCAAGCAGATGTTGCGCTTCGCGTCGCCCCGCGCGGCATGGAAGCCCTTGATGACGAGCAGCCCGGCGTACTCGCCCTGCGATCCAGCGTTCGGTTGAACCGAAACCGCATCGAACCCGGTGATGGTGGCCAGCGCGCTCGATAACCGCCCGATCAGCTCGGCGTACCCGGCCGCCTGCTCCGGCGGCGCGAACGGATGCATCTCCGCAAATCCCGGCCACGAGATGGGCAGCATCTCCGCCGTCGCATTGAGCTTCATCGTGCACGACCCCAGCGGGATCATCGATGTCGTGAGCGACAAATCGCGCGTCACCAACCGGTGGAGATATCGCACCATGTCGCTCTCCGACCGGTGCGTGTTGAACGTGGGATGCGTGAGAAATGGCGTTGCGCGCGCAAACCGCTCGTCATACCGCGCATCAACCGTCTCCAACAGCACCTCGGCCCCGACAGGCGCCGCCGGACCGCCATTGAGCGCCGCCAAGATGTCATCGACATCCGCCGGCGTCGTCAGCTCATCGAGCGTCACCCCCAGACTGCCGTCCTCGAACACGCGCAAATTCATGCGCCGCGCCGCGGCCGCCGCCGTCACGGCCGGCAACGTCCGACCCGCCGGCGTCACGCGAATCGTGTCGAAGAAGATGTCGTGCTCCACCGTGAGGCCCAGTCTCCGCGCCCCTTCCGCCAGCGCCTCGGTCAGCCGATGCACCCGCGTGGCGATCCGCGTCAGGCCCTCCGGGCCATGCCACACGGCGTACATGCCAGCCATCACCGCCAGCAACACCTGCGCGGTGCACACATTGCTGGTCGCGCGCTCGCGCTTGATGTGCTGCTCGCGCATCTGCAGCGCCATGCGCAGCGCGGGGTTGCCGTCCGCGTCATGGCTCAAGCCGATGATGCGGCCGGGGATGAGACGCTTGAACTCCTCGCGCGTGGCGAAGTACGCGGCATGGGGTCCGCCGTACGCCATCGGCACGCCAAATCGTTGGGTGCTCCCGACCGCAATGTCGGCACCCCATTCCCCTGGAGGCGTGAGCAGCGTCAGGCTGAGCGGATCCGCGGCCACCACCAGCAGCGCTTCAGCCCGATCCGCCGCCGCTCTCAGTTCGCGATAGTCATACACGATGCCATCAGTCGCCGGATACTGAACCAGCACGCCAAAGCAGCGATCGGGCAGCTTCTCCCGATGATCCCCAATGATGATCCGAATGCCGCGAGCCCGCGCGCGGGTCGACACCACGGCGATCGTCTGCGGATGGCATGTGTCCGAGACAAAAAAAGTATCTTTGTGCCCGTCATTGCTCCGCGCGGCCTGCGCCAGCGACATCGCTTCGGCCGCGGCTGTCGCTTCGTCCAACAGCGACGCGTTCGCGACCGGAAGGCCCGTCAGATCAATAATCATCGTCTGGAAAATCAGCAGCGCTTCCAGACGTCCCTGCGCGACTTCGGCCTGATATGGCGTGTAAGCCGTATACCAGTTGGGGTTTTCGAGAATATTCCGTCGAATGACGGGCGGCAGGATGCAGCCGTGATAGCCCTGTCCGAGGAATGACCGCCAGACCTGATTCTGCCCAGCGATGCGCGCCAACTGGGCGAGCGCCTCGGCCTCGGTCTCGGCCTCTCCGATCGCCAGCGGTCGCCGCGAGCGAATGCTCTCGGGGATGACCGCGTCGATAAATGCATCGAGTGATTTATAGCCGAGCGCGGCTACCATGGCGCGGATGTCATCATCGCGCGGACCAATGTGCCGCGAGGCGAACTGGTCGGACTCGGCCGGCATCGCCGGCGCAGTGGTTATCGTCACGAGGGTTTGCGTTTCGGGGGATGAGACGTGCGATAAAAGGGCAGACTGACCGTGGTCGCTGGCACGCGCCGACCACGAATGTCTATCTCGATCGTTTCACCGGCCTTTGCCTTGGCCGTCGGCAGATACGTGGTGCCGATCCCATAGCCCAGTGTCGGGCTCATAATGCCACTGCGGACGCAGTCGACGGTCTGGCCGTCGCTCAGCACCGAATACCCGTGGCGCGGCACGGCGCGCTCGTCGATGCGAAACCCGACGAGCTTCCGCGCCGCCCCCTGCGCTTTCTGGGCGACCAGCACGTCCTTCCCGAGAAACCGGGGCTTATCGAGCTTCGCCGTCCATGCCAACGACGCCTCGATCGGCGTCACGCTGTCATCGATATCATTGCCATACAACATGAGACCGGCCTCGAGTCGCAGCGAGTCGCGCGCTCCGAGGCCGGCCGGTACCGCGCCGTCAATCTTGAGCAGCGCATCCCACACGGTCGTCGCATGCTCGGCGTCGAAATAGAGCTCGACGCCATCCTCGCCCGTATAGCCCGTGCGTGAGACCAGCGCATGCACTCCAGCTACCACGGCGTGCGTGAAGTGATAGTACAGCACATCGTCGAGCGACGTCGGTGTCATTGCGCGCATCACGGCCCCTGACGCTGGCCCCTGGACGGCGATGAGCGCGGTCTGATCCGAGATGTCCTCGATCGCGCAGTCGAACGATCCGACGTACCGCCGCATGTGCTCGACGTCTTTGTCGCGATTCGAGGCGTTGACCACTACCATGACGCGATCGGCGAGCCGATACACGAGGCAGTCGTCGACGATGGTGCCGTTCTCGTTCAGTATGGTCGAGTACTGCACCTGGCCGACCGCCAATCGCCCCGCGTCGTTCGATGTGATGAAATCGACGAACGCGACCGCATCGGGGCCGGTCACCATGACTTCGCCCATGTGGCTGACGTCGAATACCCCGCACCGTCCGCGTACCGCGTGATGCTCCGCGGTCATCCCTGGCGGATACGCCAGTGGCATTTCATATCCCGCGAACGGGACCATCTTTGCGCCGAGCGCGACGTGCCGCTCGTAGAGCGCCGTATGTCTAAGTGTTGTCACACGTGACAAAGATGCCGCCATTGACACCTTCGATCAACGATCACGAGCGACGCCCACGCCAATCATCGAGGAGACGCCGGTCCTTCTTGGTCGGACGGCCTTCGCGGTCATAAGCAGGAACGGGCGCTGTCCGAATCTGCGCCGCTAGCGCATGACGCGCCGCGATGCTCTCCGGGAGCTCATCATAGAGCTTGGCAGCCTCAACCGCCGGTCCACGGCGCTCTGACAAGGCTTTCACGACGAGAATGACCTCGAATGGCGGTTGCCTGACGCGCACCCGGTCGCCGACGGCTAACGCTTTGGCCGGCTTGGCTTTATCGCCGTTGACCTCGACGCGGCCATTTTCGATTGCCGCAATGGCCAGGCTGCGCGTCTTATAGAACCGCGCAGCCCATAACCATTTGTCGAGCCTGGTCTTGTCACTCATTGTCGCTAATATATACAGATTGCGATGACCGTTACTGCTTCTCAGCCTTCTATAGAGCACACGCTCTTTCCCTCGGCAAATCATACGGCGGCGTTCCGGCTCGATCTGGGGCGTACCGAGCTCCCGAGCCACCGTCTCCGCCCTAAGGCCGAGGTCGGTGTTCTCGACATCACGAAGTGGTTCGGCGAGACCAGCGGTGGCGTCCGGACGTACCTGCTTGAGAAAGCGCGGTATGTCGAGGCCCACACCGAGCTTCGCCAGGTCCTCGTCATCCCGGGAGCACGCGACTCGATCACCCACAGCACGGGTGTCCGCTGTTATCGCTTGCGCGGTCCTCGTGTGCCGACGCAGCGACCCTATCGCTTCATGCTGGCGACCCGGTCTATTCGTCGGATCATCCACCACGAATCGCCGTCCATCATCGAGGTCGGGAGCTGCTTCCTGGTCCCCTGGATCACAGCCCACGCCGCCAAGAAGTCCGACGTGCCGCTCGTGTTCTTCTATCACAGCAATCTGCCGCGCAGCATCTGCGCGTTTCCGGAACGCTCCTCCAGTACCCGCCAGCGCGCGCACGCCTTGGCCTGGCGCTACATCCGCAAGCTCGACTCGTTGTTCGAGCTCACCATCTGTGCGTCCCGGTTCGCGGCCGACGACCTCCAATCGCACGGCGTTGAACGGGTCGAACGCGTACCACTCGGCGTCGACCTGGACCACTTCAACCCGTTTCGCCGATATCAATCGGAGGAAACCAGGGCGCGTCTGGGGCTACCACTCGACGCTCCGGTCATGGCCTTTATCGGCCGATTCGCACGTGAGAAAGAGGTCGATGTGTTGATCCGCGCATGGCCGGAGATCGCCCGCCGGACGGACGCGCACCTGCTCATGGTCGGTGACGGTCCCCAACGCGAGCGCCTGCAGGGCCTGGCCGAAAGCCACGAACGAGTACTGTGGATGCCGTACGAGCACGATCGCGAGCAGCTCGCGAACCTTCTCGCGGCTGTCGATCTCGTCGTCGCCCCAGGCTCGATCGAGACGTTCGGCCTCTCGGCGCTCGAGGCGCTGGCGTCAGGCACACCGGTGCTGTCGGCCGATCGGGGCGGAGTCTCCGAGCAGATCGAGGCATCAGGCGCGGGCTCGACGTTCGCCGCCGGCGACCCGGGTTCGCTGAGCGAGACGGCGATCGACCTGCTCGGCGCCGATCTCTTGAGTCTGGGACGCCGCGGCCGCGCCTACGCAGAGCGCGAGCATTCCTGGGACGGCGTGTTCGATCGCATCTTCGATATCTATCGCCACGTCCTGGCCGCCGCCTGACCGCGCTCCTCGTCTCCATTCATGATGTGACGCCAGCTTTGGCGTCGCGCGTCGAGGCGCTCTGGGTCCTCTGCGCGGCCCGCGGCGTCACGCCTGCGCTACTCGTTGTACCGAATTGGCACGGGGACTGGCCTCTGGAGCGCTATCCCGACTTCGTGCAGTGGATACGGTCGAGGGCCAAAGACGGCGCCGAGGTATTTCTCCACGGCGAGCGTCACGACGAGGTCGGATCTCCACGAGGATGGCGTGATCAGTGGCGCGCATTCGGGAAGACGGCTCGGGAGGGAGAGTTTCTGACGCTCGATGCCCCGGCCGCCCGGGAACGGGTGGAACGGGGACTCGCGCTGTTCGCGCGGCTGGGACTGAACCCCATTGGGTTCGTCCCCCCTGCTTGGCTCGCGCGCGATTCCTGCGTTGGCGTGATCGGAGCGCTCGGCCTGAAATTCTACGAGGACGATGTATCGATCACGAACTGCAACAGTGGGACGACATACCGCTCGCCAGTCGTTCGTTGGAGCGCCCGGACCCCGTTGCGTGCGGTCGGCTCCGTCGCTGTCGCGGGTGTGCGCTGGCGCGCGCAGCGCGCCGAGCGCTATGCGCGAATCGCCCTGCACCCGAGCGACTTGGACAGCCCGATCACCGCGCGCTCGGTGGAACGCTCGCTGGACCGATGGGTCGCCGCGCGACGGCCGACCCGATATCAAGACCTGGCCTGACCCGTGCTGAGCACGGCCGCCGCCCTCGCACTCTGTCTCGGCCTGTTCACGGCCGACTACCTCGCGCGCGCATGGCGCGTCCAAGTCTTAGCGAGAGGGCTGGGCAATCACACGCCCTTTATCAAAGCGTTCGCGCTGAACGCCGCCAGCGATGCGACGTCCGCCTTGACGCCGCTCAAGCTCGGCGGCGAGCCCGTGCGGTTCGGCGGATTGATCAACGCGGGCCTCAACGTATCCGACACGATTGCGCTGATCAGCGTCGAGGCGATCATCGAATGGGCCGTCGTGATCACCCTGGGCGTTTCGATCTTCTGGCACTGGGGCGGGGCATGGTGGCGCACGCAGCAGCAAGTGCTGCTCCCGCGCTTAGGACACGCGATCCCATGGGTGGCGTTGATTGTGGTCGTGGGCGTCGCGATCCTGTTCGGCTTCAGAAAATTCCTGCCGCAGGTCTCGATGTACGTCGGGGGAACGCTCCGCGATTCGATCCGCCTCGCGCGCCGAATGCCGTTCTGGGCAGTTGCCGCGACGGTGCCGATCACGGCGCTTCACGTCGTCGCTCGCATCGCGATTCTGCCGGCGATATTCGCCACGCTGTCGAATCCGCCGGCGCTCGGTACGGTTGTCGTCGGATCATTCGTACTCCTCTACGGCCAGAATTTCCTGCCGACGCCCTCCGGGGCCGGCGCGATCGAGCTGGGATTCCTGGACGGTGCGGCGGGGTACGTCGGACCCGACGCGGGTGCGCTGCTCGTCACATGGCGGTTCTACACGACGCTGTTGCCCATCGTGCTCGGCCTCGTGTTCGGCACGGCGATGTACGCCCCGGTGCTGCATCGCATCGCGCGCTTCGTCCTCTTACGGCGGCGCCGAGCGCGCCGCACATTGCAGCGTGACAACGACGCTCCGGGCTGACCACGACTCCGGACGCGCCGAGGCGGCGACCGAGCTCCGGCTCGCGCTGTTCACGGACACGTATCCGCCGCAGCTGAACGGCGTCTCGCGCACCCTCGAGCGCCTGGTCTCGGCGGTCCAGGCTCGTGGCGGTTCCGCTCGTGTGTACACGACAACGGACCCTGAAGTCACGACACGGTCACCCGACATCTGGAGACGCCCAAGCATCCCATTCTGGGCCTACCCACAACTCCGCCTCGCGCCCCCGGTCGGCGGCAGCATCTATCGCGACTTGCTGGCGTGGCGACCGACGCTGATTCACGCCGCAACGCCGTTCGGTATGGGGCTCACGGGTCGCGCGTGTGCGCTGCGCCTGGGCGTCCCGCTCGTCACGTCGTACCACACGTCATTCAGCGAGTACGCGCGATTTTATAACCTGGGATTGTTGAGTGGTCTTGGGTGGGCGTTCTTCCGTTGGTTTCACAATACGGGTCAGCGTACCTACGTCCCAACGCGCGCGATCGCCGATGAGCTGGGCCGCCTCGGGTTCGCACGCCTCGCGGTATGGGGGCGGGGTATCGAGACGCAGCGATTCAACCCCCTTTATCGCTCGGCAGCGTGGCGGCAGCGACTCGGCGCGGATGACGACACGATCGTCGTGGCCTACGTGGGTCGCCTTGCCGCCGAGAAGGGTTTGGACGTCGCACTCTCCGCCATGCAGAGCCTCGCGCCCAACCGCCGGATCCGTTTCGCCCTGGCCGGCGACGGCCCCTACGCCGACCATTGCCGGCGCGCGGCGCCGAGCAATGCGATATTCACCGGTCGCATCGTCGGCGAAGACTTGAGCGCGTTCTACGCGTCGGCCGATCTCTTCATGTTCCCGTCCACCACGGACACCTTCGGCAACGTGCTACTCGAAGCGATGGCGTCCGGCCTCCCGGTGATTGCCGCCGATGTCGGCCCGACGCGCGAGCTCCTGGCGAGAGGCGGTGGCGTGATGTTCCCGGCCGGCGACTCCCGCGCCCTGGCCGCCCAAATCCTCGCGCTCGCCAGCGATCCAGCTCGTCGCCATTCGCTCGCGACCGATGGCCTGCACGCGGCGCAGCATTGCTCCTGGGACCGCATCTTCGATGCGCTCATCGCCGACTACCGCCAGGTATCCACGGAGCCGCCCGTCTGGCCGCGCCGGGCGATCACTCGTACGACGACTCGTCCGCTCTCTCGACGCTAACGCCGCTCCGCGGCGCGTCGATGCAGCGCTCCGCGCTGCTCGACTGGTCTGTTCGCCTCCGGGGGGCAAACCCCAACTACGCCCCCCGGACCCCCCAAGTCCGCTACGACGACTCGTCTGCTCTCTCGACGCTGACGCCGCTCCGCGGCGCGTCGATGCAGCGCTGCGCGCTGCTCGACTGGTCTGTTCGCCTCCGGGGGGCAACCCCAACTACGCCCCCCGGACCCCCCAATCCGCGCCAGCGACCACGTCGCGCAATCACTCGTACGACGACTCGTCCGCTCTCTCGACGCTGACGTCCGCTCTGCCGCTGCGCGTATAGCGCACGCGGACGCGCCACATCTGACAGCAGACCTGGCAGTCTTCTTCGTATTCCTGGGTCGCCGCCCCGCCCGAATCGAGCCCCACAACATTTGGCGCGCCGCAATACGGGCACACGACGTTGGCTTCGTCATCCCGGACCATACGCCACGAAAATTAACGTCCGTCGCGCGCCAGCGTCTCACTGGGCGAACAACTCAGCAGGGGAGGACCCTATGATTCGCATGACCCTAAGCGCGCTGGCGCTGGCAGTCGCGGTTGCGCTGCCCGCCACATCCCGCGCGCAGCAGGCTTCGCCTGAATCCACGACGCCGTCCACGAGCACGACCGCCACGGCGCATCGCCATCACTTCGGCCATCGCTTGTTCAAAGGCGTCAATCTGACGGCGGCCGAGAAGACACAGATTCGCGCGATCCATGAGAAGTACAAGGCGCAAATCAAGACGGCGCGTCAGTCAAGCGATAAGGCGACGACTCGCTCGCTCCGCACGCAGCAACTCGACGAGATGCGTGGTGTGCTGACGCCCGATCAGCAGACGACGTTCGACGCCAACCGCGCCGCGCTCCGCGCCCGCGCGCAGAAGCACGCGTCGCAACCAGCTCCGGCAGCCGCTCCGGCGACTCCTGGTTCCGCGCAGTAAGCGCTAGTCGTCCGCAGGACGCCGCCGCCGCTCGGCTTTCAATCGCGAGCGGCGGCGTTTTTCGTCGAGTCGCGTCGCCACCGATGATGCCGTTGGCCGTGTGGCACGCCGCGGCGTGGGCACGTGCAGCGCCCGACGGATGAGCGCCGCCAATCGACCCTCGGCCTCTTCCCGATTCCGTCGCTGACTCCGCGAGTCGGACGCGACGACGCGCACGTTGCCCTCGCCGTCCACTCGCGCCCCGAGCCGTTGCCGCACCCGCGCGCGCTGGACATCGTCGAGCGCCGTCGTCCGATCGATGTTCCACACGACTTCGATGCGCGTCGACGAGGTGTTGACGTGCTGCCCACCCGGCCCGCCCGACCGCGTCGCGCGCACGGTCAACTCCGCCCGGGGGATGCCGACCCCGGGCTTGACTTCGAGTGTCATACGTGCGCCGCCCGGAGGACGCGGAGCGCCGCGACACGCCGTCCCTCGATGGCGATGATCTCGAGCTCGCCGGCCGGGAACGGGACCCGGTCGCCGAGCTTCGGCAACCGCCCCAGCTTCGCGAACGCATACCCGCCGATCGTCGTCCACTCTCCATCGGGGATGGCGACGTGATGTTCAGACCGCACATCGATCAGGGACAGATTCCCGGCGAGCTCCAGCACGCCCTCGAACTCGAACGACCGTCTCACGGCGGGCTCGTCCTCATCGGCGATGTCACCGATGATCTGCTCGATGAGATCTTCCATGGTCACGATACCAGCCGTCCCGCCATACTCATCGAGCACGACCGCGAGATGCTGCCGTCGGCGCCGCAAATCGTTCAAGACGCGCTCAGCCGGCACGCTGGCCGGGACATAGACCGCCTCGCGGATGAGCGCACCGAGATCGAACGATTCCGCCGTCCAGAGATCCTTGGCGATGAAGATGCCGACGACGTCGTCGAGTGACTCCCGGTAGACGGGATATCGCGAGTACCGCTCCGTCCGAAGCACGGCGCGGATGTCGTCCTCGGTCGAATCGATGGACAACGCGATGATCTCGGTCCGCGGCCGCATGACGTCGTGCGCCCGCTTGTGCTGAAAGTCGATCACCCCGCCGATCATCTTGGCGTTGCCGGCCCGCGCGTCGGCGAGGAAGCGGCGGCGCTGCTCGGGTGGCAGTCCGCGAACCCAGGCCGACCCCACCTTGCGGCCGATCCGCCAGGTCACGCCCTGGGCCGCGACGATGATCGCGCCAAAGATCGACTGCGCGAGGTCGGCGAATGTCGTCCACGCGCGGCCTCGTCGTGCGCCTTCGTTCACGTTGGGAAACTCCGTGCGGTCAAGCTCGTCTCTTGATAATAACCCTGTGATGTCGTGACGTCGATCAGTCCGTCATTGAGCCCCCCGCGGGCCAAGCTCCAGCAAGCCATGACCGATCCACGCCGCATCATGCGCGGCGTCTACGTCGGTCGCTTCATCATCTCCGTCGCGATCTTCCTCGCCGCGCAGCTCGTGTGGGAGCGGACGCCGACGGAAGATGCGCGGCTCGCCTCGCTCATCTTCGCCGTCGCGATTCTCTTCACGGCCGCGTCCGCGGCGTATAGCGAAGTCGTGCACGCCGGCTCCCGCCCGATCCCACGCCCCTTCTTCTCGCTGCAGACGGCGTTCGATATCGCGCTGGTCACGGCCGTCGTTCACGTCACGGGTGGGTCGCTCTCCCCATTCGTCTGGCTCTATATCCTCGTCATCGCCTGCGCCGCACTGTTGCTGCCCGTGGGTGCGGGTCTCTTGATCGCCCTCGCGTGCGATGTCTGTTACTTCGCCGAAGTCCTCTGGCTCAGTCACACGGCGCCCGACGTCGGCGTCTGGCTCCAACTCGTCGTCTTCGGCACTGTCGCACTCGGGAGTGGCTATGTCGGCGCCCGGCTACAGCAAGCCGGTGCCGGCACCGCGGCCGAGCTGGTGTTCGTGCGCCTGCAGGCCGAGGATATTCTCCGCAATATCCGGAGCGGCATCATCACGATCGACGCCCGGGGATATTTGCTCTACGCCAACCCGGCCGCCACGGAGTTGCTGGGGATGAGGCCACGCCGTTCGACGGGCGCACCAGTCGTGCAACAAATCGCGTCCGTCGCGCCGCGACTGGCGCGGGCGCTCGAAGAGGCCGCCACCCATCGGTTCAGAACCACCCGCGGCGAGGACATCGTCACGCTGGCGGATCGCGCCTTCCCCATCGGTGTCACGACGACCTTCAGCGATGGCGACGGCACCCCTGGCTCGGCCACGGCGACCGCCATTTTTCAAGACATCTCCGGCCAGAAGCGTCTAGAAAGCCTCCATGTGCGTGCCGGCCGCCTGGAGGCAGTCGCCGAGTTGGGCGCGTCGCTCGCGCACGAGATCAAGAACCCGCTGGCCTCTATACGCAGCGCCGTCGAACAGTTGGCGCGGATGCCGCAGGCCGACGAGGACGCGCGGACGTTGGGATCGCTGATCACGCGCGAATCGGACCGGCTGTCACGTCTTTTGACAGAGTTCCTCGACTTCGCGCGCGTGCGCGTCACCCGTCTTCAGGCCGTCGATGTGGGCTCTATCGCGGCGGGCGCCGTCAACCTGGTCGCGACACACCCGGATCGGGCATCTGGCGTCTCCATAACCTGTTCCGTTCCGGACAGTCCGCTCGTCATCGACGGGGACGAAGATCTGCTGCACCGCGCCGTGTTCAATCTCGCACTCAATGCGGCGCAAGCGACGCCACCGAACGGGAAGGTCCGCGTGGAGGTCGCGCCGGTCGCGGCGGAGCAACTCCCCAGTGGCGTGTCGTTCGACTCGGGCGCGGTCGCGCTCAAGGTGAGCGACAATGGACCGGGGATCGCGCCGGAAGTTCGCGAGCGCATGTTCGAACCATTCATGACGACAAAACCTGGTGGGAGCGGATTAGGCCTGTCCGTCGTGCACCGCGCGATCGAAGCCCATCGCGGGGTGGTGCTCGTTGACAGTGACGCGACGGGGACCCGTTTCACTGTGCTGTTGCCTTACTCGCAGAACGAGGATGCGGCGTGACCGACGGAAACGGGAATGGCAACGGAAAGCCGTCGGTCCTGGTGATCGATGACGAGTCGGGGATTCTCGACTCGTTGCGTATTCTGCTCAAGAACGAAGGCTTCCACCCACACACCGCGCTCGGCGGCAAGATCGCGCTGGAACAGATCGACGCGATCAACCCCGACATCGTACTGAGCGATGTCCGCATGCCGGCGGTCGGCGGCGTGCAGGTCTTGAGCGCCGTCCGCTCACGCTATCCCGATACGCCCGTCATTCTCATGACCGCCCAAGCGACGCTCCAGTCGGCGATGCAGGCGGTCAACGAAGGCGCTTTTTACTACATCCAAAAGCCGTTCCGGAATGACGAGCTCATCGCGATCCTCAAACGGGCCGCCGAACACCGTCGGCTCCGTATTGAGAACACGTCGCTCCGCCAGGAGATCAAGCGCCGCGAGCACCGCACCGATGGCCGCCCGGTGGGCAACAGCAAGACCTGGCTCGACGTCGTCACGTTGGCCGAGACGGTCGCCCCCACCGAATCGACGGTCCTGATCCAGGGCGAGTCCGGCACGGGCAAAGAAGTCATCGCCCGCTACATCCATCAGCTGTCGAATCGCACCGACGCCCAATTCGCGTCGATCAACTGTGGCGCGCTCCCCGAAAGCTTGCTGGAAAGCGAGTTGTTCGGTCACGTCAAGGGCTCGTTCACGGGGGCCGTGAAAGACAAGAGCGGCCTGTTCACCGCCGCGGCCGGCGGCACGTTCTTCCTCGACGAAATCGGCGAGACCACACCGGCGACGCAAGTCAAGCTGCTCCGGGTGCTGCAACACCGTGAAGTGATCCCGGTTGGAGCCACGGACGCGTTGCCAATAGACGTTCGCCTCCTCGCCGCCACCAATCGTGACCTGGAAGAAGAGATCAAACGCGGCGCGTTTCGCAGCGACTTATTCTATCGGTTGAACGTGATTGCATTGCACCTGCCGCCCCTGCGGGACCGGCGGGATGACATTCCGCTGCTCGTCGATGCGTTCCTGCGTGGCGCCTCGGAAGCCCGAAGCGAGCCCCAGAAGCGCGTCAGCGACGCCGCGCTCGAAGTGCTGCGCAGCTTCTCCTGGCCCGGCAACGTCCGCGAGCTCGAAAACGCCCTCGAGCGCGCCGTGATTCTGACACCGGGCGAGGTGATCGAGGTCAGCGCGCTGCCCGAGCGTGTGACCGAGCGCCGGTCAGAGCCGCTCGTATCCGATCGCGCCCCCTCGACGCCCACGCTCGATGTCATCGAGCGCGCGTATATCCTGTGGGTACTGCAGAGCGAGGGCGGCAACAAGACACGCGCCGCCGACGTCCTCGGCATCGATCCGTCGACGCTCTACCGCAAGCTGTCCCGTTTCGGGGTCGAGGCGTGACGTGACGAGATGGAAGGCGGCGATCGTGGCGCTGGCTCTGGCCTCATCGCTCTCGAGCGTCCGCAACGGATTCGCGTACGATGACGTGCCCATGATCTCCCAGAACGCGCCGTTCCATGCGCTCGGGAGCATTGGGCATCGGTTCGTCGAATCGTACTGGCCCAGAGACCAAGGACACGCGCTCTACCGCCCCCTGACGACGGCCCTGTTCACGCTGGAATGGGCGGTCGGCGGCGGTTCGCCGCTTCCGTTTCACATCGTCAACATTCTGATGTACGCGGCCGTCTGCCTGGCGGTCTATGCGCTGGCGCGACGGCTCGTGTCGCCCGCCGTGTCCGTGATCGTCGCCGGTCTCTACGCCGTCGACCCGGTGCACGTCGAAGTATTCGCCAACAGCGTTGGGCTCTCGGAGCTGCTCACGGCCTTGGTCGTCATCGGCGCCACGATCTGGTATATCGACCGGCGCACCGTTGGCGACCTGCGCGGACGCGATGTCGCCCTCCTGTCGTGTGTCTATGCCCTCGGGTGTCTCGCCAAAGAGTATACGATCGTCCTGCCCGCGATATTGGTCGCGGCCGAGCTCACGATCATCACCGACGACCGGCCACTCGTCGAGCGGGCGAGAGCCCTGCGTCTCCTCCTGCTCTCGCTGACCCTCGTCGCCGTGGCCTATAGCGCCCTTCGGATCCGCGTCACCGGTTCGTTCGTCGCCGAAAATCCGGCGATCCCGCTGCGCGATGCGACCTATGCCACGCGCTGGTGGACGATGTTGAGTCTCGTTCCCGAGTGGGTGCGTCTCCTGGTCTGGCCGGCGCATCTGGCCGCCGTGTACTCGCCGCCCGGCACCCCGCTCTTCCAGCACGCCAATCTTCAGTCCGCGATCGGGGCCGCACTCCTATTGGCGGTGGGGGCGCTGGCGCTCGCCGGACGGCGACGCCTCCCGGTCGCGTCGTTCGGCATCGCCTGGATCGGGCTCATTCTGCTGCCCATCAGCAATGTCGTGGTCAAGTCCGGCGTGTTGCTCGCCGAGCGGACGCTGTTTCTGCCGAGTGTCGGCGCGGCGCTCATCCTGGGCGCCATCCTCCCGGTCGCGGCCACCTGGTTCCCGTGGTCTCGCGCGATGCGTCTCACGGCCACAGCGGCCGGGGTGCTCTTGGTCGGCGCCGGTATCTGGCGGTCGTCGACGCGCGCTCTCGTGTGGCACGACAATCTGACATTGTTCGCCGCTTCGATCGTCGATGAGCCGCTGAGCTACGCCGCGCACTTCGGAGAGGCCGGCATGATGTTCGACCACCAGAAGTATGGAACGGCCGAGCGGGAGATCCGTACCGCCTTGCGCTTGTATGCCGGCGATCCGCGCGTGTACATGGACCTGGGCACCGTCTATGAAAAGACCGGCCACTGCGACGCCGCCATCCGGCTGGCGAGCCATGCGCTCGAGCTCGAGCCGTACTTCGTGATGGCGCGCCTCATGATCGCGCGTTGCTTGGAGAAGGCCGGGGACTACCGGGCGCTGCGCTCGGTTGCCATCGAGGGCCTCGCCGACGGCATTCAGACCAAGTTGTATCGCGAGGTGCTCTTCACGGCCGACAGCGGCGTTCGTGCGGCTGCCACTGGACAACATTAATGTTCTGCCATGACCGACACGCTCCGTCCAATCAGCGAGGCACTGACAGGCCCCACGATTCAGCGCCTGCGGGGCCGTACGCCGATCAAGCGCGGCGAAGTCCGCTTGTCGGTGCTGATCCCGGTCTACAACGAGCAAGCGACGATCCGGCTGATCCTGGATCAGGTGCACGCGGTGAACGTGCCGAAAGAGATCATCTGCGTCAACGATTGCTCGACGGATGGCACGAAGGAGATCCTGGACGCGCTCGCGGCCGAGGGGAAGATCGACAAGTTGATCCACCAGCCGGTGAATCGCGGCAAGGGCGCGGCGATCCGCACGGCGCTCGCGGCCAGCACGGGCAACATCGTCATCGTGCAAGACGCCGATCTGGAGTACGATCCCGCCGACTGGCCGGTGCTCCTGGAGCCGCTGATCGACGGAGTGGCCGACGCGGTATTCGGGTCCCGCTTCATGGGCGGGCCGCACCGCGTGCTGTACTTCTGGCACTCGGTCGGCAACGCATTCCTGACGACCTGCAGCAACGTCCTCACGAATCTCAACCTGACCGACATGGAGACGTGCTACAAAGCGATCCGCGGCGATCTCGCGCGGTCGCTCGTGCTGACGTCGGATCGGTTCGGGTTCGAGGTCGAGGTGACGGCCCGGCTGGCGCAGGCGAAGGTGCGGATCTACGAGGTGCCGATCAGCTACTCGGGTCGGACGTACGCGGAAGGGAAGAAAATCGGGTGGAAGGACGGGCTGGCGGCGATCTGGCACATCGTGCAATACAATCTCCAGTCGCCACCGCGGTTGCCCTCGCGCTGATCGCGGCGCTCGCCTACGCGAACAGTCTCCTCAACGGCTTTACCCTCGACGACGCCGCGATCATACTGTCCAACCCCCTGGTCCATAGCCTGACGGGGGTGTGGCGCGCATTCGCGCATCCCTACTGGCCCGAGCCCTGGGGATGGGGTCAGTACCGCCCGCTGGCGATCGCATCGTTTACCGTACAATGGTGGCTCGGCGGTGGCGCGCCGTGGGTGTTTCATCTCGTCTGCATTGCCTGGCACGCCACCGCGTGCGTCCTCGTGTGGCGGCTGCTGTCCGCGTGGCTCGCGCCCGCCGGGGCGGCGTTCGGCGCACTCTGGTTCGCGCTCCACCCCGTTCATGTCGAGGCCGTCGCGAGCGTCGTCGGGCAGACGGAGCTCATGGCCGCCGTCTTCGTTCTCGCGGCATGTCTCGCGCACCGGCGCGGGCAGCGGATCGCCGCGCTCTGGTTCGCGCTGGCGCTGCTCTCCAAAGAAAGCGGCATCGTATTTCTCGGCCTGGCTGTGGCCATCGACCTCAAGGACGGAGCGCGCCGCGTCGCGCTCTACGTGCGCTACGGTGTCGTCGCGGCACTCTATGCGGCCTGCCTCGTGATCTTGTTCGAGAGCCAACCCTTGAGCAAGATCGCGCCGACGTGGGCGGGTGCGACGGCCGGAGAGCGGTGGCTGACGATGCTGACCGTGGTGCCACAATACGTGCAACTGCTCGTGGCGCCGACCACCCTGCATATGGATTACGGGCCGCGAGTGATCGAGCTCGCGACCGCGGTCACGCCGCAAGTTGTAGTTGGCGCCGGGTTGCTCGTGCTGCTGGTGCTCGCCGCGGTGGCTGCGCGAAAGCGGGCGCCGATGGTTACGCTGGGCCTTGCGTGGATCGCGATCGCCATCGCGCCCGTGGCCAACGTGCTCTTTCCCGCGGGCGTCGTGATGGCCGAACGCACCATGTATCTGCCGAGCGTTGGTGCGGCGCTCCTCGCGGGCTGGGTGGCGTATTGGCTGTCGGAACGCGCGCCACGGGCCGCCGCGGCACTCGCCGCCGCGTGTGCCGTGGCCTTTGCGGCCCGGACGTGGACGCGAACGCCGGTGTGGCACGACGACATCGCGTTGACGCTCGCCGCGCTGCACGACTCACCGACATCGTACAAAGCCCATCACGCGGCGGGCGTATTGTTCGCGCAAACCGGGCACTGGACCGAGGCCGCGAACGAGTATCGCTACGCGCGATGGCTCTTTCCCCTCGACGTCGAGCCATATCGAGGTGGAGCAGAGGCAGCGCTGGTCGCGCACGATTACGATGCCGCGGCCGCGCTCCTCGACAGCGCTCGGCTTCTGGCGCCCCGCCGCTTCTCCCCGTGGATCCGTCTGGCCGACGTGCGGTTCAAGCAGGAGCGGTGGCGCGAGGCGGGCGCGCTCGCGTTCGGCGCCTATGAGATGAGTCCCGATTCCCTGCGCGCGCTCGGGATCGCCATCAATGCCAACGTGCGGGCAGGCGATATCCGAGAGGCCGCCTCCATCGTCAAGCGCGGGCTCGCCGATCACCCGGGTGACGAGCGGCTCCGTCGGGAGTCCGTGTTTGTCGCTGGACTACCGGGCAAAAAACCATGAGCGAGACTTTCGACGAGCAGGACCGCTGGCAGCGCTGGGCCGTCGCGAGTCTCGCGATCATCGCCGTTCTGTGTTACGCAAACGCGTTGGCCAACGGGTACGTGCAGGATGATCAGGGCATCATCCACGACAACCCGCTGGTCACGACGGTATCGGGCCTGTGGCGGGCGTTTATTCATCCGTACTGGCCCGAACGGAACGGCGCCGGCCAGTATCGGCCGCTCGTCATCGCCTCTTTCGTGTTCGACCGCGCCGTCCTGCATCTCGGCGCCTGGTGGTTCCACCTCGAGAACGTCGCCTTGCACGCGTTCGTATGCGTGCTCGTGTATCGTCTGCTGTGTTTAACGCTCTCATGGCGTGCCGCCTGGCTGGGCAGCGCCTGGTTCGCGCTGCAGCCCATACATGTCGAGGCCGTATCGAATGGCGTCGGTCGCTGCGAGCTCATGGCGAGCGCCTTCGTACTGCTCGCGTTCTTCGCGCACCGCGATCGCAAGCGCATCTCGATCCTCTGGTTCGCGCTCGCTCTGGCCTCCAAAGAAAGCGGCATCGTCTTTCTGGGACTCGCTGTACTGAACGACGTATTGCTCGGTCGCTCGAGCACGAACGCGACTGGCACGAACGCGGCGGACACCACGACGCGAGGCGCGCAGCGCCTTCGCGAGACGTATCTCGCGTATCTCTGTGTCGCGACAGTCTACGCCGGCGTGCTGAGCCTGATCTTCCAGCACAAAATGTTCGTCGCCACCGCGGTGACGTGGGACGATGCGACTCCGGTCGATCGCTGGCTCACGATGCTGCGAGTGGTGCCGGAGATCGCGCGGTTGCTGCTCGCGCCGGTCGACCTCAAAGTCGACTACACGCCGCGCACGATCGATTTGGTCACCACGGTGACGCCGGCGGTCGTACTCGGGGCGAGCCTGTTGGTCGCCTCGCTCATCGCGATGGTGGCCGCCTGGCGCCGCGCGCCGGCGGTCGCGTTCGGCATTGCCTGGTTCTACATCGCGTTCTCGCCGGTATCGAACGTCCTGTTTCCATCGGGCGTCGTGCTCGCCGAGCGCACGTTGTATTTGCCGAGCGTGGGTGCGGCGATGGTGGCGGGATGGATCGCCGAGCGCGTGCTCGCGGCTCGTCCTCGTGCGGTGGCCGTGTTCGCCACCGCCCTGTTCGCGGCCTTCGCGGTGCGCAGTTGGACGCGCACGCCCTTCTGGCACGACAAGCGGCATTTCCTGATCCAGGAAGTGTCCGAGGAGCCGGAATCCTACCGCGCGCATTTCACGGTCTGCGTGCTCATGGCGCTGGAGCACAACTTCACCGCCGGCGCGTACGAGTGCCGAGTCGCGCGGAAGCTGCATTCCCGGGACATTGGCCCGTATGACACGGGCGCGGACAATGCCCTCGGTCTCCACGACACCGTGACGGCCGAGGCGTTGCTCGACAGCGCCTTGCACAAGGGCCCAGACGATTACGCGACGCTGCTCCTCTTCTCACGCCTGCGCCGCGCCCAGGGTCGCTATCGCGAGGCGATCGCCCTCGCGTTCTCGGCCTACGAGTCCATGCCGGACAGTTTGTCCTCGATCGACGAGCTGACGAGCTCCGCGCAGCAGCTCCACGACTTCATGGATGCCGAGGCCGCGCTCCGCCGCGCCTTGGCGGACCACCCGACCAGCGCGCACCTGCACGAGAGCTACGCTGCGATGCTCGCGGATCGCGGGGACACTGCTGCTTCGCGCCGCCAATTGGCACTGGCCAGATCTGGCGCGATCGCCACGCTGTTCAACCAATAGCTGTCAACAAATGCGGCAGCGGTCGAAAGCGGCACCGCAGACTGCAATGCGTCGTGCAAATCACGCCGCTGATTCATCTGGATCGCGAAGATTACCCGACGTTCATGTTGTTGTATAACAATAGCTTACACCGTTGAGTCCGTCGTGGCCCGAGCGTTGCCTTAGTACCCGCCAGACGTCGGTACACGGTGACGCGTGGTCACCGGGCCCTCAACACCCCCTCCGGAGTATCTAGTCATGAAGACGGCCAAGAAAGGTTTCACACTGATCGAGCTTCTGATCGTCGTGGTCATTATCGGTATTCTTGCCGCGATCGCGATTCCGAAGTTCGCTTCGACGAAGCAGAAGGCGTATACCGCCTCGATGAAGACTGACCTGCGTAACCTCGTGACGGCCCAGGAAGCGTACTTCTCGGACAACACGACCTACGCTGGCGCGACGGCGAGCCTTTCGACCTCGTTCCACGTGTCGGCTGGTAACGCGGTTGCGTTCGTGTCGAACAGCGCGACGGGTTGGAGCGCGACGGCCACGAACACGTTCGTCCCCGCGACCGCGAGCGGTCATATCTGCGGCGTGTGGGTTGGTGGTGCGGCTTCGGCGCCGAGTGGTATCACGGCTGACTCGATCGAAGGTGCGCCGGCTTGTTCGTAAGCTGACCTGAAGTTCCGCTTCGCCGACGGGCCGGGGATAACTCCCCGGCCCGTCGTGTTAGCAGACCACGGTGGGACAGTCTGTCACATCACCCTCAAGCTGCGAAAGCAGAGTGCCGATAATGAACAGTATGCGATACTCTCAGAAGAAAGGCTTCACTCTCATCGAACTTCTGATCGTTGTGGTTATCATCGGCATTCTTGCCGCAATCGCGATCCCGAAGTTCGCCTCGACGAAGCAGAAGGCGTATACCGCCTCCATGAAGACCGACCTGCGGAACCTCGTGACGGCCGAGGAAGCGTACTTCTCGGACAACACGACCTACGCGGGCGCCACCGCGAGCCTTTCGACCTCGTTCCACGTGTCGGCTGGTAACGCGGTTGCGTTCGTCTCGAACAGCGGGACGGGTTGGAGCGCGACGGCCACGAACACGTTCGTCCCAGCGACCGCGAGCGGCCATATCTGCGGCGTGTGGGTTGGCGGTGCCGCGTCGAAGCCGAGCGGTATCAGTGCCGACTCGATCGAGGGCGCCCCGGGCTGTTCTTGACGGTCACGTTTGTGATCGGGCCGAAGCCCAACGTTACCTTTGCGCCCTTCAAGTCGTGTGACTGGGAGAAATGACCGGTTCGTAGGTCGATCCGACCACCTGTCTCTCCCACTCACACGACAACGTTTATGGGGCTCTTCGGCCGCAAGAAAACCACCATCGGACTCGATATCGGATCCGGCCTCGTCAAGGTCGTAGTGATCGAGCACGGGCGCGAGCCCGAGCTGACGAGAGTCGCGATTACCCCACTTTCCGCCGACGCGATCGTCGACGGCGAGATCATGGATCCGACGATCGTCGCCGACGCGATCCGGCAGGCGCTGGACACCGCGGGGGTGAAGAAAGCCAAGGGCGTCGTGACGGCAGTCGGCGGTCGCGACGTGATCATCAAGAAGATCCAGATCGAGCGCGTGAAGGAATCCCAAGCGCGCGAGCTGATGCGCTGGGAAGCCGAGCAACACGTGCCGTTCGACATGGAGTCGGTCGAGCTGGACTTCCAGATCTTGGACCCGGATGGGGACGGCCTCGAGATGGCCGTGCTGCTGGTGGCCGCGAAACGCGAGCTCGTCGAGAACCGCCTGCGCTTACTCACCGATGCGGGGTTGGCTCCGACGACAGTCGATGTCGACGCCTTCGCGCTGCACAATGCCTTCGAAGTGAACTATCCAGATGCGATGACCGGTGTCGTCGCGCTGGTGAACATTGGCCACGAAGTCACGAATATCAATATCCTCGACGATGGCGTACCGATCCTGACGCGCGATGTTGCGGTCGGAACGCGCCGGCTGCGAGAAGATCTGCAGCGCGAGCGTGGGCTGTCGCAGGAAGAAGCCGACGGTCTGCTGCAGGGGTTCGATCGCTCGCCCCACCTGGATGCCGTGATCGAGACGCGGAGCGAGGAGATCGCGGTCGGCATCGAGCGCGCCGCGGCGTTCCTCGCCTCGTCGTCCCGCTCGGCCGGCCAGCTGCGCGCCGTGTACACGTGCGGCGGCGGGGCGCGGATTCCGGGACTCACCGAAGCGTTGGCCTCGCGCCTCCGCTTGTCGGTCGAGCAAGCGAACCCGTTGGCGAACTTGAAGGTGCGTGACGGCGCTTTCGAGTCGCTCGTCACAGACGAAGTCGCGCCCCTGTTGATGCTTCCGATTGGTCTCGCCCTTCGCCACGCCGCGTGACACTATGATTGAAATCAACCTGCTGCCAGGCGCCGGGAAGAAAGCCCGCGGGAAAGCGGGCGGTCCCGATGTCGGAGGGAAGGTCGCCTCCGCCGCCTCGGCGCTCAAGGAACCGTACCTGATTCTGTGCGTCGTCTCGCTGCTGCTGGCCGGCGGCGTGATCGGGTTCATGTACACGCAGCAAGACGCCAAAAACCAAGAGCTCACGGCCACCGAGCAGAAGAACGTGCAGGATTCGACGCGCTACGCGGCCGTCCTGCGCGAGAAGAAAAAGGCCGAGACGCAGCGCGACTCGGTCATGCACCAGCTGAATATCATCAAGACCATCGACAACAATCGCTTCGTCTGGCCGCACGTGATGGACGAGATCAGCCGGGCGATGCCGCAGTACACCTGGTTGACGGCGCTGGAGCAGACGAGCGCGGTCACGGTCGTCGGCTCGGTCGACACCACGACCAAGAGCAAGAAGAAGAAGGCCGAGTTGGAAGACGAGCCGGCGCCGAAGCTCACGTTCCGGATCGCCGGGAACACCGTCGACATTCAGGCGCTGACGCGGTTCATGAAGCTGCTCGAGGCCTCGCCGTTCATTCAGAACGTGCAGCTCGAGAAGTCGGATGTCGCGCTGGTCGATGGCAAAGATGTCACCGAGTTCTCGCTGTCGGCCGAGTATCAGACGCCCGACTCGACGGCGATCCGCACGATCCCCCTCACGCTGTCGGTGAGGTAACCCGCCATGCAATTCCCTCCGAAAACCCCCCGCGACCTGGCCTACCTGGGCTTCTGTATCGTGTGGTTCGGCGGCATCTTCGCCTACTGGACGATGGCGTACTCGCCGAAGGAGTCCGAGCTGGCCGCGGTGCAGTCGCACATCCAACAACTGGAGCAGAGCAACCAGCGGGCGAAGGCCGAGCTGGCCAAGGGCAGCGTGAACGATCTGCGCGCCCAGGCGCTGCGGTATCAGCAGAACCTCCAGCTGATGCGGCAACTCGTGCCGACCACCAACGAAGTGCCGGCGCTGCTCGAGCAGGTGTCGACGGCCGCGCGGCGAGTCAACCTCGAGCTCGATGGCGTCGACCCGGAGCCGGTGATCTCGGGCGACCAGTTCGATACCTATCGCTATCAGATCAGCGTGATCGGCGACTACCACGCGCTCGCGGCGTTCCTGACGAACGTCGGCTCGCTGACGCGGATCGTGGCTCCGGTCAACCTCAAGCTCGCGGCGGTGTCGCAGCAGGACGCGGCCCGCGGCCACCCCAGCCGCAACAAGTCGGTGCTGAGTTCCAAGTTCGAGATCCAGACCTACGTCGCCAAGGGCGCCGCGGCCACGGTGGACCAGTCGGTCCACGGGCGGCCGACGAAGCCCGGAGCCAAGTCATGATGCGATCTATCGGGTTCGTCCTCGCCAGTGTCGCGATCATCGTCACGCGTGCGAACGCGCAGGGGATGATCAGCGGCGCGAAGGCGGTTGCCGGTCGTGCGGCGAGCGCAGTGAATGCGCACACCGCGGCCGAGCAGTCCCCCACGGCTACTCCTGCCGCCGCGAATACCGCGGCGACGCCCGCGGCGTCGACCGCGGCGAGCAAGGTCACGCCCATTACGACCACCGCCAAAACGACTCCAGTCGTGACCACCACGACGAAGTCGTTGGCGGCGCCAGCCGCCACGGCCAAGGCTGCCCCGGCCGCGACAACGAAGCCCGTCGCGGTCGCCAAGGCGGCCACGGTAGCCAAGACGGCGCCGGCGGCTGCGCCGGTCGTCACGTCAGATACGGGCGCGCGCTCGATCTCAGTCACGCAGCGCGGCATGAAAGGAGAGGTCTCGCTCAACCGTGAAGTGTTCAGCTACGACGCAGGCGGCCGACGCGATCCATTCGTCTCGCTGCTCCGCAATGGCGATCTCCGCCCGATGCTGAACGACCTGCGCTTGGTGACGGTGCTCTATGACCCCACCGGGCGCAACTCGGTCGCCGTGATGAACGACGTCACGACGAAGGACCAGTACCGGGTCAAGGTAGGCCAGACGCTCGGACGTATGCGCGTCGCCGGCATCGAGCCCCGGGAGATCGTGTTCACGATCGAGGAGATCGGGTTCAGTCGCCAGGAAGCGCTGGTACTCGGTGATTCATCAAGAGCGAGGATGCAATGAAGCATGTGAGGATGCTGATCGCCGCCTCCAGTCTGGCGCTCGGAAGCGCGCAGGCGATGATGGTGGCTACCCCGCCGGCGCCGCGCGTCGCGGGTGCCGTCACGGGGGTCAGCGTACTCCCGTCGGCCGGGAGAGCAGACGTGGTCGTCGATGTCGACAAATCGGTCGACATACAGGACTTCGTCTTGGAGATGCAACCCTACCGGATCGTCGTCGACTTCACCGGCGCCCGGTTGGCGACAGGCTCACGGTTCTACGATCGCTCGCCACGCGGGGCGATCACGAACGTGCGCTACGCGCAGTACAAGGCCGGCGTGGTTCGCGTCGTGATCGAGCTCGATGGCGCGCACAAGTACAGCATGACTCGCGATGATCACGCGGTCCATGTGACGATCGATGGCGGCGAGGGCCAGTTCGCGGCCTGGTCGTCAGGCGGTGTCACGTTCCCCGTGACCGCCGCGGCGTCGATCGCGTCGACCCCGTCGATCCCTTCCACGCCCGCGGACGCGGTCCAGCAGGGGATCACCCCGGCGGCGCCGGTCGTCTCGAGCTCCGCTGGCCTCGTGGTGCCGATCGCGAAACGCTCGCCGGTCCCGATCCCTGGCCACAGTGTGCTGCAGCACGCGACGCAGTCCACCCAGCCGCGGATCAACATTACCTATTACGACGCCGAGATCCGGGAAGTGCTCGGCGCCTTCGCCGCCTTCTCGGGCCGGACGATCATCGTCGGCCGCGAAGTGCAGGGGAACGTGACCGCCGAGATTCGCGATCAGCCGTGGGATGTCGCGCTGCAGTCGATTCTGTCGGCCCAGCAGCTCGCGGCCTCGGAAGACCAGTACGGCATTATCACGGTCGACTCCTACAAGAACATTCAGGCCAAGCAAGCCAGCGAGCCGCTGATTACGCAGCTCGTATCGATCAACTACGCGAGCGCCCCGTCCCTCGTCGGGACCGTCAATTCATTGCTGGCGCGCGACTGCGGCGGAGCCGGTGGTGGTGGCGGGACGCCGGCGGCCTGCGCACCGCGCGGGAATGTCGTCGCGGACTCGGGCACGAACAGCCTCTTGATCACCGAGTCGCAGTCGCACATGAACGATGTGATCAACTACGTGCGCGACCTCGATATCCGGACGCCACAGGTGTCGATCAAGGCCAAGATCGTGTTCATCAATCGCACGGTCGCCCAGCAGCTCGGGTTGGCCTACGACTTCGAGGAGCCGAATCAGTACTTCAACAAGCTCGTCGACCACGTCAACCCGGCGCAGGCGCCGAGCTTGTACGACCCGAACACCTACGTCGTCAACCTGGGCGGCGACGCGCTCGCTGGTATCGCCAACGCCAGCCGGCCGTACGCCTCGGGATCGGCGCTCAACCTGATCTACTCGATGAGCCTCGGGAAGTTCTCGCTCACGTCGTTCCTCGACGCCTTGGCGATGAACAACCTGTCTGATGTGCAGGCCGAGCCGAGCGTCGTGACGCTCGACAACCGGCCGGCGAAGATCCAGGTCGGTCAGGAAACGCCGATCCGCGTGATCGACGCCTCGTCGAACGGCGTCGGCGGAACGGCTCGTGCGACGGTGTCGTTCAAGGAGACTGGTATCATCCTCCAGGTGACGCCGCACATTACGAACAACGGCCAGGTCCTGATGCAGCTGCACGCCGAGCAGTCGACGCTGTCACAGACGGGCGGCGACCTCGGGTACTTCTTCTTCAAGCGCTACGCCGACAACCAGCTGCTCGTGAACGACGGCGAGACGGCGGTGATCGGTGGCCTGACGCAGACGACGGTCACGAAGGCAAAGTCGGGGATTCCGTTCCTCTCCGACCTGCCGCTGATCGGCCAGTTGTTCTCCCAAACGTCGAACGAAGAGGACAAGCAAGACCTGCTGATCCTCGTGACGCCGCACATTCTGCCCGAGAACGAGGCCGTCCGCACGCCGACCGCGACGCGCTGAGGTCTGTTTCGCCCCGTTCGCCCGCTCGGAGCGTTCTCCGGGCGGGCGACGTATTTTGGGGTAATGCTGCGCTTTACCACCGCCGGCGAATCCCACGGCCCAGCCCTCGTCAGCATCCTCGAGGGGATGCCCGCCGGGGTCCCATTAGTCGCCGCCGACGTCAACTCGGAGCTCTCGCGCCGCCAAGCGGGCTACGGCCGCGGGCGCCGCATGCAAATCGAGCACGATGAGATCGAGTGGCTCGCCGGCGTCCGCGCCGGTCAGACGCTCGGCTCCCCGATCGCGATGCTGATTCGGAATCGCGACTGGTCGCACTGGCAGGATGTGATGGACCCCGCGCCGCGCCCGGAAGATGTCGATTCGCTCCGGAGACGCGCCGTCACCCGCCCGCGCCCAGGCCATGCAGACCTGACGGGCGTCCTGAAATACGACCGCGAAGACGCCCGAGACATCCTCGAACGCGCCTCCGCACGCGAGACGACGGCCCGCGTGGCGGCGGCGGCAGTGTGCCGCAGGTTCCTGCAAGAATTTGCGATCACGATCGGGAGTCACCTCGTCCATCTCGGCGGAATAGACGCCGAGGTGCCAGCGTGCCTCCCAGATGACATCAATGCCGCGGCCGATGAGTCACAGCTTCGCACGCTGGACCGCGCGGCCGAGCAAGCCATGATCGAGCGCATAGACGCCGCCAAGGCCGAGGGAAACACGCTCGGCGGCATATGTGAGGTCGTGACGCGCGGCCTCCCTGTCGGTCTAGGCTCTCACGTCTCCTGGGACCGCAAACTCGATGGCCGGCTCGCCGCCGCCATCATGTCGATTCCCGCGGTGAAGGGCGTAGAGATCGGCATTGGATTCGAAGCCGCGCGCCGTACGGGAGCCGAGGTGCATGATGAAATTGAGGCGGCGCCAAACCGTCCACTCACCGGCAACACGCGCCGTCGCACGAACCGCGCAGGTGGCCTAGAGGCGGGGATGACGACGGGCGAGCCACTCATTGTCCGCGTTGCGATGAAGCCGATCTCGACGCTCATGCGTCCGCTCCAAACGATCGACCTAAAAACGAACGAACCGGCGGCCGCCGTAGCCGAGCGGAGCGATGTGACCGCGGTACCGGCGATGGGAGTCATCGCCGAAGCGATGGTCGCCCTGGTCATGGCAAACGCGTTCGTGGAGAAGTTTGGTGGCGACTCCCTTGGCGAGGTCCGCCGGAACTACGACGCCTACGTCGATCACATCGCCAAGCGCCTGAGGTGAACGGTCACCTCGTTCTCATCGGGCTTCCGGGAGCCGGGAAGAGCACGGTCGGCCCCCTCGTGGCGCAGCGACTGGATCTCCGGTTCTGGGACCTCGACGCCGAGATCGAGCGCCGCACGCGACGCACGGTACCGGCTATCATTCGTATTGACGGCGAGCAGGCGTTTCGCGAGTTGGAGCATAAGCTGACGGCTGAGCTCGCATCGGCACGTCCTGCCGTCTTGGCGCCCGGCGGCGGGTGGGTAACCCGCCCTGATACGGTCGCGCTGTTGCGCCCGAGGGCGCGATTGGTCCACCTCAAGCTTACGCCGGAAGCCGCGCTCCGCCGACTTGGCAGCGCTCGACTGGCCCGGCCTCTGCTTAATGGGGAGGACCCATTGGCCCAAATGAGGGCGCTGGAAGCCGCCAGAAGGACGGCTTACGGAAGCGCAGATTGGGTGATAGATACGGAACTACTTACCGTACAAAGGGTTATCGATATCATCGTCGAGCTTGTCTCGGCCCCCGGTGCCGGGTAGGTTAGCGCGACTGCTGGCGATGACGACGAATTTTTTTGGACCGGTAGTGTTATAGGACGGTATGACCTTTCGAATTTTGGGCCCACACGAGCGCGCTCGATTTGCCCCAGAGGCTTGGGGGCATCTCTTGTCGCTGCGCGGAGCGGGCATGTTGTCCGCCATTGAGCTGGAGCACGTCATTGATCGTGCGATGGCGCAAATCGAAGGGCGGATTGCCTTAGACGACCTTCGATCGTTGATGGAGGGGACGGGTTTCGATGACGGTGGACCCGCCGCCGACCACGCGATCGTTCATTAGAAGACCATGGCAACGAAGCGGACTGGAAAATCTGGCGCGACGACGCGCACACGTACGAGCTCGAGGCGGGCCAAAGCGCCCGCTCGTCGGCGTGCGCCCGCGACTGTAAAGGACACGCCGGAGAACGGCAGTGGTTCCGAACGCGGCACGTCACTGATCATTGTCGAATCGCCGGCCAAGGCGAAGACGATTGGCAAGTATTTGGGCCGCGGGTACCGCGTCAAAGCGACCGTCGGCCACATCCGCGATCTCCCTGAGAAAAAGCTCGGCATCGACGTCGACAACGGCTTCGAGCCGGAGTACGTCACGATCGCGGGCAAAGAGAAGACGCTCGCCGAGCTCAAGTCGGCGGCCGACGAATCCAGCGAGATCTTCCTCGCGACCGACCCTGATCGCGAGGGCGAAGCGATCGCATGGCACGTCGCCGGGCAGATCAAGAAGCGCGGCGGCGCCCCGATTCGGCGCGCCCGCTTTCATGAAATCACGAAGGACGCCGTCAAGAAAGCGCTCGAGGCGGCTGGCGAGATCGACGACAAGCTCGTCGAGGCGCAGCAAGCGCGCCGCGTGCTCGATCGCTTGGTTGGCTACAAGGCCAGCCCGGTACTGTGGAAGACGGTAAAGAAGGGCCTCTCAGCGGGTCGCGTCCAGACCGTCGCCCTGCGGCTGCTGGTCGAGCGCGAACGCGAGATCCGCGCGTTCAAGCCCGTCGAGTACTGGACCATCGCGGCGGCGCTGGAGCACGAGGGCCAGGGGTTCGGCGCGAAGCTCCATCAGATCGATGGCAAGAAAGCAGAAATAGCGAACGAAGCCGATGCCCGTCGCATCGTCGACGAAGCGACGGACGCCGCTGCTCGGATGCGCGAGGCCGCGAACGGATCGGCCGCGCCCGCGGGTATCGGCACGTTTCTCGTCACCGACGTCAAGCGCCGCGAGCGCCGGAAAAATCCGCAGGCGCCGTTCACGACCAGCACGCTCCAGCAGGAAGGCGCTAAGAAGCTCTCGTTCGGCTCCAAGCGCACGATGCGCCTGGCGCAGGATCTCTACGAGGGCATTGAGCTGGGGAAAGAAGAGGGCGCCGTCGGTCTGATCACGTATATGCGGACAGACTCGACACGCATCGCGGAGAGCGCGGCGATTCAAGCGCGCGATTACCTGCGTAGCTTGTTCGGCGAGAGCTATCTCGCGCAGGGTGGGCCGCAGCTCTATGGCGATGGCAAGGTCAAGAACGCGCAAGATGCGCACGAGGGGATTCGCCCCACCGACCCGACTCGTCGTCCGGAGTTGATCCAACGCTATCTGTCCGCTGACCAATTCAAGCTCTACCAACTGATCTGGCAGCGCTTCATGGCGTCGCAGATGGCGCCGGCGGTCTTCGACACGACGACGGTCGACTTCGACCTGGGCCGGTATCTCTTCCGCTCGACGGGCAGCGTGATCAAGTTCACCGGATTCTTGACGCTCTACCGCGAGAGTCACGAGGAAGGCGAGCATCGCGTGCTCGAAGATGAGCAAGCCTTGCCGTCGCTCTCCACGGGCACGTACGTCCCGGTGCGCTCGATCGATCCGACGCAACACTTCACCGAGCCGCCCCCGCGTTACTCGGAGGCCAGCCTAGTCAAGGAGCTGGAACGGCTCGGCATCGGCCGTCCGTCGACCTACGCGTCGATTATCTCGACGCTCGTCGACCGTCGCTACGCACAACTCGAACAGCGCCGCTTCTTCCCGACTTCGCTTGGCGAAAGCGTCGAGAAAGTGATGGTCCGCCAATTCCCCGACGTGTTCGATGTGACGTTCACGTCGAGCATGGAAGACCAGCTCGACAAAATCGAGGACGGTCAAAGAAGCTGGCAGCGGGTGCTGAAGGACTTCTACACGCCCTTCTCGACCCGCCTCGCTCGCGTCGATGTCGAGGATCTGATCGCGGCGGCGCATGATCTCACGGCGGTCGCTGGTGAGAAGTGCCCAGATTGCGGTGGACGCCTCGTGCCAAAGGGTGGTTTCTTCGGCCCGTTCCTGGCGTGCGAGAATCACCCGAAAAAGTGCAAGCACACGCGCCCGTTGCGTGGTGACCGGAAGCCGGCCGAGGTCACGGACTACAAGTGCCACGAGTGCGGCTCGCCGATGCTCAAGCGCAACGGACGCGCTGGCGATTTCTTGGGCTGCAGTCGCTTCCCGAAGTGCCGCGGCACGCGATCGTTGCCGACGGGCGTGATGTGTCCCAAGGACGGTGGCGAGCTCGCGGCGCGCCGCTCCAAGAAGC
>DATHNL010000103.1:0-24588 GCA_035486035.1 Gemmatimonadaceae bacterium
CAAGTCGATGTCGAGGTCTTGCCCGGCGACCAGATCGCGCTGATTCGTCGTCCTGCTCAACCACCACCGCCGCGCCGGCTCACGGGTCGGGTGCTCGATGCCGACTCGCGAGAGCCGGTCGTCAACGCCCAAGTGGTCGTCACCGGCACGAACGTCGGTACGCTGACGAATGACAGCGGCGCATTCGCGCTGCGACTGCCGGACAACGCCAAGAGCGTCACCGTGCGCCGCATCGGCTATCGCCAGACCGTGGACTCGCTGGCGAGCGATCAGACCGATATCACCATCACGATGACAAAGGACGTGCTCAAGCTCGAGGCCGAGGTGGTCACGGGCGTGGCGACGACGATCTCGTCGGCGAACTCGGCCAACGACGTGGCCGTCATCTCGGCCGATGAGGTGTCGAGAGTGCCAGCGCCGACGGTCGAGAATGCCATCCAGGGCAAGGTCCCGGGCGCGGTGATCCAACAGAACAACGGTGGCGCGCCGGGCGGCGGCATGCAGATCCAGGTGCGCGGCGTCACGTCGATCTACGCGAACTCGAATCCGCTCTACGTCGTCGACGGCGTGATGGTGAACAACGAGACGCTGAACAGCGGGCTCAATACGATCAGCCAGGCGAACGGCGGCGTCGGCAGCAACAGCCAGGACAACAGCCCGAACCGGATCGCCGACCTCAATCCGGACGATATCGAGAGTATCGAAATCCTCAAGGGCGCGAGCGCCTCGGCGATCTACGGCTCGAAGGCCTCATCCGGCGTCGTGGTGATCACGACGAAGAAAGGCGCGCCGGGCAAGCCGCAGTGGAATTTCTCCCAGAAGCTCGGTCATTTCGAGCTCGCCAACACGTACGATCTCACCCAGTTCCCGACGCTGCAGTCGGCGCTCAATTGGGCCAACACCTACGGGCAGTCGCCAGACACGGTCCGGAAGTACTACGCCGGACCGCAGGACTATCAAGATCAGCTGTTCGGCAACCCGCAAGCGTCCTACGAGACGGATCTGAGCGTCAGCGGCACGTCAGGGAAGACGCAGTACTTCCTGTCCGGGCTGACGAAATACGACAACGGCATCCAGCTCAACACCGGATACAACAAGCAGACCGTTCGGTCGAACGTCACGCAGCACCTCTCCGACAACCTGTCGGTGACGGCGAACCTGACGTACGCGAACTCGACGACACGGCGCGGGGTCACCGGCAACGACAATATCGGCATCAGCCCGTACGACGTCTTCTCCTACACACCGCAGTTCGTGTTGCTCGACCGCCAGTCGAATCTCGCCTGGCCCAGGAATCCGTACGGTCCGGCGAACCCGTTCGCCGACGCGTGGGAGATTCAGACGCCGGAAGAGGTGAACCGGTTCATTGGCGGCGGCAACGTCGACTGGACGCCGTATCGGTCGTCGATCCAAAGCATTCGGCTCGCATTTCAGGGCGGCGCGGACCTGACGACACAGAGCGACAAGTTCTACGCTCCGCCGGACCTGCAAGTCGAGCAACAAATTCCCTCGAACCTTCCGGGCGTCTCCCAGGATCAGTTCGGTCGGACGACGTACTACAACTACTCGATCAACGTGATCCACCACTATACCGGGCTGTCATTTCTGGACGCGACGACGTCGCTCGGATTCGTTCGCGAAATCCGCAGCCTGGACAACCCGTTGACCGCCGGGCAAGCGCTCCTCGCCGGCGCGAACAGTGCGCAGCTCGGCGCCGTGCAGACGCTGCAAGAGAACGCGACCGAAGCCAAGGACCAGTCGCTGTACATTCAAGAGCAAGTCCTCACGCTTGGCGAGCGCTTGGCGTTGACCGCCGGCGTGACGGCCGAGCGGACCACGAACGACGGAGACATCAGCAAGTTTTACCCCTATCCGCGATTCTCCGGCTCCTACCGCATTCCGCAGTTCGTCGGTTTCCTGAACGAGCTCAAGGTGCGGGCGGCCTACGGCCAGTCCGGCACGCAGCCGAACTATCTCGTCAAGTACACGCCGTTCAATACCGGTGTATCGAGCGGCGCCATCGGCGTGTATGGCAACACGATCCTCGGCGACTCGATCGTGCGGCCGGAGCGTGAAGTCGAAGAGGAATTGGGATTCGACGCCACGTTCTTCAATTCCCGCGCGCAGTTCAGCGCCACGATCTATCAAAAGCGGCTGAGCGATCTCTTGCTCCAAGACGCGATCTCCCCGTCGCTCGGCGCGCAGGACCAATGGATCAACGGCGGTGAGTTCACCAACCAGGGGATCGAGCTCCTGCTGACCGCGACGCCGATCCAGTTCAAGAACGGCTTCCAGTGGATCACGACGACCAGCTTCTACCGGAACTACAGCGTGGTGAACTCGCTGCCGGTGCCGGCGTTCAACTTGAACAACGGCGGTGGTGGGTCGCTCGGGACGTACCGGGTGCAGGTCGGGCGCTCAGTCACGCAGATCGTCGGCAACTCCAACGGTCCGGATGGTCAGCCGATCCAGGTCGGCGATGCGCAGCCGAACTTCGTGATGAACTTCTCGAACCAATTCTCATGGGGCCCGCTCCACGCCTCGGGTCTGCTCGAATGGAGCTATGGCGGCTTGGCGGGCAACTTCACGGACAACCTTTTCGACGTGAGCCCCGGCACCTTGGCCGACACGGCGTTGAGCGCACGCCGCACGATCGCGGCCAACAACGGTCTCACCCCGTACGCCGAACCGGCCGGATACCTCAAGCTGCGCGAGCTGACGTTGAGCTATCAGCTGCCGTCGCAGCTTGTCGGGCTGTCGCGCGGGTTGTTGCGCAACGCCACGATCTCGCTCACCGGTCGCAACCTGCTCATGTGGACCAAGTACACGGGGCTCGATCCCGAGGTGAACTTCGTCGGCAACCAGCAAGTGCAGCGCGGCCAAGATGTCACCCCATACCCGCCGGCGCGCAGCTATTTCATCTCCCTCGATCTGGGATTCTAACATGAGGAGCCGCTTCCTTCTCCTGCTCGCCGTGCTGGCCGCGTGCAAAGACTCGAACGTGCCCGACCTCACGGACCCGACCTCGGTCGCCAACACGCCGACGGGCATACAGAACGTCGTGACCGGGCTCTTCTTCGCCGCCCGGCTCGATGTGGGGAACTATGTCTTCGCCTCCAGCGCGTTCGGGCGCGATGCAGGGAACTTCACGAACACCGAGCCACGGTGGATCACCGAAGGTCTCGGGCTCACACCGATTGCGTTCAACGACTTCTTCTGGTCGCAGTGGGAGTGGGACCAGGAGTACAACAACATCAAGCTCGCCAACAACCTCCTCGCGTCGATCCCGAACGTCGTACCGGCATACCCAAGCGCGCAGGCGTCAGCGATCCGCGGCGTCGTGCGGACGATCAAAGCCCTGCAGTTCATGATGATCGCCGAGACGCACGACACCGTGGGCGTCTCGCTGTACTCGCCCGGTGCGTCGTCACCGCAGGCGATCTACTGCAACCGGGATGTCTGGCAGTACATCGTCGCGTTGTTGGATTCGGCGAACGGGGATTTGAATACCGCGGGCGCCATCTCGCTTCCCATCACGCTGCCGAGCGGATTCGGTGCGGTGGGCTTGAGCGCGGGTCCGAGCACGACGGGCGGTGCGTTCGCCGCGTTCAACCGCGCGCTGGCAGGGAAGGCGGGACTGCAGCTGGCCTACGCGATCGCGCGTCAGAGTGGCGCCGGTCCGACGTCGAACACAGCAGGCACACCGGATCTGGCCGCGCTGACCCGCGCGGACAGCGCGCTCAAAGCATCAGCGCTGTTCAACCCCTCGGCCATTGCGCCGCCGACGCCCGGCGGATTTTCGACGAATGATGCCTACGGCGTCTACCATGTCTTCAGCGGGCAGTCTGGCGACCTGACCAATTCCGTCAACGGCATCAGTGGCACGTATGCCGTGCTGTGGGATTTTGTCGCCGATGTGGATACCGTCAACGACTTGCGCTGGAAGGCCAAGTTCGCCGTCAATCAGAATGCGGTCCAACAGGCGACGTTCGCGCCAGTCGCCTCGCCGTATATCTATAACTATTACCCATCGGTCTCCACGCCCATACCGATCGTCCGCAACGAGGAGCTGACGTTGATCGACGCGCAGATTCAGCTCGGCCTTGGCGCGTACGGCAACGCGATGAATCTCATTAACATGGTCCACCAACAGGCCGGCGGATACGCGACGCCGCTGACCGTGCCGGCGGATTACCTCGACGTGAGAAACGCGCTCCTCAAAGAGCAGCGCATCTCGACCGCGATCGAGGCCAGCGGCGACCGGATGATCTCGATTCGGATGTACGACATGGCGGCCGTCGCCGACACGACATGGCAAGCGCACTCGGGTCCGGATGCGGCGGGTGTCGCCAGCGTGAAGACGAGCACGGGCACCCAGCCGACGGACTTCCACACGACCGTGCTGCCCATCGAGGAAACCGAGATCGACGGGCGAGGAGGGCACGTTACGCTGACCTGCCCCTGAGGCGCTGGGGTATATTTGGGGCACTATGCCCCGTCGATTCCTGCTGGTCATTCTGATCGCGGCGGCCTGTCGGCCGGCTGCCGCTCCCGTCACGCCCGCTCCCTCTGCCACGCCGGCGCCGAGTGTCGCACCCGCATCGGGTCTCACCTCGGCGCCCGACGGCTGGCAGCTGATGGACGAGTCGGCCGATCATGTGCCGGGGATCAGCGTCGGCAAGGCGCGCGCGTTGCTGGCGGGGAAGACGCCAAAGACCGTGCTCGTGGCGGTCATCGATGGCGGCGTCGACACCGCGCACAAAGATCTCCGGCCCATTCTCTGGATGGGCGACAACCTCCGGTTCGGTTGGGACTATCAAGGTGGCCCGGACGGCCGTGACGTGCATTATGACACGTACGAGCAGACGCGACTCGTCGTCCGATGCCGCAAGCACACGGTGCCCGCGCAGTATGTCGCGCAGTGCTCGTCCATGGACGCGGACCTCACCAAGCGCCGCGCGGACGCCCAGCAGCAGGTCGAGCGCATTCGCGACGTCTCGCAGGCGCTCGAGCGGGCGACTGCCGTGCTCCACAGCGCACTCGGCTCGGCCCCGCTCACTCAAGAGAGCGTCAAAGCACTCGATCCGACCGACAGCGCGACGGCGCGGTCCAAGCAGCTCTATCTCGTGCTGATGCAACGGGGCGCGACGCCAGAGGTCATTGCCGATGCGCTGAACGAGATCCAGGCGCGCCTCGACTACGAGCTCAACACCGACTACGACCCACGCTCGATCGTCGGGGACAACTACGCCGATGTGCATCAGTCGAACTATGGCAACTCGAACGTGATGGGTCCCGATGCAAAGCACGGCTCCCACGTCTCGGGCATCGTCCACAGCATCGACTCCTCGGCCGTGCGCATCATGATGGTCCGCGCGGTACCCGACGGCGACGAGCGCGACAAGGACATCGCGAACGCGATCCGGTTCGCGGTCGATCACGGCGCGCGCGTGATCAACATGAGCTTCGGCAAAGGGTTCTCGCCCGAGAAGTTCGCGGTCGACGAGGCGGTGCGATACGCCGACGCGCACAACGTCCTCATGGTGCACGCCGCTGGGAACGACGGGAAGGATCTCACCTCCTATCCGAACTTCCCGACGCCCGCGTATGCCGATAGCGGGCACGCGCGAAACTGGATCGAGGTTGGCGCATCGTCCTGGCAAGGCGGCGACACGCTCGCCGCGTCGTTCAGCAACTACGGGCGCGACCAGGTCGACGTCTTCGCGCCTGGCGTCGACATTCTCTCGACGGTGCCCGGTGACAAATACGAGAAAGACAGCGGCACGAGCATGGCCTCCCCGGTGGTGACGGGGCTCGCGGCGTTCTTGCTATCCTACTATCCCGACCTCACCGCGGCGGATCTCAAGCGCATCATCCTGGAATCGGCCACGCGCTACACAAACCAGCAGGTCGTGCGGCCCGGTGCCGCCAACGGCGAGAAGGTTGCGTTCGGGTCATTGTCGCGGACCGGCGGCATCGTGAACGCGTACGCCGCGGTGAAGATGCTGCAGCAGCAGCGGTGAGAATCGTAACGCGCATGAGACGTCTCCAAGACAACCAAGGAGACCTCCCATGCGCCGGCTACTTATCGTTGGTGCCACGATCCTCTGTGCCACTCGTGGCGCCGCACAACAGCAGCTCCAAAACAATTACATCCTGAGTCTGGGCGTCGGTGGTGGAGCAACCATCCCCACCGGCAATGGCGGAAACGCCGTCAAGACCGGGTTCAACGGACAAGCCTACGCGCTCATCCAGTTGCCCGGGTTCTTGGCGCTGCGTTTCAATTTTGGATATCAGAAGCTCGAGTACAACACTACGCCGGGCGCGCAAGAGATTCTGAGCGGTATCGGCGGCCTGCAGATCAATCTGCTGCATGGGCCGGTCCGTCCCTATCTCACCGCAGGCGTCGGTGCATTCGACCTGCGGGGACTGACCGACAGCTCGACAACGTCGACAGCCTCGAAGATCAATTTTGGGATTGACGCCGGCGCAGGACTGGCGCTGGCGCTCGGCCGAGTGAGCGCGTTCGTCGAGGGCCGCGTGCAGAATGTCTACACGAAGGACGGGGGCTTCATTAAGAGCGCGAAGCAGATCAACGTCGTCCCCGTGACGTTCGGCCTCGCCGTCGGCCTCTTTTAGCGCAGCGGGATGATCGCCGAGCGACGCTCGCTGCCGTCACGCAGCGTCGCTCGGACCCACCAACTCACGGGCGTGCTTGGGAGCGTGGACGGGAGAGCCGCCGTCGTGTCGGCGACACGGGCGTGAAAGATGGTCGCGCCCGACCCGTCGACGATCTCGACGTCATACCGTACCGCGTCGGGGATCGCGTGCCAGACGAGCGACCCGCTGACCGTGCCGATAAGTGCGATGTCGGACGACGATGCGCCGCGTGTGGGATTCGAGCCCGAACGCTGGAGCTGCGTGAGCGTCAGTGCGCCGGCGGCGATGACGACGACTGCCGCGGCGAGCCAAGGCGCCACGGAGCGGCGAGGACGAGCGGCGCCCGCAGTGACGCGCTCGGCCGCAGTTATCGCGCGCAGGAGCTCGAACTCCTGCGTGCAGGCCGCGCACGACATCACGTGGTCGAGTGTCGTCAGGCGCAGTGCCTCGCTGCCGGTCCGGGCGACGAGCGCCTCGATCGCCTCGGGTGATGGGCATGCGGCGCGAGATGGCGCGCGCGAGGTGAGGGAGCGCGTGTAGATATCGCGCAGTTCAGCGTCGGTCATGTCGGTCATGCGGTACTCGGCCCAATGCCGCGGGCAGTCAGGGCTTGGCGCAGGTCGGCCAGGCCGCGGTACAGCAGATTGCGTGTTTTGGCCTCGGTCCATCCCATAAGCGCAGCGATCTCCTCCCGCGGGTAGCCCATCAGATACATGCGCACCACCGGACGACGAGTGACCGGGATGGTGTCGACCGCGGCATTGACGGCGCGTCCCAACTCCATCGCCGCGAGCGACTGCTCCGGATTGTGCGCTGGAGTAGGCGCATCCACCACGTCGAGGGAGTCCGTCGGCAGTCCGCCGCGGCGCCTGCGTATCAAATCCAGCGCCGCGCTTGCCGCTGTCTTGTACACATACGACGAGCTGGTCTCGGAAATTTGCTCACTCCCTCGGGCGTTCCAGAGACGGATGCGCACGTCCTGAAAGACCTCGTCGACCTCATCCGGAGAGAGACCGAACCGCCACCCCGCTTGCCGGACAGCAGCGGCGGCACGTGACACCACGTCGTCGAGCGCCCGCGAGAGAGGATCGGCCACGTGAATAGCAGTATACAAGTGGTAGGGGCGTATAGGTGATAGGGCGCATTACGTTAGCCCCATGGCGGTGACCGCTTGCCTGGCTCTGCTCGTCCAGCTCGCCGACCCGCGCGGCGTCGTTCGTGCTGCCGTTCGGGCTGTCGACGGGGACAGCGCGTCCCAGGTTGCCGCTCGCTGGCAAGGTCCCGCCGCTACGCTTGGGCTCGCGACGATTGCTCGCCTGACGTACCGCTATGCCCTGGCCGATAGCCTCTACGCGGTGCTTGGCGGAGTGTACGCCGATCTGGGGCGCGGCTGGGAGGGGGTAGACCGCGACATCGTACCGGTAGCTGAGTCCGCGTTCGCGCGCGCGGAGCGCGGCGCGACGCACGATTCGCTTGCGAAAGCCGAGGCGCTCATTGGTCTCTCGATGCTGCGTGCGGCGGCTGAGGGAATCCCGGTCGGCTTTACGCTGCTAGACTCGGCCGAGCGACTGCTGCCCCCGGGCGAGACGGATCTCCGAGCGGAGGTCGCGTTTCGCCGCGCGACACTGGCGGCGATCCTGAGCCGAAGAGACGCCCGGGCGCTGATTCAGCGGGCGGTTGATCTCGCGCGAGCGGCGCACCTGCCGCGGGCCGAAGCGCGGGCATGGCGGGCGTTGGCGCTCGCGTACAAGATCGGCGCCGATGCCGACTCGAACGAGCGCACGCTCGAGCGCGTCGAGGCGCTGCAGCGCGCCGCGCATGATCGCTCCGAGCTGGGCGTGACGATGATCCGGCACTCCGAGATCTATCACGAGAATGGGGACATCGGGACGATGCGCAAATGGGCGGTGGCCGCCCGGTTCGAGGGGCTCGCCTCGGGCAACGGCCTCGTGATCGCCGGAGCGTCGACCGTGCTCGGTATCGCGGCGCTCGAGCTCAACGACTATCCATCGGCGGCCACGTACCTCGATACCGCGCTCGCGACATACCGCGCGATCGGCGACTCCGGCAACGTGCACACGGTCCTCGCTTATGAGGGGGACCTGGCGATGGCCGCCGGCGATCTCCGCCGGGCCCGCACGATCTACGAGGGCGAGGCGGCGTTCAATACCACGCTCGGCGACACGTCACAAGTCTTCGACTTCGAGCGCGGACTCGCGTCGATCGATCTCCGCGCTGGCGCGACGGCCCAAGCGACTCGCGATCTCGATTCCGCGGTGGCATTGGCGAAGGCCGACCGACATCCGGAGTGGGCGGTCGGTGTCGGCCGCGAGCGGGCGCTGATCGCGCTCGCTGACAGTCAGCCGGCGCGCGCCGTGGCGTTGCTCGACCGGTACATCGCGACGCGCGATACGTCGGAGCACATGATGCGGTACGAGGGTCGCGTGCTCCGCGCGGAAGCCTACGCGGCCGCAAGCCGACTCGGCGACGCCGAGCGCGAGCTGTCGGCGGCGGAGGACGAGATCGACGCGTGGCGAGCGACGCTCACGGATCGCGATCTCCGGCTGCTCGTGTTTCAGGCAGGGCCGCAGGAGGTCAATGATCGCGACATGCACATTGCGACGGTCATTCACGCGTTGGCGCTCGGCGGCATGACACCGTCGGCATTTGCGCTGGCCGAACGCCGGAGGGCTCGCGACCTGGCCGATCGCATCAGTCAGCTTTCGGCGCTGGGCGCGAATAACGCGGCGCCTGCGGCGACCGCGTACGGTGTTACGGTCGGCACAGTAGCGAGTCTCTTGGATTCGAATACGGCTCTCATCGAGTTCGTGACTGGGGCCCGGGGCGCGCCGACGACGGTATTTGTCGTGCGCAGGGACACCATTCGGGCTTATGGCGCCCCAAGCGCGGATTCGCTCGCCGCGCCAATCGCCAGGTTTGTCGCGCTGCTGGAAGCAGGCCAGGATCCGCGCGACCTGGCTCGAGTGCTCGGCGCCGAGTTGATCAATGTCGCGGCGCCGCGAATCATCATAGTGCCAGATGGTCCATTGCACCGGCTCCCGTTCGATGCGTTGATCGGCGCTGACGGCCGTGTGCTTGTCGAACGCGCGATTGTCAGTGTCGTTCCCTCGGCGGGCGTGCTGTTGGCTCTCCGACGGCGGTCCGAGGCGAGCCGCGCCCTGCGAGTTCTGGCGTTCGGTGATCCCGTATTCTCACATTCGAGTGGAGTGGCCGTGTACCGGTCGGCGGTTGTCGCGACCGGCTTACCACGGCTTCGCGAGTCGGGCCAGGAGGCTCGAATGGCCGCGAGCTTCGCGAGAATCGCCACGGTGCGGCTCGGCGACTCGGCGAGCGCCGCCTATCTCGAGCACGCACCACTCGACTCGTTCACCGTGTTGCATTTCGCGACGCACGCGATCGTGGATGACCGGAGCGCCGATCGGACCGCGCTCGTGCTCTCGCCGGGCGGCGGCGAGTCCGGCGTTGTGACGCCATCCGATGTCGCGGGTCTCCGACTCCACGCGGACCTGATCGTGCTCTCGGCCTGTCGTTCGGCCGGCGGCGTTGTGGTCGATGGCGAGGGCGTGCAAGGGCTGACCGCGCCCTTTCTGGAGGCCGGCGCCAGAAGCGTGATCGCCACAGAGTGGCGCATCAGGGACGAAACGACCGTGCCTTTCGTCCGGGCCTTCTATTCAGGCCTCGCTCGTGGGCTCCCGGTGGCCGATGCGCTCCGCGCGGCCAAACTCGAGCGCCGGGCCTCTGGCGCCCGGCCGAGCGAGTGGGCAGCGTTCACGGTGGTCGGCGATCCGACCGTTCGAATCGCCGCCTTACCTCCTCGCCCGCGCCATGTCTCCATCTCGCTCGTCATTCTGGTCGTTGCGATCGTGCTGGGTGGCGCCATGCGCGTTCGTCGCGCTGCTCGGCGCCTGTAGCGACGCAACGGCGCCGCGCCCGGCGCCCATCGATCTCACGGGCGGCTGGCGTATCGCCTCGGCATCGTCCCAGCACATCGACAGCGCCGCGCTAGCCGGCGCCTTCGCGCAGGCGCCTCATACTCTCGGTCTTCGCACGCTGCTCGTGGCGAGAAACGGCTTTCTGATCGCCGAGTACTATCACTCGCCAGTGACAGCGGATAGCCTGAGCGACGTTCGCTCGGTCACAAAAAGCATTACGTCGATGCTCATTGGCATTGCGATCAACCGCGGTGACCTTCCCGGCGTCTCCGAGCCCCTCGACCAGCTTATTCCGCCACGAATCGCGACCATGAGTTCCGACGAAGCCGCGATTACCGTCGACAACTTGTTGACCATGACCGGTGGATGGCAGTGGAATGAGTGGACCGCCAACGACTACAATCTCTGGGCGCTGGCGCCAGACCAGATCGACTATCTCCTTGGTCGGCCGCTCGTGAACACGCCAGGGACCACGTATACGTACAACTCGGCCGCGGTCCATCTACTTGGCGTGGGGCTGAGCGTCGCCACAGGCGTAACTGAGCAGGATTACGCGCTCACGCACCTCTTAGGGCCGCTCGGCATCAACACACTGGCGTGGGAGACGGACAATCGCGGCTACAATAACGCCGCCGCCGGAATCCAACTCCGTACGCGAGACTTGGCCAAGATCGGACAACTCGTGCTCCAGAATGGACGCACGGCGACCGCTCAGATCGTGCCGTCTGATTGGTTGACCACGTCACTCAAAGTCCACGAGGCGATCGAGAACCAGTACGGAGTGGTCACGGGCCTGAACTATGGCTATCTGTGGTGGCTGACGAACGTCCAGGGTCACACGGTGTGGTTGGCCTGGGGGTTTCGGGGCCAATACATCTATATCGTCCCTGATCAACAACTCGTCGTCGTCGCGACCTCGTCGCTCGACGCGCCGGAGACGTCGGACGACGAAGCGATCGCCGTCCTCGATCTCATCGCGTCAGGGGTCGCTCCGGCCGTGCACTAGGGGGCCAGGCCACGCGGCGATGCCGCCGGTCAGGTTGCGCACGTCCGGAATCCCGGACGCGGTCAAGACGCTCGCGGCGATCGCCGAGCGTGACCCGGCCTGGCAGTGGACGACGATCGGTCGGCCGCGGGGAATGTCGCCGAGCCGCGATGCGAGCGTCGCGAGCGGCAGATGGATCGCCTCGGCGAGATGCCCCTCGTCCCACTCACTCTCGTCTCGAACATCGAGTACGGCGACGCTGCCCGTGCGCAGCGCGTCGGCCAGCGTGCGCGCGTCAATCTGGGCGACCGTTCCGATCGCCCCGCCGGCTTCGCGCCAGCGGTCGATCACCTGGCGCGTGAATCGCCCAGCGACCCGATCGAGGCCGATGAGCGAGAGGTCGTGCGTCGCCTCGATCGTCGCGCGCTCGTCGTCGCCGATCAGATAGATATCCGCGTCATATGGCAGCACGGAGCCTGCCCACGTCGGGAACGAGCGCGTGAGCGGGATGTTGATCGTGCCCGGGACGTGCGCCGCCGCAAAGGCATCCGCGCGCCGCAGATCGACGATCATCGCTTTCGCATCGAGCAAGGGCCCAAATGCCGCGTCCGGCATCCGCGGCGGTCGCGGAGTCGTCGACTCGCGGTCTGGCCCGGCGCCGTTGACGCGCTTCATGATCGCGAAATACCTCGGCGGCTCCGGCTGGCCCTCCAGGACCCCGCGCACGAACGTGCTTTCATCGGCGATCTGCAGCGCCCAGTTCGTGGCGAGCTCGTAGCCGAGCGTCGTCGATGGCATTGCGCCGAGCGCTTTTCCACACGCGGATCCGGCTCCGTGTCCGGGCCAAATCTGCAGATCTACCGGCAGCTCTCGGAATCGTCGCAATGACGCGAACAACGCGCGCGCGCCACTCTCGGCCGTTCCCTGTACCCTGACAGCCCGCTCCAGGAGATCAGGCCGACCCACGTCGCCGACGAACAGAAAGTCGCCTGTCAGCGCGCCCCAGGCCCGAGAGGTGGTGCCCCTGTCGGTGAGTATAAAGATCACATGTTCCGGCGTATGGCCAGGCGTGCGCATGACATCCAGCCGGACTTTGCCGATGTCGATGTGATCGCCGTCGGCCAAAAGGGCGGGCAACAGGACCTGCGCTCCGGTGCGAGCCGCCAACGCGCGGGTTCCGGAAACGAAGTCGGCGTGAATGTGCGTTTCCGTCGTATACGCGATGGTCAGCCCGACGGCGGCCGCGGCGTCGACGTATTGATCGATATCGCGGTTGGCGTCGATGACGATGGCCTCACCGCTCTTCTGGCAGCCGACGAGATAGCTCGCACTGGCGAGCTTGGGTTCGAAGAATCGTTGGAAATACACTAGCCCGTTGCGTCCTCGAATAGCATGCCAGCCTTCTCGTGGCTCAGGCCCATCTCCATGACGAGCCGTGTGAGTCCGCGCGCCAGGGCGCGCCGGTCGCGTGCGGACAGGCGCGACAGCGCGGCGATCATGGCGCTCTGCGGCGCCTCGGGCGAGCGCTCGACGGCCGTCCGCCCGGCTGGCGTCAGGGCGATCACGACACGGCGCGCGTCCTCGGCCGACCGTTCGCGTCGCACGAGTCCCCGGCGCCGCATCCGTTCAACGACCGGCGACGCGGTACTCTGATCCGTATAGGTGCGCCCCGCGAGCTCATTCAGCGAGTGGGCCGGCGCGTCGCGCAACGCGTGCAGAACGAATAGCTCGGCCGCCGTGAGCCCGGCCGCGGCCGCATCCCGCCGGGATGGCGACCGGATGCCCTGCACGAGACGGCGGATGGCATCGAGCGTCGCCCGGACCTCGGCTCCACCCGTCCGGTTCATGAGCAGAAGATACATCGGTACCGATACATTTTCCGTAGATGCGCCGTTTCGTCGACTGGTTCAATAAACGCGAGCTGAGCGAACATACGATCCTGCTCGGCTTCGCCGTGATCATCGGCGTGCTGTCGGCGCTGGGCGTCGTCGCATTCTACCGGGCGATCGACCTCTCGTACTTCGTGTTCCACCGGTGGTCATTATATCGGCCGCTGATTACCGGCGCCGGTCTCTTTGTGGCGTGGTACATCATGCGGCGGCTGGGGCAGTCGCACGACGGTGTGAACGTGCCCGACGTGCAGATCGCCGTCGCGAAACGCGGCGGCATCGTGCCCGGACGACCCGCCATCGCGCGGACCCTGGCCAGCGCCGTAACGATCGGCTCCGGCGCCTCGGCCGGCAGCGAGGGCCCCGTCGTGGTGCTCGGCGCGGCCATCGGCTCCGCGCTCGGTCGGGCGTTCGAGTTCACCGCCGATCGCGTGCGCGTGTTCGTCGCGTGCGCCTGCGGAGCGGCCATCAGTGCCGCGTTCAATGCGCCGCTGGCGGGCGCGTTCTTCGCGCTCGAGGAGATCCTGGGCTCACTCAGTGTTGGGTCATTCTCGCCCGTCGTCGTGGCCAGCGTCGTGGCGGCCGTCGTCTCGCGCGCGGTCTTTGGCAATCATCCCGCGTTTCCGGTTCCGACCCAGTACGGGTACGAATCACCCCTCGAAGTGGTCGTGTTCTTTCCGTTGCTCGGCGTGGTGATCGCGCTCGCCGCGGTGGCGTTCGTCAGGGTGTACTTCGGTGCCGACGCTGTGTTTACCATGCTCCGCCGGCGCATTCCCGTCTGGATCGTACCCTGGATCGCCGGCGTCATCGTCGGCGCGCTCGTGTGGTTGTCGGGCGGGTTGCTCGTGGGGTATGGGCACCTCGCGATCCACGTCGAAATGTTCGGCCGGCTCCCGTGGTACACGCTGCTCGCGCTCGGCGCCGGCGGGATCGTCGCGACATCCATCACGCTCAATGGCGGTGGCTCCGGTGGCGTGTTCACGCCGTCACTCTACGTTGGCGCGGCAACCGGTGGCGGGGTGGGCGTGGTGCTCGCGCAGCTATTTCCAGGGCTGGGGCTGCACCCCGAGGCGTACGCCGTCGTGGGGATGGGCGCCATGATCGCCGGCGCGACTGACGCGCCGGTCACCGGCATCCTGCTCGTGTTCGAGATGACGAACGATACCGCGATCGTGCTCCCGCTCATGTTGACCGTAGTCGTCACGCACTTCGTCGCGCGACGGCTCGAGCCGGACTCGCTCTATAGCGGGTGGCTCCGCCGGCGCGGCGAGTCCATCGAGCACGATGTCGAGTCACTCGCGGTTCGCGACGTGTACGACCCCCATCCCACGGTGATCGCGGAAGAGGAGCCGCTCTCGGTTGTCATCAACCACCTCGACAACCGTACCCAATCCGTGTTCCCCGTGATTGACGCCGAGCGACACGTGGTGGGCGTCGTGACGATCGGGGACCTCGGCAGACTGGCGACCACGGCGAGCATCCTCGGGACGCTCGTGCGCGCCGTGGACATCGCGCAAGATACGGAGACCGTCGGGCCGAACGATTCGCTCCGGAGCGCGATGCGGCGCATGGGTGTCCGTGGCGCGGCTGCCGTCCCGGTTGTGCAGGACAGCGGGCTCGTGGGGCTGGTCAGCCGCGCCCAAATTCTTCAACGATTGTGAGTGTAGATCAGGTCCATGAGCTCGTCGTACATCGCCGACGCCTCATCGGGCGTTCCGCGAATCGCCTTCGTGGCGCAATGCTCGAGATGATTGCGCATCAGCTCGCGGCCCACGGCGCGTAGGGCCTCCTGCACCGACGAGATTTGCGTCATGATCTCGGCGCAGTAGCGTTCATCGGCGACCATCTTCTGGAGGCCGCGGACCTGGCCCTCGATCCGACGGAGGCGTTTGAGCGTGCGTTCGGTGGTGCCCGGCGTCACGGCGATGGCCTTCTTTGGTGGCATCAGTCGACCCTCACGCGGCGGAGCCGCAGGCTGTTGGAGACCACGCTGATCGAGCTGGCCGCCATCGCCGCGCTGGCCAGCATTGGGTTGAGCAAACCGCTCGCGGCGATCGGGATCCCGATGGCGTTGTAGACGAATGCCCAGAACAAGTTCTGCTTCATCACGCGCATCGTCGCGCGGGCGAGCCGTATGGCCTGCGCGACGGCCCGCGGGTCGCCGCGCATCAGCACGACGTCCGCCGCGTCGGCGGCGACATCGGTGCCGGTGCCCATCGCAACGCCGACGTCCGCGCGGGCCAGCGCCGGGGCATCGTTGATTCCGTCGCCGACCATCGCGACGACACGGCCCTCGGCCTGGATCGCCTCTATTGCCCGCACCTTGCCCTCAGGCAGCACTCCGGCGATCACCCGGTCTATTCCCACGTCCCTCGCCACGGCTCGCGCGGTCGACTCGGTATCTCCGGTCAACAACACGACCTCGGCCCCGAGCCCGCGCAACTCGGCAACTGCGTCTTTCGCCGTCGGCTTGACGGGATCGGCAACGGCCAGCGCGCCAGCCATCGCGCCATCGATCGCGACATACACGACCGTCTTCCCCTCGGCCGCATAGCGCGCCGCGCTTCGCGCGAACGCGCCATCGTCTGACTCGACCGGCGCATACTCGGCGGACACCTGTGCATGGCCGGCGGACACCTGTGCTTGCCCGGTGGACACATTTGCATGCCCGACGTGTTCGGCCATCATTGCCGCATTGCCGACGGCGACGAGATGGCCGTCAACGATGCCGGTCACGCCGCGACCGGTGTGCGAAGCGAATTCCGTAGGTACGCCGAGGCGAAGCCCGGCGCCATTGAGTGCAGCACTATGCCGAACGATCGCGGCGGCCAATGGATGCTCGCTAACCGACTCGAGAGAGGCAGCGAGAGCGAGCGATGTGGCGTCGAGGCCGGTGATGTCAGTGACAGTGACCTGACCGGCTGTGATAGTCCCGGTCTTGTCGAAGACGACGGTGTCGACATCGGCTGCTCGCTGCAGCGCTTCACCGCCCTTGATCAGGATGCCCAGCTCGGCGCCGCGCCCGGTGGAGACCATCATGGCCGCCGGCACCGCGAGCCCCATGGCGCAGGGACACGCGATGATCAAGACGGCGACGGCCGCCGTCAATGCGTGGGTCATTGGGCCGACCAAAGCCCAGATGATGAACGTGACGAGCGCGATGCCAATGACGGTCGGCACGAAGATGGCGCTGACGCGATCCGCCAGACGCTGCATGGGTGCGCGGCTCGACTGCGCGGACTTGACGAGCGCAATGATGCGCGCGAGCACACTGTCGGCGCCCAGTGTGGACGCCCGGTACCGGATGGCACCGGTGCCGTTCAGAGTACCGCCGATGACGCGGTCGCCGGTTGCTTTCGACACCGGGATCGACTCACCCGTCATCATCGACTCGTCGATGGCGGTCTGCCCGCTCACGATCTCGCCATCGACCGGCAATCGCTCGCCGGGGCGCACCAGGATCGTATCGCCGGAGCGCACCTCGTCGATGGGCACATCGATCGCTTCCGCGCCCCGGAGGATGCGGGCGGTCTTCGGCGCCAGGTCGGCCAGTGCCCGGAGGGCCGAGGTCGTCCGCGCTTTTGCTCGTGCCTCGATGGCGTTCCCCGTGAGCACGAACGCGAAGATGACGATGACGGCCTCGTAGTACACATCGGGGCCAAACAGCGAATACACGAACGCCGCGCCGGTCCCGATGGCAATCAGCGTGTTCATGTCCGCCGATCCATGGCGTGCCGCGCTCCAGGCGCGCATGTAGATGTCGCGGCCGGCCCAGAGCATGGTAATGAGCGCCATCGCCAGCAAGCCGGCCCGCCAATGGATCAGCATGGCGGCCGCCGCAAGCACAAGGCTGACGGCAGCCTTGCGCGTGACCGCCGCCTGGTCGTCGACCGGCAGCGCGGCGCCGTAGCCGGTCTTCCGGACGGCATCGAGCAATCGCTTCGGGTCCGTGCTCGTGGGGTCGTACTCGACGGTCGCGTTCTCCAGGAGCAGATTGACGTGGGCCGTATCGACGCCCTGCTCACGCTGCAGCGCGCGCTGCACGCGAGCCGAGCAGGCCGCGCACGTCATCCCGGAGACCGGAAACGTCACTGTCACCACGGTACGGGTTCCAACACTTCGTAGCCGACGTCGTCGATCGCCGCGACGAGCTGGTCAACGCTCGCCTTGGCCGGGTCGAACCGCACGGTGGCCGAGCCGATGGTGACGGTGTCGACCTCGACGCCGGGGATGTCCGCCAGCGCGCCCCGTACCGCCTGCTGGCAATGACTGCAGCTCATGCCGCCGATTCGTAGGGTGATTTCTCGCATGCCGAAATATACCCCTACCCCCTAGCCCTATGTCAATCTTGTGGCTGGAGCAGGCGCTGCCCGACGGGTCGACGGCGGAACCGCTACGCGAGTCGACGCGCGCCGATGTCGCGATCATTGGCGGCGGGTACGTCGGACTGTGGACCGCCATCCATATCAAACAGCTCGCGCCGGCGTGCGACGTCGCTGTCGTCGAGCAAGGTATCTGCGGCGGCGGCGCCTCGGGGCGGAACGGCGGGTTCGTCCTGACGTGGTGGCCGAAGATCGATACGCTCGTGGCGTTGTGCGGCGACGCCGAGGCCGTTCGTCTCGCGGCGGCGTCCGAGCGCGCCATCGAGAGTATCGCGGCATTTTGCGCGGCGGAGCAGATCGACGCGCATTTTGTGCGCGGGGGCTGGGTCTGGTCGGCGACGAACCGGGCGCAGGAGGGCGCGTGGGACGCGGTCCTGCGTACGTGTGACCGCCTCGGTGTCGCGCCCTTCGCGCGGGCGGACATGGCTCGCACGGGCTCGACCGTGCATCGCTCTGGCATCATCGAGGCGAGTAACGCCACGGTGCACCCCGCGGCGCTCGCCAGAGGGCTCATGCGGGCGGCGCTGGCGCGTGGCGTTCGCATATACGAGCGCACGCGCGTGGCGACGTTTACTCGGGACACGCCCGTGGTGATGCGGACGGACAGCGGGCTGGAGATGCGAGCGGATCGCGTGGTCTTGGCGACTGGCGCGTGGGCGAGCAGCGTGCGCGAGCTCTCGCGGCGTATGGTCGTCGTGTCGAGCGACATCGTCGCCACCGAGCCGATCCCGGAGCGGCTCGCTGGCATCGGCTGGACGGATGGCTCAGCGATCACCGACTCGCAATTGCGTGTGCACTACTATCGGACCACGCGCGAAGGGCGCATCGTGTTCGGCAAGGGCGGTGGCGCGCTCGCCTTTGGCGCCACGATCGGTCGAGCGTTCGATCGCGACCCGTGGCGAGCAATGGAAGTCGCGCGCGACTTCGCTCGGACGTATCCCGCGCTCAGTGGTGTGGGGATCACGCATGATTGGTCCGGCGCCGTCGAGCGCACGCCCACTGCGCTCCCGCTCATCGGGCGACTCGGGGGCCGGCCGCACATCGTGCACGGCGTCGGCTGGAGCGGCCACGGTGTCGGGCCCAGCTACCTCGGAGGGCGAATCCTCGCCAGCCTGGTGCTCGGGCTCCGCGACGAGTGGAGTGCGTCGGGCATCGTCGACCAGTCGATGGGCGCGTTTCCGCCCGAGCCCGTGCGCTACCTCGGCGGCACGCTCGTGCGCGCGGCCGTGACGCGCAAGGAATACGCGGAGTGGGACGACCGGAAACCGGGTATCCTGGACGCGGCGCTCGCGCGCCTGGCGCCCAACCACTGAGTTATCGTACTCCGAGTCCCGCGAACCCGGCGAGATCGTCGCTGATCGACTGCCACGGACTGAAGTAGTACTGACGTCCGGACACGCCGTCCGGCCCATTGTCGGTGAGCCCGAACACCATGCCCTCGACGTAGTACCGCCCACGCGCGTTCTTGTACATGACCGGCGCGCCGCTGTCGCCGAGCCCCGCGCCGCCGCTGACGACGCCGCTACAGGTTCTGATGTAGCCACCGATGTTGACGTCCGCGCAGACGGCGGTCACGACGCCCCCGGTCCAGCCGGTGGCGCCGCCGACCTTGTCGACGGTGTCGCCCACGAGCGCCTCGCTATAGCCGGCGAGCTGAAAAGTCGGCTGACTCGGATCGATGGTCGTCGGACCATAGATCTGCGGGAGGAACGCGCGGCCTAAGGGTCGGGCGACGGCGCCGAGCGTGGCGGTCACCCCTGGAGCGATTCGCACCAGCGCCGCGTCGCTCGCCCGGCAGTACGCGCCCGCGGGGCAGGCGCCACCGCTCAGGAATAAGGGATTCGCGAAGACGGCGCCGACGAGATTCGCGCGAAGCGCGGTCGTGTCCGGCTGGTAGACGTTCGCCCCGACATATCCCCCGACCGGCGGCGAGTGTTGCACGCAGTGCGATGCGACCACCATATAGTGGTGAACCGTATCAGCGAAGTCGCGAGCATTCAGTCCATAGGAGCAGATGATCGTATACGTGATGCCCGTCTGCTCGAAGAACCCGGCGATGCGAAGCCCTCCGATGGCGGGCCGCTGACCTCCATCGACGGAGCCGGCTTCGACCATGCGCGCCGTCGCCACGACTTCGACGGCGGCGAGGGGCACGCCGAGGCGCTGGATCCATCTCGTGGCGAGCGCGACCGTGTTGTCACTCGTCTCGACGCGTACGCGGTTCGCTCGCTCGTCGACGGCGAGCATGGCGACACCGGCGCTGGTGAGGAGCGGCCGCAGCGCGTTCTTCCATCGCCACAGATCGGCGTACGTGTATCTGGCGGCGCGCACACGCATGCCGGGGGCCTCGCGTCCGCTCGCCAACAGCTCGTTGGTCAACGCCCGTTTGGCCGACGGCTCGCTCGACAGGTCGGTCAGATACACGGTGAGAGAGCCGTGCCCGTCGATATAGGCGCCGCCGAACTCGTGAACGCGCGTGGCGACGCGCGCCGAGATCGAGCGAGGCACATCCGCCACTTTCAGCCCTGGTGTGCCCCCGGCGGGCACGACGCGCGCGACTCCGTCGGCTGGAGCCGATGGATGCACCGCGCCCGTGCTGCAAGCGAGACATACGGTGCAGACGATCAGGGTCAGCGCTACGCGTTCCACTCCCGGGAACGTATGGTCGTAAGCGTCCCCTTGCCACTCCTTGACCGATCGCTAAAGCCGGGCATTAATACCGGCTATTGACGATACACTGTCCCACCACGCATGTAGCCAACTCTCACCCCGGAGTGGCCATGAATTGTCGTATTGTCTGGATGGCGGTGGCATTCACCGCTCTCGCAGCGCAGGTCCAAGCGCAGGAGCGGCACATCAACGGTACGGTCGTCCGAGAGGCTGACCGACAACCGATCTCGTTCGCGCAGGTCGTCGTGCAGGGTAGTACCGCGCGGGCGCAGGCCGATGCCGGCGGCAGATTCCGGATCACGGCGCCCGCCGGTCCGCAGACGCTCGTGATTCGCGCGATCGGCTTCCAGCCCAAGTCAGTCGACGTGGCTGCTGGCGATAGCACCGTCGCCGTCTCGATGATCGAGGAGGCGACCAAGCTGAGCGAGGTCGTCGTGACCGGTCAGGCGACGACGACGACCAAGGCGACCGCGACGATGCCGACCGATCTCGTGTCCGCGTCCGAGCTCACGCGCGCGCCGGCGCAGACCGTGGATGAGGCGCTCCAGGGGAAAGTGCCCGGCGCAAGCATCCAGTCGAACTCGGGAGCGCCGGGCGGCGGCCTGCAGGTGCAAATCCGCGGTGTGACCACCGCGACCGGCAGCACCGACCCGCTCTTCGTCGTCGACGGCGTCATCTACAGCAATGAGACCATCCCGACGGGTTTATTCCAGGCGACGCAGAGCGGTAGCCTGGGCGGGACGGGTCCGATTCAGGACGACGCGGCAAACCGTATGGCCGACTTGAACCCGGCGGACATCGAGTCGATCGAGGTGCTCAAGAGCGCCGCCGCGTCCTCGATCTATGGATCGAAGGCGTCGAACGGCGTCGTGGTCATTACGACGAAGCGCGGCAAGGCCGGGAAGCTCCGGATCAACGTCTCACAACAGACCGGTTTCGCGCATCTGCTGCGCGGGCCGGCCAACGAACCGTGGACGCTGCCCCAGGCATTGGCCACGTTCGCGTCGACTCCGACGGACACCGCGGCGATCAAGGCCTATGATCCGAGCGGCAGCCTAAATATGCCGGTCTACGACCACCTGAATGACATCGCCGGCCGGACGCCGCTGCAGAGCACGACGCTGCTCGATTTGAGTGGCGGCAATGACAACACGCAGTACTACGCGTCCGGCTCGCTCGCCCAGGAAGGTGGCATCGAGCAGAACACGGCCGCGGATCGGCAGTCCCTGCGCGTCAACCTCAATCAGCATCTCGGCAAAGGGCTCGAGGGCTCGCTCTCGACGACGTTCACGCACACGCGCGAAGACCGCGGGTTCAACAACAACGACAACAGCGGCGCCAGCGTTCCGTATTCCATCTCCTACATCCCGAGCTTCGAGCCACTCAACTTCGCGAACGCTGCGTGGCCAACGCCGTACGTCACGTACAAGGGCTCGAATCCACTGCAAACCATTTCGCTGGGGACCAACACGGCCCTCACGAACCGCTTCGTCGGATCGGCCAGGACCAGCTACCAGGCGCTCAAGACCGAGAGCCAATCCGTCCAGCTGGTCGCCCAGGGAGGCATGGATTTCTTCGATCAGGGGACGAGCGTCACGCTGCCGGCCGACGTGTATCTCGAAGCGGCGCAACCGACGCCGGGCGTCGCCGTGCAGGGACAGGCCCAGAGCCGTCAATACAACTGGAACCTGAACGCGATCCACACCTACAACACGTCGTCGAGCCTTCTCAAGGCGACGACCGCGTTGGGGATGACCTACGAGGATCGCCAGCTCGATCGCGCGCAGACCTTCACCTCGAACCTCGTCGGAACGCAGACGAACATTGATGCGGGATCGGTCGTCGTCCCATTCCAGCTCAACACGGTAGAGCGCACGCTGTCGTTCTACGGACAGGAGGACCTGAACCTGTTCGACGAACGGCTGAACATCGAAGGTGGCCTCCGCGCCGAACGCACCTCGGCGAACGATTTGATCAACAAGTACTACATCTACCCGAAAGTCGCAGCCGCCTATCGGTTCCGCGAACTACTCGGCCGCGGCACCGAACTCAAGCTGCGCGGCGACTACGGCGAGACGGGCAACCAGCCGATCTTCGGCGAGAAGTTCACAACGCTGGTCGATAACCGGTCGTACGGCGGCTTCCCTGGCGTCGGCCTCGGAGGGGCGACATTCGCCGCGCCTGACCTTCGGCCGGAGCGGACGCGAGAGTTCGAGGGCGGCTTCGATCTCACCGGGTGGTCGTCGCGCGTAGACCTCGAGGTCACGTACTTCCATCGTCGGACGTACGATCTCTTCCTGCCGCGGACGCCGGCGCCCTCGACCGGGTACAATGAGATCATCGCCAACGGCGGCACGTTCCAGAACGAAGGGGTCGAGATCGGTACCACGTTAATCCCGATTCAGACGCGGAACTTCACGTGGACATTCAACACGGCGTTCCGCACCCTGCACAACACCGTCCTCGCTCTCCCGCCTGGCGTGACGAGCTTCACGCCCACCGGGTCCGGTTTCGGTCTCGCCTACGGCGAGTTGCTCGTGCAGCAGGGCCGGCCGATCACACAGATCGTCGGTCAGACCGGCATCGACAAGAACGGCAACTTCATCGTCTCGTCGATGGGTCAGGTGAATCCGGATTACGACTTGACGTTCGGCAGCACGTTCACGTTGTCGCGCTTCACCCTGACCGGTCTCTGGGATTGGCAGAAGGGCGGCATCATCGAGAACCAGACGCTGTCCCTTTATGGCTGCAATAACCTGGTGGACCACGGCAGCTACGGCGCCGCGCTGGTCACGGCATGCGACAACGGTATCGCCACGCCCTACGTGCAGAGCACGACCTTCCTCAAGCTGCGCGAGGTCAAGATCGCGTACGACGTGCCGCTCCAATACAGTCGCTATCTCTTCGGCTCGCACGGTGTGCAGTTGAGCGCATCCGGGCGCAACTTGATCCTGATCACGAAGTACTACGGTTACGATCCGGAGGTCAGCAACTTCGGCCAGTCGCCGTTCCGGGGTGTCGATCTCGCCCCCTACCCGCCGTCCCGTACGTTCTACTTCACGATCTCGGCGGGGTTCTGACCATGAAAACCATTACGCTGCTGACGCTGTCGGCCACGGCCCTGGCGAGCATCGCCTGCTACGACTTCAACGTCACCGATCCCAATGCGCCGAACACGGCGTCCATTTACGGGAACCCGACGAGGGCGAACATGTCGGCCGCTGCCATCGGGATATTCGACCAGGCCCGACAGGATATCGAATCGTACGTCTGGCGCTTAGGTTCGATGGGTCGCGAGGGCGTCAACCTCTCCGGCAACAACCAGCCCGATTACGCGGAACCGTACTTCGGCCCGCTCTCGAACACGCAGTTTGGTGGCTCGCAATGGGGCAATCCGTACATCGAGATCCGGCTCGACAACCTATACGACGATGCGATACCGCACTCACCGGACCTCTCCGCCGGCGAGAAGAGTTCGTCCATTGCGTTCGGCGAGACGCAACAGGCGCTGGCGCTCTTCTACGTCATACAAACGCGGGCGCAGCTCGGCGCGCCGGTGAATGTCGACCTCGACCCATCGGGCCCACCGGGGCCTTGGGTCGGCGAGGACAGCGTCTACCGGGCGATCATCGATCTCCTGGCCGATGCCCGCACCAGGTTGGCGACGGGTGCCCCATTCCCGTTCCCGATGCCTCCGGGCTACGCGAACGCCAACACGCCACAAACGTTCGCGCAGTTCGACCAGGCGCTGGCGGCTAAGGCCTGGGTATTCCGGGCGACCGACGTGAACGGGTGCAAGGGCTCGAAGGCGACCTGCTACAACGCCGCGATGGGGTTGCTCGACTCCCTGTTCGCCAGTGGATTCGCGTCGACCAGCGCGGCGAACTTCCCAAGCGGCGTCTTCTTCGACTTTTCTTCCAACCCGGGCGACACGCCGAACGGTCTCTCCGACCCGCTCAACGGCGTTATTTATTTCGCGCTGGTGGAGCAGCAGACGGATGCCCAGTTGCAGGTGGGTGGCTCGACGCCGGACGCGCGCGTGGGAGCGA
>DATHNL010000104.1:0-10198 GCA_035486035.1 Gemmatimonadaceae bacterium
GACGCCGAGAAGCTCGATCTCGCCGTGCAGCTCGAGCTCATGCTCGATGCATCCGGGGATCTCATCTACATCGCCTCTCGCGACGGGCGACTGCTGTACACGAACCGAGCCTGGCGGGATTCGCTCGGCGCCACGGAGGACGTCTTCGACGTCGTCGTGCCTGAGCACCGGGATGCGTTCCGGCGGGCGCTCGAGCGCGCGGCGACCGGCGAGAGAGTGCCGCACGATAGCGTGTTCGCCAAGAGCGATGGGCGACGACTTGTGGTCGAGGGATATCTCACCGGGCCACACGGTGGGTTCCGCGACGTCACCGAGCAGCGTCGCGCCGAGGATGCCCAGCGCCGGCTCGTGGCCACGCTCGAAGCGACCGTTGACCTCGTCGCGATTTACACCATGGCGGGCGACGTTGTCTACTTGAACCACGCGGCGCGCCGTGTGCTCGGCAGCGCGCCGCCGGTGCCACACCAGATGTGGGAAATCGCGGTGCCTGTTGCGCTGCGAGAGGGACACTGGAGCGGCGAGACGCTCGTGCGGGCGGCGGATGGGGCTGACCTTCCCGTTTCGCAGGTGCTTGTGGCGCATCCCTCGGCGCAAGGCGGGGTGTGGTTTCTGTCGACCATCATGCGGGACTTGAGCGAGTGGAAGAAGCTCGATCGCATGAAGAATGAATTCGTGTCGACGGTCTCACACGAACTGCGGACGCCGTTGACCTCGATTCGTGGGGCGCTCGGGTTACTCGAAGCTGGTGTCACGGGGGAGTTGAGCGACAAGGGGATCGATCTGGTGCACGTGGCGCGCGAGAATTGCGAGCGGTTGATTCGCCTCATCAACGACATGCTCGATCTCGATAAGATCGAGGCCGGGGTGCTCTCGCTCGACCTCGTCGATCTCGCGCCCGCGGACGTGGTGCGGGCGACGCTCGATGGCATCGCTGGCATGGCCGTGGTGTACGGGATCCGGCTGGAACACGACCTCGAGCCGACGCCAATGGTGCGCGGCGATCGCGATCGGATTGTTCAGGTTTTGACTAATCTGGTCTCGAACGCCATCAAGTTTTCGCCGACCGGATCGGCGGTGCGCGTGACGGTATCCGCGACCGACGAGCGTGTCAGAATGAGCGTTGAGAATCCCGGGCAAGGGATTCCGACCGCGGACAGAGAGAAGCTCTTTCGGCGGTTCCAGCAGCTCGATGGCGCCGATAACCGTCAGCGCGGTGGAACGGGGCTTGGCCTGGCGATCGCCAAGGCGATCGTGGAGCAGCACGAGGGACGGATCGGGTTCGAGTCCGAACCCGGCGTCAGGACAACTTTTTGGGTTGATCTGCCTCTACACCAGGCTCGGGCTCGATGATGAGATACTCGCTGCCCGGTTCGGGGCGACCATCGGTCGTCCCGTAGCACTCGTATCCGGAGTCGTCGACCACCTTCCGCAGCCGTTCGGGATGCACGAGCTCCGCGACCTGAAAGCCGCCATCGAACCCAGGCACCATGACGACCGAGTCCGGGTTGCTCTTCTGCAGGGCGGCGATCAGCTCACGGACTCGCATGATTGTGGCTGATCGCGCCAAGCGTGGTCGGGTCACGCGGCGACCGATACGTCGCCTGGTGGATCTCATAGGCGCTCAAGTACATCGCGATCGTCAGGATCGAGATAAACGCCGCGAAGCCCCAGCCGCCTTTCTTGAATGGGACGTAAGCCATAGGTCCGTAATATCAGCGGGCCGAGAACACGGGCGCTAGACCGCCAACCGTCGCCGGATGGGGCGGGTCGCCAGCCGGTGGCGTACCCCATGTGTCGTTCTTGGGGTTCATGTCAGGGATCGACGACCGATCGGGCCAGAGCCGCGCTCCCTTGACCTCGGCCGACACCGGGATCTCGGCCGTGAAGGTCATGCCGCGCGACCAGATGTCGACCGGGAGCGTGATGTCTTTCGTCGACCCGTCGGCTAGCGCCAGCCTCAGCTCGACCGGGAACACGACCGACGTATGTCTCTGCAGTTGCACCGACGCGACCAGCCGCCCGTCATCGGCCGGCTTTGTGCTTACCGAGTCAATGCCGATATCCAGCACATCGGTCGTGTAGAAGAACGATCTCCAGAACCACGACAGATCCTTGCCCGCGACGTTTTCGACAGTTCGAAAGAAATCGCCCGGCGTAGGATGCTTGAACGCCCACCGATGGACATACTCGCGCATCGCGCGATCCATCGACTCGGCACCAACGACGTGATCGCGAAGCGCGAGGAGAACGGCGCCGGGCTTCTGGTAGCCCTCGACGCCCAAAACGTCCTGGTCGGCGAAATGGTCGGGCCGGTTCATGAGCGGGTTATCAATGCCGGCCTTGTTCGCCGCATACCAATCGCCCAGGAACGCGAAGAAGTTGCTCATGCCCCGCGGCCACTGCGTCGGATCACTCCCGTAACGCCGCTCCTGCGAGAACGCATTGATATACGTGTTGATACCTTCGTCCATCCACGCGTAGCGCCGCTCGTTGGAGCCGACGATCATGGGGAACCACTCGTGCCCATGCTCGTGATCGTTGGTGCGGAACACGTCGCCGGGGAGATCGGCGTTCGCGTAGCCATCCATCACGAACATCGGATACTCCATGCCGCCGACTGGCCCCGCGACCGCGGTCGCTTGCGGATACGGGAATGGATACAACAGCTCAGAGTACGTCCCGATCGTCCACTGCGTATTCTCGGCCGCCTGCTCCCACTCGGCCCCGGCCTTGGGCTCCTCGTAATACGCCTGGCACAGGATCCCGTGTACGCTCGTCGCGTCCCACCGGAAATCCGGCGCACCGGCCCACGCGACGTCCCGAACGTTCCTCGCGCGGAATCGCCACGTCTTTGTGCCGGCGGTCACTTTCGGAGCCGCTTCGGTTGGCGTGATGATCTGCACGACGTCCTTAGTCGTGATGGCCTTGGCGAGCCGTTGTCTCTCAGTGGCCGTGAGGACATCCGCCGGATTTTCCAGCACGCCACTGCCCGCCACGGTGTAGCCCGCGGGGACCGTCACGGCATAGTCGATATCGCCGTACTCGAGATAGAACTCGCCTTGGCCGAGGTATTGGTCGACGTTCCATCCTCGAACATCGTCGTACACCGCCATGCGCGGATACCACTGGGCGATCTCATACAACGGCCCATCACGTCCCATGCGATCCGAGCCATGCTCTGGGACTTTGAAGGCGTACTTGATGGTGATGGTGATCTTGCCGCCATGGGGAGGCAAAGAAGACGGCAAGTCGAGCCGCATCATTGTGTCGTCGACATGCGGCGTGACCGGGGTGCCGTTGACCGCGACTTCGGTAAACGTGTATCCGCCGTCAAACGCGCCCGCCGCCGTGCGCGTGTCGGCTGAGTAGAGAGCGTTCCCCTCGCTCGACTGGCGGTAGATGTTCTGGTCGGCCTGCATCCACACGAACCGCATCGTGTCCGGCGAGTTGTTCGTGTACGTGACTATTGCCTCGCCGGTGACCCGCTGTGCGGCAGTGTCCAGCGTCGCGCGGATCGAGTAGTCAGCCCGCTGCTGCCAATAGCTCGGGCCAGGCGAACCCGAGGCGTCGCGATAGACGTTCGGGCCGGGCCAGTCTGTCCGGTTCATCGAGTAGAACGGGTCCGAACGAATATCGACCACGGGAGCCGCGTGCATGCGCCCACGCATGCCCTCGGGATGGATCGTGTCGGGTGGCATTTGTTTCACCGCGACCGCTTGCTGCTCGGGCGCGGGTTGTTGAGACGCGGGGCGCGAATGGGCGCAGCCGGCTACCAGTATGGATATCGCGAGGATGCGGCGCATGGGGTAGAAACCTAACCCCCTAGCCCCGTTTCACCTTCTTGCGGGGCTTCCGCTTCTTCTTTTCAGGCAAGAGGATCGTGCCTCGGCACTTTTCGGCCCCGCAATGACAGGGATACTGCGCATCGGCCTCTTTCCCCCACCCGGTCGCGTCGTCGCGATCATACTGGTAGTCGTACGCGAGCTCGTCGCCGGGCCGAATCGTGCGCAGCGCGTCGATGAACACGCGCCGATCCTCGATGACCGCCTCACAGTTGGGGTCGCACGAGTGATTGATGAACCGGGCATCGTTCCCGTCCACGTCCGCATCGATCACGATTTTCTTATTGACCACGAACAGAAACGTGTGGTGCCGTTTCATCTTGTCGTCGTCATAGCGCCGGTCGCCCTCCTCGTGGGAGATGCGCTCGCCCAAGTATTCGGCGATGCGCGCGCCCTTCCGGATGAGACGCGTCGCGAAGGCGCCCTTGCCCTGGATCTTCGACGTCTTGATTACGTACGGCTGGATCTTTGGAACTCGCTTCGTCAATGACATGACGAGAGAGACTAGCCGGGCACACGCATCCGAGCAATCAGCGATTGAGGGGTGTCATCGGTCACGATCATGTCGCGATGCATTGGCTTGACGAATTGTTCGGTCACGGCGTGATCGAACAGGGACAACAAGCGATCGAAATAGCCGTCGACGTTGAGCATCCCAATAGGCTTGCGTTGTAGGCCGAGTTGGGTCCAGGTCAGAATCTCGCAAAACTCGTCAAGAGTTCCGTAGCCGCCGGGGGCAGCTATGAACGCATCGGACAAGTCGGCCATGAGCGCTTTGCGCTCGTGCATCGAGCCGACGACTCGCAACTCGGTGAGTCCGCGATGCGCTATCTCTTTGTCCATGAGCATACGGGGAATGACTCCCACGACCTCGCCACCTTCGGCCAGTGCCGCATCGGCCAGTACACCCATCAGGCCCACGTTGCCGCCACCGTAGACGATCCCAATGCGGTTGGCCACGAGACACCTGGCTAGCTCCGCGGTGACCGAGGCATAGCTCGGGCTGGCTCCTCTGTTCGAGCCACAGAAAACGCAATAGCGCATGGCCGAATCTACTTGTCGTGTGAGCGCTACAGGCGCCGGTCATGTAGACCGATTGTAACTGCTGATGCGGCAGGGTGTTACCGGGAGCGGTGGCGCGGTACGCGCCCTGCGTAATTCACCTCGGATGCGTCGCCTCACCCCTATCTGGCACCGCCGCATTACGGCGTCCCAGCCGATCGTCACCGCACCCACTCCGCGGCGACCGCTACGAACATTCGTTATCTGCGCCGCGATCGTGGTCGTGGTGGACCTGACGACCAAGGCTTTGGCCGCGCATTACCTCGATGGGCAGCGGGAGATCGAGCTCGTCGCCGGAACCATGCGACTCGTGCTCGCGCACAACGATCAGTCCGCGCTCGGCATCTCGATCGGCCCCTACACCTGGCAGATCAACGTCGCGCTGACGCTGATCGCACTCGTCCTGGCCGGCATCCTCTGTCGCCCGCTGGCGGTTATCGACAAACTGTCGCCCGTCATGCTGGGCCTCATCGCGGGCGCGGCCGCCGGCAACTTGTACAGCTTGATCACGTCGCCCCGCGGAGTCATCGACTTCGTCGCATGGAGCCCGGGCAACGGGCGCGAGGTCGTGTTCAACCTCGCGGACGTGGCCGCCGTCCTGGGACTCGTGCTCACCATCCGGGCAGCGCTCACGGTGACCCGCGTGATCATCGCGGAACGGCGGGTTATGCTTCGGCGGTGAGTCCGCTTCACGACCCTAGTGAGATCTGGCCAACGGTCCTCTGGATCGTCCGCCACGGCGAAAGCGCGGGCAACATCGCGCGCGAAGCCGCGCTCGCGGCGCGGCGCCTCTCGACGGGGATCGACATTCGCGACGTCGACGTCCCCCTCTCACCACGCGGCGAGCAACAAGCCGCCGCACTCGGCCACTGGTTCCGAACGCAACCGCCAGACGAGCAGCCGACCATGCTGCTCACCTCGCCCTACGAGCGGGCGCACCGAACGGCGACCATCCTGGTGTCGGCCGCGGGGTTCGATCACGTGCCCATCTGGATCGACGAGCGCCTGCGTGAGAAAGAGTTCGGCGTGCTGGATGGCCTCACCGGGGATGGCATCGTCGCGCGCCAACCCGAGCAAGCCACGCTGCGGCGCTTCCTCGGCAAGTTCTATCATCGGCCACCCGGCGGCGAGAGTTGGACCGATGTCATTCTGCGCTTACGGACCCTGATCGACACGATCTCGCACGAGTATCCCGGCGAGCGGCTGCTCATCGTCGCGCACTCGGTCGTCGTGCTCTGCTTTCGCTACATCCTCGAGCACATGACCGAAAGCGAGCTGCTCGCACTCGATCAGGGCGAGGAAGTCGCCAACGGCTCTCTCACGACGTACGTCCTGGATCCACAACAAGGACGCAGGGGCGCACTCGTGCTCAAAGGGTTCAACTTCGTGCCCGAATGGGAACACCGCACGAGCACCACGTAACCGTCCCGCGCACGGCGCGCTATTACACGCTGGGCGCCATGGGGCCGGAGACGCGCGCGGTCTGGATCGTCTGCCATGGGTACGGGAACCTGGCCGGCGAGTTCATCGGCCGATTCGCGCCAGTCGACGACGGCGCGCATCTCATCGTCGCGCCTGAAGCGCTGAACCGGTACTACCACGACACCCGACCGGGCGCCTCCCAGACCTCCGGCGTCGGGGCGACGTGGATGACAAAAGAAGACCGGGCCAGCGAGATCACCGACCAGATCACGTATCTCGACACGCTCTACGCCACGATCTTCCGCGACGTCGCCCGCGACGCGGTCCGCGTCACCGCGCTGGGATTCTCGCAGGGCGCGGCGACCGTAGCCCGCTGGCTGTCGCACACCCGCCTCCCGGTCGATCGCGCCATATTCTGGGCCGGCTCCATCCCCGAGGACGTGCCGCTCGGCGCCGACACGGCGCTCCGCCGCGCGGAGTTGGTCATGGTGATCGGGTCGCGCGACGAGTACGCGACGCCGGAACGGGTGGCGCGGCAAACGGGCGCGCTCAAGGCCGCGGATAAGTCGTTTACGGCAATCGAGTTCGAGGGGGGCCACCGATTGGACGACGAAACCCTGCGAACGTTGGCACTTAACGACGCCTAACTCCGTGACGCCATACGGAAGACCCTAGTCTCATCAGTAGACATGTTCTGCGCTCAGTGCGGCACTCTCGTCTCGGCAAACTCGAAGTTCTGCGTCGCCTGCGGCCAGCCCGTGACGAACGCCGAAGGGTCGACGCTTGCCCTGGGCGGGACTGAGTCCGAACGGCTCCTCAATACCCTCAAGCGGGGCCTGGCCGCCGAATACGACGTTGAGCGCGAGCTCGGCCGCGGTGGCATGGCGATCGTGTACAAAGCGCGAGAGATCGAGCTCGACCGGCCGGTCGCGCTCAAGGTCCTCCCGCCCGAGCTGGGACCCGTCGGCTCAGTCGCCGACCGATTCAAGCGCGAAGCACGCCTCGCGGCGTCGCTCGATCATCCGAACGTGATCCCGGTGTACCGCGTTGGCCAGGCGGGCGGGATCATGTACATGGCGATGAAGTTCATCGACGGGAAGCCGCTCGATGCCGTCCTCGACGCGTACGGTGCGCTGCCGCTTCCCGTCATACTCATCGTGCTCCGTTCGGCCGCCGCGGCGTTGGCGTTCGCGCACGAGCATGGGATCATCCACCGGGACATCAAGGGCGCGAACATCCTCGTCGACCGCGACGCGAAAGTCGTCGTGTCCGACTTCGGCATCGCGCGCGCCGTCGAATCCGGCACCCTGACCGCGACGGGTGCCATGATCGGGACTCCGCATTTCATGAGTCCGGAGCAGTGCGCCGGGAAACCCGTTGGGCCCCAGTCCGACCAGTATTCGCTCGGCATCGTGGCGTACCAGATGCTCACGGGAAGCGTGCCCTTCGACGGGGACTCGCTGCCGGAGATCATCCAGCACCATTGGTTCACGCCGGTGGCTGACTACTCGCTCATGCGGCCCGACACGCCGGCGGCGCTCACGGTGGCTGTGCTCCGCCTGCTCGAAAAAGATCCGGCGAAGCGCTTCGGGAGCACGCAGGACCTGGTGACGACGCTCGACGCGATCCGGCAAACGGACGCCGATCGCGCCGCCGGTGAGACGCTGCTACGCTCCATGGTTCGCGGCACGGCGCCCCGTCCGCGGACCTCCGGAGCGCGGGTCTCCGGGGCTACCCCCGCGGCAGGCACGCCCGCCGAAGCGGAGCCAACACCGCCCGCGCGCACACCGCGTCCCTCGTCAGCGTCGCGTCGCATTTCGGCGAAGACTGCCAAAGCCGCCTCGGCTCCCACCACGCCGCTGCCGTTGACGCCGCTGCCGTTGACGCCGCTGCCGATCACACCACGCGCACAGACTCCGCGCCCGCCGGCGAAACCAGCGACCGCGATCCGGCGGCCGCCGGTCAAGCCCAAGAAAAAGAGTCGTGTGCTCGCGTTCTCGGGGACGGCCCTGGCCTTGGTGGCCGCGTCAGTCGTCGCACTCGGCTTGGTCCGGCAGCACGCCCAGGCGATGCCGCGAGTGCCACGGACGGCGTCGGCGATGCGCACGATCGCCGATCACGAGTACGCGACCGCGCACTACGAGATGGCGCGCCGTTTCTACGTGCGAGCGCTGGCGCTCGACTCCACGGACGCGGGCGCCCGACGGGGACTCGCCTGCGCATCAGAGAGGCTGGGACGCGGCGCCGTCGGAGTCGGCACGCGCGGGTGTGACTGAGCGAGATTGAGGGCATCGAGCGGGAGCGTGACGATAAACGTGCTCCCGGCACCAACCGTACTCTCGACTTCGATTTCCCCGCCGAGCATCCGCGCGAGGCGGCGCGAGACGCTGAGTCCCAAGCCCGTACCGCCGGCCGTGCGGGTGGCCTTCTGCTCCACTTGCCAGAACGGCTCGAAGATCCGGTCGAGGAACTCGCCGGCGATGCCGATCCCAGAATCCCGAATCGCGATCGTCACGCGCCGTTCTGTGGTCGTGAGCGTCACGGATATTGAGCCGCCGGCCGGGGTGAACTTCACGGCATTGGACAAGAGATTCACGACGATCTGCCGCACTTTCTGCGCATCGGTGCGAATCGGCGTCACGCCATCGAGCTTCGAGCATGTCAATGCCACGCCCTTGTCGTCCGCCATCGGCGCAACGAGCGCGACGGCGTCATCGATGACTGCTTGCAGCGGCACCGTCTCGATATCAACGGCCTCGCGCCCCACCTCGACCCTCGAGTACGTGAGGATTTCGTCGATCAGTTGCAGGAGATGGCGCGCGCTCGCTTTGATGCGCGAGAGTTGCTGACGCTGGCCATCGTTGATCGGCCCGGTGATCTCGTCCGCAAGTAATTCTTCGTATCCGATGATGGCCGAGAGCGGTGTGCGTAATTCGTGCGACATGACCGCCAAGAAATTGCCTTTCGCCTGATTCGCCCGCTCGGCTTCTTCGCGCGCCATTTGCTCGCGGACCAGCAGGCGTGAGCGCTGGACGTCGGTCGCGTGCACCACATGGGCACTGCGCGCGACGGCCCAGACGAGCACGACCGTGCTGGCGACGACGAAGAGCGAGGCGCCGCCCTTTGGATCGTACCAGCCAGCGACTGCCCCGGAGAGCCAGAGGCGGCCCAGGACCATCGGGACGAGAATGGCGACGGGCAACAATCGCCGCGCGAGGACACCGCCGGCGGCTTCGTCGATGAGGATCGAGGAGAGGCCACCTCGGGCCGCGGGTCTGACGAGCAGCACTCCCAGCGCGGCGAATCCCAGCGTGAGCGCTGAGACGAGGGCCATGTCGCCGACCGGGTACACGTGATAATAATCTCGCGCGCCGTTCACGTGGCTCACGAGGATCGTGAACGTGATGAGGAGCGCGAGCGCCGTTCCGACGCGCGTGGTCATATGCGCGATCGGCGAATCGGCGTGGAGTGCGATGAGCGCCGACCCGAGGAGCACGAGGGTGATCGCGACCGAGACAGACGGCCGTCCCGGCGGACGCCCTGCGGCCGGGCGAAGCCGGTCGGCGAAGAGCAGCTTGTCGGCGCCCAGGTCGATCGAGGCGATCCACTCGACGAGGAATATCACGGCCCACGCCACGGCGAGCGCCGCGACGACGCGTGAGGCGATGATCGACCATCGCGGGACGTCGTCGGATCGGCCGAGCCAGAGCGAGATACCGATCGCCATGATCCCCAAGGCCGTGGTGGGGAGCGGTAGGCTCAGTTGCGTTGTCGACTCGACGAGCGGCGCACTTCCGAGCCGCCAGAGTACTAGATCGAGCAGACCAGCTAGCGCCACCAAAACCGCCGCCGCCCCACTGACGCGGGCCAAC
>DATHNL010000105.1:0-14407 GCA_035486035.1 Gemmatimonadaceae bacterium
CGCTCTTGCCGGTTGCTTTCACGTAACCGATGTCAACCAGCCCCGCGAGCGCAGTCGCCCAGAATCTGGCGATCGGTCCGCCACCGGTATCGAGCGCCAAATAGTCTTTGCCGTCGAACCACCGTGGCGACATGGTCCAGCTGTACTTGTCATCGAAGTCGCGCTTCTGCGGACGGGGTATGGTGGTCTGGTTCCAGGGATGCCGCTGATCGACCGGATTTCCGAGGGGGTCCGCTTTTACAAACGTCTCACTGTTTTGCCAATCATCGTAGAACGAATGCCCGAGAAGTATCCTGATGCCCAGGTTGATATCGACCAGATCATGTGTCACCAACTTCCCGTCGACCACAACGCCGGGCGTGACATACATGGCATCGCCCCACGTCGACATCTTCTTGTACGTGTAATCGCACGCATCGGGATTATTGAACGACCCCCAACACCCGAGCAGCGTCCGCCGATACCCAACCTTCTCGTATCCCGGTAGCGCCTCATAGAAGAAGTCGAACAGATCGTCATGCAACGGCACGACTTTCTTCATGAACTCGGCGTATCGAGCCAATCGCACCAAGTAATCGGTAAATAGTTGAATAGTCGGCACCGTTCCGACACCGCCCGGATATAGCGTGGACGGATGTACGTGGCGCCCTTCCATGAGACAAAACATCTCACGTGTATATCGGGAGACCTGTAGCGTCTCGAGATAGAACGACCCGGTGAACGGATTCAGCGCCGTCATGATGTCGGCGATCGTGCGGAACCCATGCTGCTTAGCGTGCGGCGACTCGGTCTTCTTGGCCTTTTCCCACACGCCGGGATTCGTGGCGCGAACCATCTGCTCGCAAAAGTCGACGCCGACCAGGTTATCCTGGAAGATGTTGTGATCGAACATGTACTCGGCCGCTTCGCCGAGGTTGACGATCCACTCGCCGAGCGCAGGTGGCTTGACGCCAAATGCCATGTTCTGCGCATACATGGCGCAGGTCGCGTGATTGTCGCCGCAGATCCCGCAGATGCGACTCGTGATGAAGTGCGAGTCGCGCGGGTCTTTGCCCTTCATGAAAATGCTGTAGCCGCGGAAGATGGACGACGTGCTATGGCACTCCGCGACTTCTCTATTCTCGAAGTCGATCTTGGTGAAGATGCCGAGACTCCCCACGATGCGCGTGATGGGATCCCAGTTCATCTCCACGAGTTTGCGCGATTTCCCCTCGCTGCCAGCGCGTCCCGTGGGGGCAACAGTTGTCATATTGTCCTCAAGCCCTGGGGTGATATCCCGTGGTCAACTCTCCCCGCGGGTGGCGCCACTTCGGTTCTTTATTGAGGGTCGTATTCGTAAAAGATCTCAACGCGCGAATCGTGCGCCCGTAGATGCTGATGCTCGCGGCGGAGACTTTCGCGCCGGGCGGCTCATCCATGAAGGGCATGAACTTGTCGGGGAATCCGGGCATGGTGCATCCGATGCAGATGCCACCGACGTTCGGGCACCCACCGATGCCGGCCATCCACCCGCGCTTCGGCACGTTGCAGTTCACGACCGGCCCCCAGCATCCGAGCTTGACGATGCACTTGGGGGAGCCATACTCGGTCGCGAAATCGCCCTGCTCGTAGTATCCCGCTCTATCACATCCCTCATGCACCGTCTTCCCGAACAACCACGTCGGTCTCAGCTGGTCATCGAGAGGGATCATAGGTGCCAAACCCGCGACCTGATATAGGAGATAGAGCACCGTCTCCATGAAGTTGTCAGGCTGTACCGGGCATCCCGGCACATTCACGATCGGCACGCCGGCCTTCGACCGCCAATCCCATCCGAGATAGTCCGCGAGTCCCATGCACCCCGTCGGGTTACCGGACATCGCATGGATGCCGCCGTACGTCGCGCAGGTCCCGATCGCGACGGCCGCCAGGGCCTTTGGTGCGAGGCGATCGATCCATTCCGTCGTCTTGATCGGTTGCCCGGTCTTGGAGTCAGTGCCGAGCGCGGCCCAGTACCCATCGGGCCCGTGGATCTTCTCGTTCGGGATCGAGCCTTCAACGACGAGCACGAACGGGTCGAGCTTCCCTTGCTCGGCTTGATACCAGAACTTCATGAAATCCGAGCCGTTCTCAACCGCGAGAACAGGGTTGTGCAAATGGACCTTGGGCAAACCGGGAATCGCGCCGAGCAGAACGTCTTCGATACTCGGCTGTGTCGCCGCGGTAATCGAGACCGTATCGCCATCGCACCCCAGGCCGGCGGTCATCCAGACGATGTGGATCTCGGGAACCGGCGATGGCCGCTGCGTCTTGCGGCCATAAGGCACGGTGTCGGGCATAGCCCCTCGATGCGCGTGTGGTGGCTTTGAGATACCAACACGAACAGGCCACAACAAGCGGGGACATCCCGCGATCTCCTAGGGGAATCCCTTAGGTCGAATCGCTACTCAATCGCCACTCGATCGCGCGCTGCATCAATGCTCTTGCGCTCGGTAACGAAAGCTTGTCCTTGATGTGCGCCTGATACGATTCGACGGTCTTGATGCTCAAATGCAGTTGCTCGGCGATCTCGCGCGTTCCGTGGCCGTCGCCGATCAGCCGGAACACTTCGAGCTCGCGGTCGCTGAGCGTCGCGACGAGGCTCTGCGGCGAGTGGATTTGCTTCGAGATGAGCTGTTGCAGCATCGTGTTCGCGATGCGATCGCTGACGTATACCTCGTGGCGCAAAATGCGGCGGATCGCCACGAGCACCCGCTCGGTGGCTTCCTGCTTCATGATGTAGCCGTTCGCCCCCGCCCGCAGGGCTCGCTCGGCGTAGAGCGACTCGTCGTGCATCGACAACACGAGAATGGGCAGGTTCGTATCGTTCGCCCGAATGCTCTTCAAGAGGTCGAGTCCGTCGGGCCCATTGAGCGAGATGTCGAGCACCAGGACGTCGGGATTGAGCGCGGCAAGCGCGGCGGGGACCGGCCAGGCCGCCTCAGCCTCGCCGCAGACGACGAGATCCGGCTCCTGATTGATGAGCAGCGTCAGACCCTGTCGGACGATCGGGTGATCGTCGACGAGAAAGACGCGATGCCGCTCGGTCACGCGCGCAGCGGGAATCGACACGAGACCACCGTCCCGCGCTCCGGCCCGCGCCGCACTTCGACTGATCCGCCGACCAAATTCGCGCGATATCGCATGATATGAAGCCCCAGTCCGCTTCGGCTCGGCAATGTGTCGGGCAATCCCACCCCATCATCCTCGATAGTGATATTGCCCTCCTCCGCCGTTCGCCGCAACGAAACGCATACGCGCGTAGGCCTGGCGTGGCGGATGGCATTGTTCACGGCCTCTTGCACGATGTGATACACCTGCGTCGCCACTCTCACATCGGGGACCTCGATAGGCTCATTGCACCGTATTTCACAAGGGATGCGAAAGAGGTCCTCGACTTCTCCGGCCCACCGCTTGAGCGCGGCGAGCAGACCTTCGGCGTCCGACAACACCGGCAGCAGACCCCGCGACAGCTCGCGAGTCTTATTGATGGCCTCGTTGACGAGCCGGACGATCTTGGCCGCATCCGCCGGCTCGGCCATCTGCCCGTCGGCGAGCTTCTGCTCCAGGACCTTCGACATGAAGGCAATGCCCGTGAGATGCTGACCGAGGCCGTCGTGCAGATCCTGTGCGATCTGGCGCTGCACGGTAGTGCTGACATCGAGAATGGCCTCTTCCATCCGCTTGCGCTCCGTGATGTCGATGCCGGTCGCGATCACGTAGCCTGGCGAAAAGGAGCCTGTCGTACACGACCAGGTAATGCGCCGTTGCCCTCCGTCCGCGCTCGTCAGCCAGGTCTCGAATTCACTGCGGGCGATGGCCTCCTGCGGGATGGCGAACAACTCCCAGAACGATCGCCCTATGGCCGTGCACCCCAGCAATCGCTCACACGCGCGATTCGACCGGATGATCCGCCCGGAGGGCTCCAGTACGACGATGAGCGCGCCGACGGTGTCGAGGATCGCGGACACGACATTGCGCTCCTCCTGCAGCGCTTCCTCCGTGCGCTTGAGCTCCGTGATGTCGAACGCGACCCCGTGGATGAACCACGGACGCCCGTCGTCACGCCGCACCATCTTGGCTTCGCAGTGGAACCACACCATGTGGCCATCGCGCGCGATGACGCGATACGCCGATCGCAACGGCCGTCCCGTCAAGAACATCTCGGCCGCCTCGACGCTCCACCGTTGGCGATCGTCCGGGTGCACCTGGTTGTACCAGCGCACGGGGTCCTCGAGCCATTCCGCTTGCGTGAATCCGAGCACTTCTTCGATCCGCGGACTCACATACGCTTCACCGATGCCGCGGTCGAGGTAGGCCATAAAGACGACGGCTTGGACCTGCTCGACCAGCGTCCGGTATCTGGCCTCCAGCGTGTGCTCTTCCAGTTGGCCCGGCGGTCCCACAAAGACCGACGCCAGCCCAACGAGCGTGGCTTCCGCTTCTATTTGATTCACGTGCGCCGCTTGTTGAGGGAGGCCTGTGTAAACCGCCGGAGCGCGTGAATGGCCTTACCGTATGTCATGACCGCGGTCGACGAGAGCAGGGAACCGGGCGGCTGGTTCATAAAGGGCTGAAACTTGTCCGGAAATCCGGGCATGGTGCAGCCGATGCAAATGCCGCCGACGTTCGGACATCCGCCGATCCCTCCCATCCATCCTCGCTTTCCGACGTTGCACTGCACAACTGGTCCCCAGCAGCCGAGCTTCACAATGCAGGTCTTTGATCCGTACGCATCGGCGAACTCGCCTTGCTCATAGTACCCGCCACGATCGCAACCCTCGTGCACGGTGCTCTCGAACAGCCAACGCGGTCTGAGCGACTCATCGAGCGGAATCATCGGCGCGCGTCCCGCCGCCATGTGCAGTAAATAGAGCAGCGTCTCCATCATATTATCGGGTTGCACGGGGCAACCTGGGACGCATACGATCGGAATCTGCGCCTGGGACCGCCACTCCCAGCCCAGGTAGTCGGGCAAGCCCATACAGCCGGTCGGGTTGCCTTGCATGGCGTGAATGCCGCCGTACGCCGAGCATGTGCCCGCGGCGACGACCGCCCAGGCATTCGGCGCCAGGCGGTCGATCCACGTGCATGTCTTGATCGGTTCCTTCGTGTCCGGGTCAGTGCCGAACGAGGCCCAGTAGCCTTCTCCGGCGAGCGATTCATCCGGGATCGAGCCTTCGACGACCAGGATGAATGGGCCGAGTTTTCCTTCGGCACCACGCCGGAAGATGTCGACGAACTCGTCACCGTTCTCGATCGAGAGGAACGGGTTATGCAGCGTCACCTTCGGAATCCACGGAATCGCGCCGCGAACGACATCTTCGATGCTGGGCTGCGTCGCGGCCGTCATCGCAATCGTATCGCCGTCACAACTCAAGCCGGCGGTGAGCCAGAGAATCGAGATCTCATTCATGTCACACGCGCGCTCGTGGGCTTGGTTGGCGGTGATCGGCATCGTCGGGTACGTCGTCGCCCGCGCGTTGCCCGACGTCGCTCGCTATCTACGCATACGGCGCATGTAACGCGCACAATCTGGTTCTGAGTGGCGCTTCGCGCCGCTCGCTTCGCTCGCCAAACGCAAACGCTGGAGGCGGCGAAGCGATCAACGCCGGAAGCGACTAACGTCGAAGCGACTTAACGCCGAATCGACCAACGCCGGAGCGGTCAACGCCGGAAGCGAAGCGACGGCGGGCGCGAAGCGCCACTCAGAACCATTTAGACCGATTCTATTTCTTGACAGCGCCTTTGACCTTGGCCTCGAGGTCGGCAAGCTCCGCGTGAAACTTGCTGAGCCCGGCATGTGTCGCGGCGCCAGCTTGCTGCATAACCGCATTCGCCTTAGCCCTCAGCTCAGCAAGCTTCTGCGTACTCGTCGCCTGAGCCTTCGCGCCCGCCGCCGCAAGCTCGCCCTTGACCTTGGACATCTCCGCATTGAGCGCGTCCAACCGCTGGTCCATCGAATCCATGCCGCCTCCCAGTTTTTTGGATGCGGATGGCTAGCCCCGGACTGATGCAATTGTCAAGGCGATAGTGGTACCGATGAGCCCGGCGAGCGATGTCCGATCTTGGGCCTCAATCCCGTTGTGCCTGACAGACAATCTTCACGAGGTCATGTCATGCGCCACGATGGACTCATATTCGCCCTCACGGCAGCGGCGTTCGCCGCGGCCTGTTCCTCTCCCACCTCCAGCTCGGAGCTCAGCCGCGAAATCAATGCACTCCGTGCGTCGACGTCGCGCTATCACAGCTTCGATGCCGCCGTCGCCGACAGCTACGCCACGAAACTTACCGATTGCATGGTCGACACATCGCTCGGCGGCATGGGCGTTCACTACGCCAAGTCCAGCCTGATCGATGGCTCGGTCTCGGTGACGACACCGCAAGTCTTACTGTACGAGCCCCAGACCGACGGCTCACTCCAACTGGTCGCTGTCGAGTACATCATCCCGTACACGCTGCGGAGCCGTAGCGCGACGCCACCCGTCCTCTTCGGTCAGCAATTCAAGCAGAACGACGCGTTCCAGCTCTGGGGCCTGCACGCCTGGGTGTGGCGCAACAACCCCAGTGGCTTGTTCGCGGACTGGAACCCAACTGTGCATTGCACTCAGTGACCGTGCGAGGGTTCATCGCCGCCCCGCCTTCGTGCCCGTCTCGAGCTTGTTCCGTACCTCTCTCACAACGCCGCTCGCCAGACGGGCCTCATGCTCGGCGATGAACCCTCGTACAGCCTCAGGATCGCGCTTCGACAAATCTCGCAGTGCCCACGAGAGTGCCTTCCAGACCATCGGCTCGGGGTCAGCCGCGCTGATCCGGCAGACGCGCAGCGTGCGCGACGTCGTCTGACCAAGCGTGCTGACGAGCGCTGCGCGTCGCCACCATACGCTCTTCGACATCGTCCACGCCCAAACCTGCACATCCGAGATCCGCCCGGCCCGCCACGCGGGGCCCGCGAGAAGCTTCCCGAAGCAGTCGGCGTCGAACCAACTCGTCAGGTGCACGGCGAGCCGTCTCAGGTTTCGGAGTCGCACGACACCCATCGCGCCGGCGTGGTTCGCACAGAGCTCATAGCCGATGAGCCGCAACGCGGTGTCATCGCTCTCGACCAAGGGCCACACGACCCCGAGCACCGTCATCGCCGGCTGGTCGGCGAGCGTCCGCGAGAACGCGCGTCGCACCGCACGAACGCTCCGCGTATCCCGACGCGGAAGCGCCCGTACGGCGCGGCGTATCTCAACGACAACTGTTCGTGACAATCCGCCGAGCGGTGAGGTCGAGCGTGCAGGCGAGGAGCTGCGTCCCCCGCATGGCGTCGAAGACGCCGAGCGGGATCTGCGTCTGCCCGTTGAACGTCACGACGATGTGCCGCGAGACAGTCGCGACTTTGTGAACGCCATGCGTCGTGTGCGTGACGGTCAGCGTGACCCACCGCGTGAGCGTCCCTGATGTCGGCGCGGTGACGCCATTCCGCGGATTCGGGAACGTCACGTCAGACGCCGTGTCATAAGCCGCGCCGATGTATGTCCGGTCCAGCCCCGGGGTCTGGTGCGTAGCGGTATCCGCATCGAGCCCCGTCGCATTCCATACGTGCGACGTCGCCGACGCCAAGGTCGGACTGCCGGTGACATCGAGCACCCAGTTCCGCGTAGCACGCGCGACGAACCGCGGATCGTTATCGACTTCGAGGAGCGCCGCCGTAAATGCAATCGAGTCGGTCGACGCCACAACGAACATATTCTGACACACGCCGCCGGCGAAGTATTCCCACGTGGCGTCGTACGCAACGCTATCAGGATGCGACTCGGCCTGCGAGAACGTAATCGTGCCGCTGTTCGAGTGCATCGTACACGCCATCGTCGATGGCACGACGACGCTCGCCAACGTGCTGCCAGCCGCTTCCGCCTGAGCGAAGAATGCCGCACCCGTCGCCACCGCGGGCGCAGAGCTCGCCGCGATATCGGCGCTCATCTGCTGATCCGACAGGGTGTCGCTCGGTGCGGTCGAATCGCCGTTGCACGCCCCCAACGCCACGATCGCGCTAAAGGCCACAAAGACTCGCGAGATGTGCATTAGTCCTCCTGGATGAGTCGAGCGCACCAAGCCTCGAGCTCGGCGTGCTCGGTCTGTGCGCCGGCCCGCTCGAACAGCTCGAGCGCGGCCCGCGCGTGCTGCTTGGCCTCGGCCACGCCCCCACGCGCCGCCGCCAACTGCGCGCGCGCGCGAAACGTCTCTGCCTCGAGCAGCGGATTCGCATGCCGCGCCGCGAACCCGGATGCGCGCTCCAAAGCGGCCGCCGCATCGGCGAACGCGCCCGCCGCGATGCAGGCCAAGCCCAACACGCGGAGCCCGTCCGCGGTCCCCGCCGGATCACCAAGCCCGAGACACTCGGTCGCGCCACGCAGCGCCGCGACTCGCGCGACCGCGTGGTCGCCACGTCGGAGCGCGAGCTCGGCCCGGCCGATCCGCGCCAGCGCCGCCAGACGCGCCGCCGGCACCGCGCGCGCGAACTCGATCGCGCGCTGCTCGCACTCGTCCGCCAGATCCAACTCGCCCAAGTCCCGATAGCTGATCGCCATATTATGGTAGCTCTCCGCGAGCCCCCGGACGTTCCCCAATCGCTGATACGCCGGAACGGCGAGCTTGTACATGACGAGCGCGTCGAGGCGACGACCGCGCACGTTGGCGATCTGCCCGAGATTATTGATGGCGCGCGCGACGAGGAGCGGATCGTCCTCCTGCTCCCCGAGCTCCACGGCGCGCCGGAACGCGAGCTCGGCGCCATCGAGCTGCCCGAGCTCGAACTGCGCGGCGCCCCACAAATTCATCGCCCGCCGCCGACTCACCCAATCGCCGCTCCGGTCGACATCGGGCAGCGTCCGCCGCAACCAGGCCTCCGCCTCGCGCGCGCGCGCGGTGCGCAGCAGCGCCTCGCCGACGAGTGCCACTTGCTCCGGCTCGGGTGACCCGTCGGCGAGATTGCCCAACAGGTGCAGCACCTCGCCCCATCGCCCGGCGCGAGCGTGCTCGCGCGCGGAGACGAGTCCCTCAGTAAGCAGTGGCATAGACGGTAAAGCCGTCGACCCGCCCCATGACGGTCTGCAAATCCTGCCGCGTGTTGCTCGAGACCTTATGCCACGGCTCGCCGGGATTCTCCTGCTTCCACAGCGACAGACTCGACTCGGTGGTTGACGAGAGGTTGTTCTTGGCGTGCGCGTATGAGAGCGTGAGCTGTGCCGGGTGGCCATTTTCGAACGTGAGGCCCGCCGGCTGGAACCCGACGATGAGGCGCGTCGAATCGGCGATCGCCACGGTAATGAGGACCGAGTCGCCCGTCGCCATCTCCAGTGCGTTCGCGGGGACATCGAACGTCATGAATGGCACGGAGTCCTGGTAGTAGATGACGACGCTGCGGTCCTGCCCCGCGACGGCGTAAAACCGTACGGTGTCGACCAGAAACCCGGGCGCGCCCGAATCGGGCGTGAGAAAATGCAATGCCGACTCCGGCACCACGGGGTCAGGGGCGAGGGTCGTCCCACACCCGGCAATCGCCAACGCGGCAACGATCGTCAGTCCCGGCCTATGCTTCATCAGTTATCTCATCCGGCTCATCGAGCAGGCGTTTGAGTCGAGTACGTGAAATGCCAAGTTGCCGCGCGGCTTCACTCTTGTTGCCGCGACACCGTTCGACCGCCGAATGCACGGCGGCCCGGATCGTCGCGTCGAGTGGCTGCAGTCCCATCCCCGTGCTGGCGCCGGGTGCGCTGGCAGCCGTCGGCTCGGGATCGGTAATAAAATCCGCGGGCTCCAACGTCGTTGCGTTGGAGAGGAGCAGCGTCCGCTCGATAATGTTACGCAACTCGCGCACGTTCCCAGGCCAATCCCGGGCAGTCAGTGCAACTTGCGCGCTCCTGCCAAGCGTCGGCTCCGCCAGAGCATATTCGCCGGCGAACTTCGTGATGAAGTGTCGCGCCAAAGGCACGATGTCCTCGCGGCGTGCTCTCAGCGAGGGCAGTGTAATCGGCACAACGTTGAGCCGAAAATACAAATCTTCTCGAAATGCCCCGCGTCGCACAGCATCGGCCAAGTCGACATGCGAAGCGGCAATGACCCGCACGTCGACGGGAATAGGACGTGTGCCGCCGACTCGACGAAGCACGCGCTCCTCGAGAACCCGCAGCAATTTCCCTTGGAGCGGCCCAGCCAGATGCCCGATCTCGTCGAGGAGCAGCGTGCCGCCGTGCGCCAACTCGAACAAGCCGGCCTTCGCGTTCGTCGCCCCGGTGAACGCCCCACGCTCGTGCCCGAACAACTCGCTCTCCAGCAGCTGATCGGGAATCGCCGCGCAGTTGACGTCAACAAACGGCGCCGCCTGTCGCGGCCCCTGATAGTGAATCGCGCGCGCGACGAGCTCCTTGCCCGTCCCCGTCTCGCCGTTCAAGAGAACCGTGACGGAGGGGTGGGGGATCACGCGCGCCGCACGCTCCAGCGCCGCGTTGAGCGCCGCACTCGTCCCGATGATGCCATCAAACCGATACTTCTCGCGCTCGACATCCGTGAACGTGGCCCGCGCGGCCGCGGTCCGCATGGTATCGAACCGCTCCCTGAGCCACGACGCGAGCACGTCGCGATCGCCCGGCAACGCAAAGTATTCAGAGGCGCCCGCTCGCCCGATCGTTCCGGCGAGCCGGTGGTCCGCCCGTGCTCCGACCGCGCCGACCTCCATGCCGCTGCCCACGAGGCGCCGCACGAGCGGCTCGAGCTGCTCTTCTTCGCCGGGCGCCACTACAAGCGCGATCGCGTCGGAGCGCGGCGCGACATCGCCGGGATCCGCCGTCATCGTGAGCATGACATCGCACTCGGTGGCGAGATGCGGCCACAGTGTGCGGAACGACTCGCCGTTCTGAATGACGACGAGGCGCGGTCGTAGCTCTGTTGCCGTGGCCAAGCGGGCCGTGCCGCTCAATTGCTCATAAGCTTGGGCGCCACCATAAGTATTCCTATGAAAGGCAGAGTCCGCGCCGGGCTCGTCAATGCCCACGAGGAGATAACTTACGCTCCCGTAAGTATTTGGCCATTGTGATTTACATCACAATCAACGCGGCTGGTTCGAATCGATCCATGTCTGTATCGAATCGGGCCGCCGTTGCGCGATGGGTCCATTTCCAGCAACCATGCTTCTCGTGCATCCCGACATCGATTCCGACGCCCTGTTCGCTCTCTTCTATAATGAGCTTCACCAGCTAGCCGAGGCGAGCCTGCGCCGAGCTGGCGCGGCGCTCTCGCTCGGGGCCACGACGCTGATCCACGAGGCGTATCTGAACATCGCGGGACGCCAGAACGTCGCGTTCGTGGACCGCGCCCGGTTTCTCGCCTACGCGTCGCGCGCCATGCGCGGTCTCACGATCGACTACGCGCGACGCCGGCGCGCGGCGAAGCGCGGTGGCGGCCTCCAGATCACACTCGACGACGAGTCACCCTCCGCCGAAACCGTTCACACGAGCGAAGAGCTCGAACGTCTCGGCGATGCGCTCAACGATCTCGCCAAGCTCGAGCCGGCATTAGCCGAGCTGGTCGACATGCATTTTTTCGCCGGCTTCTCGTTCTTGGAGATCGCCGAGCTGCGCGGCGTCTCCGATCGCACGGTGCAGCGCGACTGGCGAAAAGCGCGGCTATTGTTGCATCACGCGTTGCTGGAGAGCTGACGCCTGCTTCGTGAGCGGGTGCTGCTCGCCCGCTCCGGTTTTGAGCGCCGTCACCGCGCGCGAGATCGCCGTGCGCGCCGCGGCCGTATCGCCACGAGCTAGGAGCGCGCGCGCCTCGACGAGACGTGCCTCACCGACGAACGCGCTCCTCGTCTCCGTGAGGGAATCCCGCGTCACGAGGGCGCGGGCATCGGCGGCATACCGGAGCGCGTCCGCCGTCTGCCCGGCGTCAACCGCCAGGTCGCCGGCGAAAATCAGCGATGAATAGAAGATCCCCCGCCGCTTGCCGTCGAAGTACCCGGCCGAACGGAGCGCATCCGTGACGTCTTGCTGCGCCTCCGCGCGATGGCCGGTGGCGAAGGCCATGCGACCATCGAGCAGGCGATAGTCCGTGATCTCATCGTCCGTCTTCGTGAGACTGGGACTCGCGCTCAACGGAAGAAATCGCGCCATGGTGCGCCGCGCGTCATCGATCGCTCCGCGCCCAATCTGCGCCTCCGCCAATCCGAACAGCGCCCGCCCTTGCCAGTACCGATCGGTGTCGGCGGCAGCCTGCGCGGCGAGCATCGCGAAATATTTCGTGGCCGAGTCGAGATCGCCCTGGACCATCGCGGTGTGCGCATAGTGAATGAGCGGCTGTGACGGCAGGCGTCCGGTGGGATCGCTCCGGCGAATGCGCACCAGCACATCGTGCAACGCGCGCTCGGCCTCCGCGGTCTCGCCCAGCCGGATCAGGGTGATCGCCATGTCGTGTTCGTTGATCGCCGCCGTCATGGTGGTGCCGCGCCCCGATGAGTCCAGCACGGCGCTCGCCCGGTGGTACGCGTCGATCGCCTGACGGTATTGGTGCGCCTCATCGAGCGTGCCGGCGAGTGACGACAGGAGATCGATGTAGAACGCATCCGATCGCTTGCCGAGGCTGTCGCGGATCCCTATCGCGAGACGGACGTCGTCGGCGGCCGCGTCCGCACGCCCATGAGTCCATTCCGTGAGCAGGTTGCCGCGCATCGCGAGGCAGAGCGCCCGGGATTCGGGATCCGGCCGCATCCGGAGCAGCGAGTCGGCCGCGGTCGCGACGCGCCACGCGTCGTCGTAGCGCCCTCGGGACCGGAGCAGGTCCACCTGTCGGCAACGTACCTCGGCCATCTGGTCGGCCGTGGCGATCGACTCCGCGCGCGCGAGCAACGCCCCGCGAACCTTGTCGTCGCCCAGGTCAGAGTACCGGTCCGATAGCTGGACCAGGATCGTGGTCAGGATGCGCGGATCGCCGGCGTATTGCCGTTCGAGCACCGCGCGCGAACGATCGACGATCTCGCGCATCGTGAGCGGCGTATCGCCCAGTTGCGACATGAGCAGCGACTGGAACTCGATCTGCGCGTCGGCGCGCTGGCTGGCGAACACCGCGGCGTCGCGTTGCCGCTTGGCGTTCTGCATCTGCGCAATCGAGAACACGGTCGCGGCGATGAGCGCGAGGGCCGTCGCGCCCGCGGCCGCCACCGCGGTGCGATTTCGCCGAACGAACTTTCGCGCGCGATAGCGGAGCGAGCTCCGCCTGGCGCTGATCGGCTCTTGACGGAGATAGTGCCGCAGGTCGTCGGCGAACGCCGCCGCCGTCTGATACCGCTCGCGCGGATCCTTCCGCAGGGCTTTGTCGACGATCGTGCCAACGTCGCCGAGCGGCAATGGCGTCGGCTGACGCTCGTTGAGCGCGCGAAGTGTATCGATCGGCGTCTCGCAACCTTCGGCGGTCGGATGTCGACCGGACAGCAGCTCATAGAGCAGCACGCCCACCGCGTAGACGTCCGTCGCGGTCGTCACCGCCTCACCGGTCGCCTGCTCCGGTGCGGCGTACTCCGGTGTCAGGACGCGCGAGCCCTCGATCGTCACGCCTTTGGCATTGAGCAGCTTGGCGATGCCGAAGTCCAGGAGCTTCACCGTCCCGTCGGCCGTCACCAAGATGTTCGACGGCTTGAGGTCGCGATGAACAATGAGGTTCGCGTGCGCATGGCCGATGGCCCCGAGCACTTGGAGGACGAGCTCCAGGCGCTGGGCCATCGTCAGATTGTGCCCAGTGGCGTACGCATCGATGGGCTGACCGTCGACGTACTCCAGGACGAGATACGGCTGCCCGGCCGGACTCACGCCCGCGTCGAGCAACCGCGCGATACCGGGGTGCGTCAGCCGCGCCAGGACGGAGCCTTCGCGCCGGAAGCGCGCCTGTCCGCTGGGGCTCAGTCTCGCGAGGTTGAGGAGCTTGACCGCGGCCAGTCCCTCGAATCGTCCATCGGTCCGTCGCGCGAGCCACACGGACCCCATTCCGCCGTGTCCGAGCTCGCGCGCGAGCGTGTAGGAGCCGAGGACGAGCCCCTCGAGCGTGACGTCGAGTGGCTCGGTGAGAAATCCGCTCCGATCGGCGTCTGCCTCACCCGACAGGAACGACACGATCTCATCCGCGAGACCCGGCGACGATTGCCGAAGATCACTGAGCCACGTGTCGCGCTCCTCGTCCGAGAGATCGAGGACCCGGTCGAGCAATGGCTCCAGCGCGCGCCAGCGGTCGTGATCCATGACGCCACGATAAGACGTGTCGGCTTTCGCTGCCAGACCGCGGACGTGTCGGCTTTCGCTGCCAGACCGCGGACGTGTCGGCTTTCGCTGCCAGACCGCGGACGTGTCGGCTTTCGCTG
>DATHNL010000106.1:0-4200 GCA_035486035.1 Gemmatimonadaceae bacterium
CTCACGCATGACCGTCCCGACTGGAATGCCACGGGGATAAACGCCACCGACGCCTGAGCTCACGATGAGAGTCCCGGACGGGAGCGTGGTGCTGAGTTGTACCCCTGAGAGCTCCAACAGATAGCGATCGGTGCCGCTGCCGAGATGAGCTTTTGCGATCCCGAAGGCACTGCCATCGGCCGTCATGGCGCTGACGCGAAAGTCGGGATGTGCCCACGAGATCGCCAGACACATCCGAGGGTCGACGGTCTCGACCATGCCGACGAGTCCTTCGGGAGCGACAACAGCGCTGAAGGGGCGAACGCCGTTTCGGGCCCCGGCCGTCAGCGTCATGGTGAACTCTTCGCCAAGCGCCCGACTGTGGAGCGCCTCGGCTGGGACGAATCCCCAGCGCAAGGCGCGACCGAGGCCTAACAACCGACGGAGCCGGTCGTTTTCAGATTCGAGGCTGGGGACGAGCAGCGCGCGCAGGGCGACAGAGTCTTTGCCCGCGACTTCCTGGTCGTGACGAATCAGCGCCAAGCGGCCGAGCTCGGCGTTTTTCTGCAGGGCGATCAGGGGGGCGACGAGATCCCGCCGCAGCGTGCCGGCGATCGGGTCTCGGAGCCGGCCAGGCAGCGCGATGGCTATGAGCGCGAGCGCGCCGCTGACGAACCCTAGGATGGCATCGGCGCGTGTACCGCTCGCAACAGCGCGGGCCACGGTTTTAGCTCAACTGCTGAGGACGGACCAGTACTTCTCTTCGTCGTCGAGGATCCGGCCAGTGCCGCGGACTACACACGTGAGGGGGTCCTCGTCGACGTGAATCGGCAGGCTCGTTTCCTGGCTCAACAGAAGGTCGAGCCCCCGGATCAACGCACCGCCGCCCGTCATGACGATTCCCCGATCGACGATGTCACTGGCGAGCTCGGGCGGAGTGATCTCCAGTGCCCGGCGGACGGCGTCGACGATCTGTTGAATCGGCTCCTGGATCGCTTCCCGGATCTCGGCCGAGTGCACCCTCACCGTCTTGGGGATACCCGACACCAAGTCCCGGCCTTTCACTTCCATCTCGCGCTCTTCGCCGATCGGGGCGGCCGAGCCGATCTGAATCTTGATGAGCTCCGCGGTGGGCTCACCGATCAGGAGATTGTAGTTCTTTCTCATGAACTGCACGATCGCGACATCCAGCTCATCGCCGCCGGTCCGGATCGAGGTGTCGCTGACGATACCGGAGAGCGCGATAACGGCGATCTCGGTCGTCCCGCCGCCGATGTCGATGACCATGTTACCGGTCGGCGTCTCGACGGGGAGACCGACGCCGATCGCCGCCGCCATCGGCTCGGCCACCATAAAAACTTCCTTGGCTCCGGCACCGAGCGCCGAGTCGCGAACCGCGCGGCGCTCCACCTCCGTGATCCCCGACGGGACGCAGACGATCACGCGTGGCTTCACCTTGAACACGTGGTTCTCGATGATCAGCGTCAGGAAATAGCGCAGCATTTTTTCCGTGACGTCGAAGTCGGCGATCACGCCGTCCTTCATCGGTCGGACGGCGAGAATCCCGTCCGGCGTGCGGCCGAGCATGCGCTTCGCTTCGAGGCCCACGCCCCTGATCTTTTTCGTCTCGCGGTCGATCGCGACGACCGACGGCTCGTTGAGCACGATCCCTTCGCCCTTCACATAGACGAGCGTATTCGCCGTACCGAGGTCGACGGCGATCGCGTTTGCCGGGAACAGGGCCCGCGATCCCGTCTTGGAGAAGGGCCAGCGCATTTGAGTGAAGAGAAAGTAGCCCTTGCCACAAGGGCGATCAAGGGAACAGCCTTTGGTTCATGCACCGTTCTACGGCGCCACGTTCCGTCTACACTGCCGTCGTTGATGCGACCGCCTGCGACGAGTGCGGGCTGTGCATGCCGCTCTGTCCGCCGGGGGCGATCGCTCTGCATCGAGACGGACTCGTGGTCGATGCCGTCACGTGCACGGGATGTCGCAAGTGCATCGACCCCTGTCCGGTCGGTGCGCTCGCGATGGTGCCTCGCGCGTGATCGTCGACGTATTGGTGGTGGGAGGAGGGCCAGCCGGGCTGGTCGCGGCGCGGGTGGCGGCCGAGCGTGGGTGTGAGGTGCTGCTCGTCGAGCGGGATCCCGCGATCGGGCTCCCCGTGCGCTGTGGCGAAGGCGTCGGGGCCAAGGGGATCGAGGAGTTTCTCGATCCGGAGAACGGCAATGCGCCGTGGGTGTCGAAGCGCATCACCCGGGTCGAGTTCCGGTCGCCGAATGGGTCTCAAGTCCGGGTCGGCCATGGTGACATCGGGTATGTGCTCGACCGATCGCGGTTCGAGCCCGTGCTGGCTCGGCAGGCCACCTCTGCTGGCGCGTGCGTTCGTGTGGGCGCTGAAGTGACAGGGCTCTCGCGTGATGGCTCCATTTGGGTCGCGACCATCAATGGTGACGAGCGCGTGAGCGCGCGAGTGCTCATCGGGGCCGACGGCGTAGAGAGTATGGTCGGGCGCTGGGCCGGGATCGACACGAGAGTCCGCGCGAAGGACATGGAGAGTTGCGCGCAGGTGCTGGTCGACGATGTCGACATCGATCCCGAGGCGATCGTCCTGCACTTCGGGAATGAGATCGCGCCGGGCGGCTATGCGTGGATCTTTCCCAAAGGCGACCGGTCGGCCAACGTGGGACTCGGCGTCGTCGCCCTTCGGGCGCGACACAATGCGCTGGCGTATCTGGACGACTACATCGGCGCGACATTTCCGTGCGGCAGGCGGCGCGATACCACCGTGGGCGGCGTCGTGGTCCAGACCACGGTGAAGAGTTGCGTGGCCGAGGGGATTCTGCTTTGCGGCGACGCGGCTCACATGATCAACCCGCTATCGGGCGCGGGCATTGTGAACGCCATGAAGGCCGGGCGAATGGCCGCTGAGACAGCGGCTGAGGCGATCGCCGAGGGGAATACGTCGGCGGCGAGACTGGGGGCGTATCACGAGCGATGGATGGAACTGCTTGGGCGCGACCATGAGCGGTTTTACCGCGTGAAAGAAGCCCTTGGCAAGTTCGACGATACGTTCTTTGATTCTCTGGCGTGTTCCGTGAACGAGATCCCCGAGGATAAACGGACCCTGCGGCGGATTTTCTACACGGCGCTCTTTCAGCAGCCGGCGCTGCTGCCGGTCATATTTCGGTACTTCGCGTAAATCGCTGGAAGATGCTGGTGCCAACGGCGCACCGGTTCGCCGCCGCGGCAACGAGCCACTCGGCAGGGCCGGCTACCGGGACCTCGCGGGTCCAGATGTAGACCGGAAGGCGCGGGACGGCGAGCGGGTCGCCACGCCATGCGGTCGCCAGCGTGAAGCCCATCGAATACCCCGCGGCCGTGGCGAGTGTGCGCTCACGTTGGCGCGCCGCGCCGAACGGGTAGGCGATCGCGCGAGGTGTGACGCCGAGCGAAGCCTCGAGCGCCTGGCGCGAGCGAGAGAGCTCATCGGCGGCCTGCTGCGGGGCGAGCCAGGTCAGGCGCGGGTGTGTCGCGGTGTGCGAGATGAACTCGACGCCACGGGATTGCCAATGGCGCATGTCGCGCCACGCCAAGTGCGCGAATCGGCGGCCGCCGTAGGCGACATCCCAACGGTTCAAGCGGCCCGCGTAGTCGGTGATCACGGCGCAGATCGCGGTGAAACCGACATTGGCCAGCGCTGGGAAGGCGTGCTCGCGCAGCGCTCGGTAGGCATCATCGAACGTGATGAGCAACTCGCGGCGCCCTAACGGGCGCTCGCCGTGGACGCAGCGCTCGACTTCGTCGAGCGACAGCGTGCGCCAACCTTCGGCAGCCATGCGTTCGATCTGTTTGGCGAACCGGGCCGGCGAGAGTTGGGTGACTCCTAGCTCTCGCCGGCGATCGATCTTGTGATAGCACAAGATCGGCGGAACGATCATCAGGACAAGATCGGCGGGACAGACATTACGACAAAAAGCCCCGGGCGTCTTCGTATCGGATGCCAAACGCTTCGGCGACGGCGGCGTAGGTGACGTGGCCATCGACGATGTTCAGTCCCTTGAGCAGCGCGCCATTCTCCTTGAGCGCGATCTGCCAGCCCTTGTTCGCGAGCTGCAGCGCGTAGGGGAAAGTGGCATTGGTCAAGGCGAGCGTGGACGTGCGGGGTACGCCGCCCGGCATGTTGGCGACGCTGTAGTGGATCACGCCGTCGACGACGTA
>DATHNL010000107.1:0-23941 GCA_035486035.1 Gemmatimonadaceae bacterium
CATCGCGCTGTCGGGGCCGCCGCCGAACACAATGGTTCGCGTCGAGTGCCCACCACCGCCGGTGTACTGATTGAGCACGGTGCGCGTGCCGCCGGCGATCCGCACCACGCCGGTGTGGCCCGCGATGTAGATCGCGCCACCGTGAAATGCGATACCGTGCGGCCCATCGAGCCCCGACGCGAACACGGTGACGCTGTCCGCGACCCCGTGCCCGGTGTCGACGAGTCGCACGACCTGTCCGAGCTCCGGCTCGCTCACGTAGACGGCGCCGTCCGGCCCCACGGCCATGAACCGCGCGTCGGACACGTGCGCGAACGTGGTGACCTGAAACCCCGGCGGCGCGTGCAGCTCATCGCCGGGGACTCTCCGATGTCGCATCGTGACCCACGCACCGAGCAGCGCGGCCGCACCCACGCCGGCTGCAATGCGCAGGCCTATGCTCACTTCAGGTCACCCGTCCGCGTCTTCGTCCAGACGATGACGGTCGTACACGACGTCCCCGGCTTCTGGTACTCCGCCGGCGTGTCGACGTCGCTGTAGACCTCGACCGCCTCGACTTCGTTCGGGTGCATGAAGTCATTGATGTCACCGGGCGACGCTTCTGAATACGGCGTGCCGTCGATGACATAATTCACGCACCCGTTCCCCGTCGTGCCGCGCGTGCCGGTCAGCACGGGCTGGCCCGAGGAGTAGTCGACGCGGATGCCGGGCATGGTCGTGAAGATGTCCGTCATGTACGTCGGGATCTTGCTCTCGATCTCCTCGCGATCCAGGAAATGGCCGAGGCCCATCTTCTTTCGATGGTCATAGCCGACCTGCGCCAGGCCCTTCGCCGCTCCCGTCGCCTCGATCTTGACTGGCGCGAGAGTGGGCGGCGCAACCGGCAGTATCACCCTGGTCGTGCTCGTGGCCCTGGTCGACAGGTCGACCGGCTGTGTTGTCGGAGCGTACGCGACCTTACGAACGAGGAGCGTCTGCGTGCCGGACGGCAGGTTTCTCAGGAAGAAGTTCCCGGTGCTGTCCGTGACGGTCTTGGACGCGGCGCCAATGACGGTTACGTCGGCCCCGGCCAGCGGCCTGTCCGCCGCATTGACGATGTGACCGGTCAGCATTGCGTGCCCGGTCCGAAGGCCGACGACTGCCGGCTTGGGCGCCGCTGGCGCCACCTTGGTCGCCGGCGCGACCGCCGTCGCCGACGGGAGGGTGTCGATGACCGGGGGCGGTGGCGCCGTGTCCGGCTTCGCCGTGTGCAGTGTGATCAACTGTATGGTGTTCTCGCTGAAGTTCACGGGAATATCAGCCGTAGATATGCCGTTGAACGTCGCGCGCACGGCCGCCTTTGTGCCGACCGGAACGCCACAGATCCGATACGAGCCGTTGGCGTCGACGATCGATTCACGCTGGCGCAGGATCTGGTGGAGGCCGATCGTTTGGCCGACCATAATCTGCGTCCACGCCATCGAGACTTTGGCGCCGGTCGAGGGCGCGTCCGAATCCGCGTCACGCACTTGGCCGATAACGGCGCCCGGGCCGGTTTTCTGCTTCTCCGGCGGGCAGAAGGTGTTGACGATCGTCGTCGCGCTCGGCGTCGCCAGTGCGATCAGTGCATAGCGGCCGGCGGGGAACTCGATCTCGTTCGTCGCAATCACTACACCCAGCGAGTCCAGCAGTGGGTGCGACATGTTGAGCTTGTAGTTCCCTGGCGGGATGCTATCGATTCGGAATTTCCCCGTCGAATCCGTCGTGCCTTTGCGGTCCGTGCCGACGATCGACACGACGGCTCCTACCAGGGGGCCACCATGGATGCTATCGCCAACCACTCCCACCGCTCCCGACACCGGCGCGCCTGCGTTCGCCGCTGGCGCCGGGGCGCTCGCCGGTGGCGGCGGCGCGGCGGTGGGTTTCGATTTCGACGACTGCGCCTGGGCCAGCATCGGCGCGATGATAAGGGCGGAGAGCCAGCGAGACTGCATATCGAATAGTATCAGCCGGACTTACCCGCCGCCCCCGAATAAGCGCATGATGCGCGAGGCCCGATTCGGCGTCGTCTGAGCGGCATCGGCGAAGGCGTCGGCGAACTCCGGAGCCGCGCGGTAGCGATGCTCCGGATCCCGCTCCATCCCTTTGAGCAGCACTTTCTCGACGCCAGCCGAGAGGTTGAGCTCGGGCTTGAGGCGCCGGATGGGGATGGGTGCATCGCGCAGCCGCGCGATCATGAGCTCCTGCTGGGATTTGCCCTCGAACGGCAACTTCCCGGTGAGCATTTCGTACGTCATGAGCGCGAGCGCATAGACGTCTGTCCGCCCGTCGAGCGGCTTCCCGCGCAGCTGCTCGGGACTCATGAACTCGGGGGTCCCGAGCACGATGCCGGTCGCGGTGAGCTTTTCGAGCTCGGCCCCGGCGCGACGCTCCTTGGCGAGCCCAAAGTCCATGACCACGGCTTTGTCGTCCGCCGTCGCAATGATCACGTTCTCGGGCTTGAGATCGCGGTGCACGATCTTGAGATCATGCGCGACCTGGAGCCCGGAGGCGATCTGCTGCACGTACTTCACGACGTCCGCTAACGGCAACTTGCCGAGGCGATACGTCTTGTCGGCCAGGACCTCGCCCTCGATGTACGGCATGACGATGTAGACGAGCCCCTCGGCCGTCTGCCCGAGGCGCTTGATGTGGCAGATGTTCGGGTGCTCGAGCCGCTGGCCGACATCGGCCTCTCGTCTCAAGCGGGCCATCGACGTCGCGTCGGTCGACAGCGTCGGCGACAAGACCTTAATGGCCACCCGCTCGCCGTTCTCCTTGTCGACGGCGAGGTAGACGAACGACATGCCGCCTTCGCCGAGCTTGGACTCGACCCGGTAGCGCCCGTCGATGGTGCGACCCGAGAGCGTCGCGTACTCGTGCGGCGCGGCGCCGCCGCGGGCCGAGCCAATGCCGGCCGCGTTGACGATGGCCGCCGCCCCTTTGGGTTGCAGCTTCGTCCCGTCGCGTGTGCAGAACTTCGCGGTATCCGCGTAGGTCGCGCCGCAACTGGGACAACGAAGGGACAATGGGACTCCGGGTGTTACGTTCTCACGCAGTTGCGTCCGTCAGCCTTGGCACGATATAACGCGGCGTCGGCCTGAGCAAAAAGATCCTCAGCCGTATCCACCCTGACGGAGGGAAAAGTTGCGACGCCGATGCTCGCCGTCAAACGGAGCCCACCGCTCGACCCCTCCGCGCCGATCACGGCAAACGGTTGGCCCTCGACCCGTTCTCTGATGCGTTCCGCAAATGCGACAGCACCGGCCTCGGCCGTCTCTGGAAGGACGACGACGAACTCCTCCCCTCCGTATCGCGCCACGACGTCCACGCTACGCACGGCATGCTGCAGCAGCAACGCGACTTCGCGGAGCGCGTCGTCGCCGGTCAGGTGACCATACGTATCATTGATCCGCTTGAAGTGATCGAGGTCGATCATGAGCAGCGTCACGACCGAGTTATATCGCCGCGCGCGGTCAAGCTCCGACGTAAGCCGTAAAGTCAGCGCCCGCCGATTGAGCACCTGGGTGAGCGGATCAGTATGCGCGAGGGCCTCGAGTCGGGCATTGTCGGCCTTGGTCATCTCGATGACCTGGGCACGCTGGATCGTCGCGACGGCCGCCTTGATGACGGTATCCGCGAATTCGACGTCCTCGGCGGTCAGTGGCGGCTCGTCCCCGGTCCGTCTCAAAAAGAACACGCCGGCCTGCGTCCGATCGAGACTGAAAGGCAGCGCGATCACCGATCGGATCGAGACCCGGGTCCCCTCTTCGATCCACGACCGTCTGATCTCATCGTAGACGGGACTCGTCGACAGATCTTCAATCAAAATCGGCCGCCCGCTGTCGAGCGCCGCACGAATCTCAGGATATCTCGCGAGCTCGATCTCCAGGTTGCGCAGCGCAGGATTCTCGTAAGCCGTCGCAACGATTCCCAGTCGATCTCCTGGCCTGGCCAAGATGACGGAGCAATGGGAAAGGCTTAATGCTCGCGCGACGCGGCGTGCGAGAATGTGATAGATCTCGTCGGACGAGAGATCCCCAGTGACCTCGTGCAGGATGTCGACGAGCTTGCGCCGAGATTCAGCCTCCTCACGGGCCCGGCGAAGTTCCTGCTCAGTGGTGCGCAACGCTTCGTGTGCGGATCGCAACGCAGCGCGGATACGAAGTTGCGCTTGGATGCGCGCGAGGAGCTCGCGAACACGAAATGGCTTGCGGACGAAGTCCGCGGCCCCGAGGCCCAGCGTCCGAACGGCAGCTTCCTCGGGAGGCAAAGCCGAAACCATGAGAACGGGCAAGTCGCGCCAGCGCTCATCCGACTTGATGCGTTCGAGCGTCTGATAGTTATCGGCGCCAGGCAACGAGACGTCGAGCAGCAACAAATCGGGTGGCACGTCGTGCTCCAGCCGATCGAACAGGGCCTGGCCGCCGTGCGCGGCGCTGACGTCGTAGCCCTGCTCCTTGAGCACCCAAGCCATGGTCTGCAGCACCGCTGGATCATCGTCGGCGACGAGGATCCGCGTATTCGTCATCATGAACGACAGCCGCAGAGGCTCACGCGTTCTCTCTCAGGGTCGGGTGTGCCGCAAGAAGCGACCTCGACTAATACCCCACGAACAGCAATTCGACTAGAGACGTCCGTTTATTGTCGGGCGTCACACTGCGTCATCCGGGGCCGCGGCCGGCGCCTCGTCGGTTTCGCCCTCGCCCTCTTCCTCGGGCACCACCCGGGCCACGGCCGTCACGTTATCGCCCTCATCGAGCTGCACGAGCTTGACGCCCTGGGCGATCCGACCGGTCACGCGCACCTGCGCGACCGACGAGCGGATGATCACGCCGTGCTTCGTGATCAGCATGATCTCGTCCTCGGGCAGGACCTCCATGATCGTGACGACGCCGCCCGTGCGCTCGGTACGGTTGACCGTAATGATCCCCTTGCCGCCGCGCTGCTGTACCCGGTACTCCTCGAGCTTCGAGCACTTGCCCATCCCCTTCTCGGTCACCACGAGAATGGTCGCCTCGCGCTTGATCACGACCATGCCGACGACCTCGTCGTCCTTGCTGAGCGCAATGCCTTTGACGCCCGTGGTATCCCGACCCATGGCGCGGACATCCGACTCGTGAAACCGAATGGACAACCCGTGGCGGGTCGCGAGGATGATATCGTTCGTGCCGCTCGTGATCTGAACGTCGATCAGCTCGTCGCCCGGCTCGACCTTGATGGCCTTGATGCCATTGATCCGCGGATTGGCGTACTCGGAGAGCACGGTCTTCTTGACGGTGCCGAGCTTCGTACAGAACAACAAGTACGACTCATCCGAAAACTCGGTGACGGGCAGCAGCGCGGTGATCTTCGTCTCGGGACTGACGTTGATCAGATTGACGATGGGCTTCCCCTTCGTCGCCCGGCCAGCTTGTGGGATCTCATGCACTTTGAGGCGGAAGCACCGGCCGTCGTCCGTAAAGACGAGGATGTGATCATGCGTCGAGCCGATGAACAAGTGCTCGATGAAATCCAGATCCTTGAGATCCGCCCCGGAGGAACCGCGACCCCCACGCCGCTGTTTCCGGTACGTCGAGACCGATGTGCGCTTGATATAGCCGGAGTGGGACACGGTGACGACCATGTCTTCCTCGGCGATCAAGTCCTCGATCGTGAACTCACCCTCATCGCTCGTGATCTCGGAGCGGCGCTCATCCCCGAACTTCTCGGCGACGTTGGTCAGCTCGTCTTTCAGCAGCTTCATGCGCTTCGGGCGCGAATCCAATAAGGATCGCAGCTCTTTGATCGTCGCCTGAACTTCCTTCAGCTCCTCTTCGAGCTTCTCGATCTCGAGACCGGTCAGCTTCGCGAGGCGCATGTTGAGAATCGCCTCGGACTGACGCTCGCTCAGCTTGAAGCGAGTTTGCAGCTGCGTGTTGGCCGTGGGCGTGTCTTTGGCCCTGCGAATCAGCTTGATGACCTCGTCGATGTTGTCGACGGCGATCTTCAAGCCCTCGAGGATGTGCTCCCGCTCCAGCGCCTTGTCGAGCTCGAACTGCGCCCGGCGCACGATGACCTCGTGCCGGTGCACGAGGTAATGCTCGAGCAGCTCCTTGAGCGCCATGACCTTTGGCACCAGCTGCCGCGTTTGTGGATCGGGCACGAGCGCCAGCATGATCACACCGAACGTCGTCTGCATCGTCGTGTGCTTGTACAGCTGGTTCAGCACGACGCGCGGAATGACGTCCCGACGGAGCTCCATGACGATGCGACGGCCCTCTCTCGCCGTCGTCTCATCCCTGAGCGCCGTGATGCCTTCGAGCCGCTTCTCGTTCACTTGCTCTTTGATCTGCTCGACGAGCTTGGCGCCACTCACCTGATACGGGAGCTCCGTCACCACGATCTGGGATTTCCCGTTCTCGCGCTCCTCGATGACCGCTCGCGCGCGCATGACAATGCGGCCACGGCCGGTCTCCTGATAATCCTTGATGCCCTGCCGGCCGTAGATGTACGCGCCCGTCGGGAAGTCGGGCCCCTTCACGATCCTCCGCAGCTCGGCCGGCGTGAGCTCGGGATTGTCGATCAACGCCAGACACGCGTTGACGACCTCGCGCAGGTTGTGCGGCGGGATGTTCGTCGCCATACCGACCGCGATCCCGGACGAGCCATTGACGAGGAGATTCGGGAAGCCGGATGGGAGAACGCGCGGCTCTTGCAGGCGATCATCGAAGTTCGGCGCGAAATCGACCGTGTTCTTGTCGATATCGGCGAGCATCTCGATGGCCATCGCCGTGAGGCGAGCTTCGGTGTAGCGATACGCCGCCGCGGAGTCACCATCAGCGCTGCCGTAGTTCCCCTGTCCATCGACGAGGGGATACCGCAGCGAGAAATCCTGCACCATGCGCACGAGTGCGTCGTAGACCGACGAGTCACCGTGCGGGTGATATTTTCCGAGGACGTCGCCAACGACCGTCGCGGCCTTTTTATACGGGCGACCCGGCACCAACCCCAACTCGTTCATCGCAAACAGCACCCGGCGGTGCACTGGCTTGAGCCCGTCTCGCACGTCGGGGAGCGCGCGTGAGACGATGACGCTCATCGAGTAGTTGATGAACGACTCTTTGATCTCGTCGTCGATGAGCCGCGGGAGAATCCGCTCGCGATTGTTCGGTGCCGTCATCCGCGAAACTTAAGCTTTGTGACTGCCTCGGCGCAACGCGACGTCGACGCGGCAAACGCCAGTCAGTCAACTACTTAGCTGGCGGCTCGCGCTCCCCGCGGGACCGCTCGGCGCGATAGCGCTCGTACCAGGCGCGCGTGATCTCACCCGCCAGATCGCGGTTGCCTAGGCCGAACGCCAAGGCCAGCGCCAAAGCGACCGCGCCGAACAGAATCGCGAACGCCGTCGTCACGATCTGGGTCGCGACTCCGAGCTCCTGCAGCGCCATGAACACGGCCAGCATGATCACGCTCGCCCGGGCCACGCGAGCGAGCGTCGGCCCGCCGGCCCAGCGGCCGACGGAGGCCGAGATCAGCCCGCCGACGAAGGCGCCAAGCACGTTGCCGATCATGATGATCACGATCGCGCCGATGATGCTCGGGATGTAGCCGACGAGTTCCGTGAACACACCGGAGAGCGACTCGCCAAGGGCGTCCGCGGCGACGAGCAGCACCGCGAACATCACGAACCAGAATACGAGGTTCGCGGCGACCCGCGTCGGGTCCATGTGCGAGCCCGTGCGCTCGACCGCCTCCATCACGCCACCGCGCTCGAGCATCGTGTTGAGGCGGATCCGCCGCAGCAGGCGCAGTGTCACGCGCTCGATCAGCGCGGCGAGCAAGTACCCGACAAACACGATCACGAGCGCGCCGAGCAGCGGCAGGACATGCCGCGATAGCTCGATGAAGCTCGCTCGGATCCGATCGAGCATCGGAGCCGCGACTACGCTGTCTGCCTGGATCACGTTCTCGTTCCGCGCTTTACATCAAAGATCGCACTGCGGCGGCACGACGGACAGATGAGCCAGTCGCGAGATCTGGCGTACCCGAGGCCAAACGAGCCGCCGCCGAGGCGTTTGCGTCGCATGGCGCCGTTGCAGCGGGGACAGACCGGATCCTGCCCGGCCGACAGTGCGGCGCGCATGGTGCGCAACTCGGCGACGGTGTACTGATCGGTCACGGTGCTATCCGTAGCACAATCTTCCCGAATTGCTCGGCGGCCGCCATTCGCTCGTACGCGGCTCGGCCCTGCTCCAGCGGGTATACCGCATCGATCGGCGGCAGCAGGCGCCCCTGCGCCAGTTCCTCGGCGACACAGTCGAACTCGCGGTCGTTCCCCATGGTCGCGCCATAAATTTTCCATTGGTACCAGAACAACCGCCGGACATCGATCTGTACCATCGGCCCCGACGTGGCGCCACACGTGACGAGCCGCCCACCGCGCCCGAGCGCCAGGAGCGATTTCTGCCAGGTCGCCTCACCGACGCTGTCGAGGACGACATCAACACCACGCTTATTCGTCCGTGTGCGGACCTCGCGAGCAACGTCCGTCGTGTGGTGATTGTAGCCCTCATGGGCGCCGAGGGCACGGGCCCGGGCGAGCTTCTCATCGCTTCCCGACGTGACCCATACGCGGGCGCCGCGAGCCAGCGCGATCATCATGGCCTGGAGCGAGACGCCACCGCCAATGCCCCAGATCAGCACTGTATCGCCAGCCTGCACTTGGGCCTTCGTCACCATGAGGCGCCAGGCGGTCAGCGTCGCCAGCGGGAACGCCGCGGCGACGTCCATCGGGAAGTGCTTTGGGATGCGTCGCACGTTGAAGTGCGGCACCACGATCTCCTCGGCGAACGTCCCGGGGAGTTGCTCGCCGAGCACGCCAAACTTCACGCACTCGGACTGTTCGCCAGCGCGGCAGTACTCGCACGTGCGATCACTGATGCCGGCGTTGACGATCACATGATCCCCGACCGCGACCGAGTCGACCGCCGCGCCAACCTCGGCGATCACGCCGGCGGCGTCGCAGCCGAGGATCCATGGCGGGACGATGTGGACGTTCGGCAAACCGCCGACCACGAACAGATCCAGGTGATTGAGCGCACCGGCGTGGACGCGGATGCGGACGTCGGTTGGAGCGGTCAGCGCCGGAGAGGGCAAATCGGTGCGGTATTGAAGCTGATCCAGCCCTCCATGCGCGGAGATCGTGAGTCCTCGCACCCTGATACTCGTCGGTTATATTTTCAGGCGAAAGCTAGGGGGGAACGCGATGATTGCCATAAAGGTTCCGCCGCTCGGTGAGTCGACACCAGAGGCGACCGTGTCCCGGTGGATGAAGCAGCCCGGTGACGCGGTGGCCGCGGGAGAGACTGTCGTCGAGCTCGAGACCGACAAGGTGACGGTGGAAGTGCCCGCCATCCGCGCGGGCGTTGTCGTCTCGCAGTCACACAAGGAGGGCGACATCGTCAAGGTCGATGAAATCCTCGGCGAGATGGACGACGAGGCGGTCCCCGCGGTAGCCGTAGCGGGAACCGCGACCCTCGGTGCGGCGACGCTGAGCGCAGCGCCGGCTGCGTCGGCGACCGCGCCCCCTGTGGCTGTCAGAGCAGCGCCGTCGGCCCAGCGCGTCGCCGCCGAGCGAGGGATCGATCTGGCGGCCGTGAAGGGAACCGGGCGTGGTGGGGTCGTCAGCAAGCCCGATGTGCTGGAACAGACGGCGAAGAAGCCGCCAGCCCCGCCAGCACCCGTCGCGCCGAAGGCTTCGTCACCCGTGGCGAATGGCGCTCGTGAGACGCGCGAGAAGATGTCGACGCGCCGGAAGCGGATCGCCGAGAACTTGCTGTTGTCCCAGCAGTCCACCGCACACCTGACGACGTTCAACGAAGTCGACATGTCTGCGCTCTCCGGTCTGCGCGACCGCTTACGCGAGAAGGTCGAAAAAGAAACCGGGGTCCGGCTGACGTACATGCCGTTCTTCGCCAAGGCCGCGTGCCTCGCGCTCAAGCAGTACCCGATAGTGAATGCCCAGATCGACGACGATGCGATCGTCTACAAGCATTATGTCCACCTCGGCATAGCCGTCGCGTCGGACCAGGGCCTTGTCGTTCCGGTGGTTAAGGACGCGGACTCCAAGGGCATCCTCGAGGTCAGCCGCGAGATCACGGCGGTGGCCGCGCGGGCACGCGATGGGAAGCTGACGCTGGATGACCTCGCGGGCGGAACGTTCACGATCACCAACGGTGGCGTATTCGGCTCGCTCGTCTCGACGCCGATCCTGAACTATCCACAGTCCGGGATTCTCGGGCTGCACAAGATTCAGGACCGTCCGATCGCGCTCAACGGCCAGGTAGTCATTCGCCCGATGATGTACATCGCGCTCTCCTACGATCATCGTCTGGTCGACGGCCAACAAGCCGTGCTCTTCCTGGTCCGGATCAAGGAGCTGATCGAGGACCCCGCGAGCATGCTCATTGACTGACGTTGTCATCATCGGGGGTGGCCCAGGCGGGTACGTCGCCGCACTCCGTGCTGCGCAGCTGGGCCTCGATACCGTCTGCGTCGAGCAAGACAAAACGCTCGGCGGCACCTGCGTCAATGTCGGCTGCATCCCGTCGAAGGCGCTGCTCACGAGCTCCGAGCACTTCGAGTTTACGAAGCTGCACGCGGCCGAGCACGGGGTTCAACCGGGTATCGTCACGCTCGATCTGCCACAGATGCTGCGCCGGAAGGACGACGTGGTCTCGCAGAACACGCGGGGCATCGAATTCTTGTTTCGGAAGAACAAGGTCACGTGGGCGAAAGGCCGGGGCGTACTGCGCGCGGGCAATCAGGTCGACGTAACGGCCGCTGACGGCACCGTCACGTCGTACCAGGCAAAGGACGTGATCATTGCCACGGGATCCGTCGCGATAGAACTGCCGTTCTTGAAATTCGACGAGCAGCAGGTGCTCTCGAATGTCGGCGCGCTCACAATTCCGCGGGTACCAGAGCACCTGGTCGTGATTGGTGGCGGGGTCATTGGGTTGGAATTGGGATCCGTGTGGCGCAGGCTGGGAGCCCGCGTGACGGTGCTCGAGCTCATGCCGAGCATACTCCCTGAGTTCGACGCCGACATCATCCGTGAGGCCGAGAAGATCTTCAAGAAACAGGGCCTGACGCTACGGACGGGTGTGCGCGTCACGGGGGCGCACAGACTCGAATCGAGCGTTGTGCTGGAGATCGACACCGGCAGCGCGACCGAACAGGTCGAGGGCGATTACGTCTTGGTCTCGGTGGGACGCCGGCCGATCCTCACGGGGATCGATGCGGCGGCACTCGGCCTCGACCTCGGCACGCGCGGCGAGATTCTCGTCGACGAGCAGATGCGCACGAATCTGCCGCACGTCTACGCGATCGGCGACGCCGTCGGTGGAAAATTGCTCGCGCACAAGGCGATGGAAGAAGGGGTGGTCGCCGCCGACACGATCGCTGGCCGCGCGGCGCGCATGCGCTATCACTCGGTGCCGAACGTCGTCTACACGTGGCCGGAGATTGCATCGGTCGGCTGGGCCGAGCACGAGGTCCAGGCATCCGGGCGAGCCTTCAAGGTCGGCCGGTATCCCTATTCGGCCAACCCCCGCGCCCGGACCATGGGCGAGAGCGGCGGCGGGTTCGTGAAGTTCATCGCCGACGCCGAGACCGACGAGATTTTGGGCGCGCATCTCATCGGGCCGAACGCCTCGGAGCTGGTCGCCGAGATCGTCCTCGGCGTCGAGTATCGGGCGACGGCCGAGGACATCGGGACCATGATACACGCGCATCCAACGCTGGCTGAGGCCACCAAGGAGGCAGCGTTGGCGGTTCACGGCGAGGCCCTGCACATCTGACGACGGTTGCAGCCGTCATCCGCCCTCTCGCCGCCCGCGATGAACGGGCAGCCCGTGCCCTATTCACCGGGGCCTTCGGCAATACGCTCTATGCCGCCGCGCCGCGCTTCGCGCTGGCGCGTGCGCTCGCCGCCGAGTCCCCGACCGAGTCATCGGGGCTAGTCGCCGAGAGTGACGGCCAAGTGGTCGGCGTCGCCGTGTTCGGGTGCGTTGCGGGCGCCGAAGGCGCCGCCAAAATGCACGGCATGGCAGTAGCGCCCGATGCGCAGCGACATGGCGTGGCCCGCGCACTGATCGAGGCGTTTGTCGGTGAGCTCCAACGCCGAGGCGCGAGGCTTGTCCTGGTGGAGTTTCCCGATGCGCCCGAGCTCGCGGGCGGCCGCACGCTGCTGCAGCAGGCCAAGTTCGTCGAGGAGTCCCGAGTGAAAGACTATTTTCGGGATGGGATCGCCCTCGTGTTCCTGCGCCGCGACTTCAGTCGATAGCGAACGCAAAATGGGGGACCAGGCGAAGCCGGGCCCCCCAACTCAGAACCTTTTAGCTAGCGGCGAATCGTCGCGCCGATTGCGGCACCGAGGGCGAGCAAGCTCGTCGCGGCAGCTGCCACGGCGATCGGGCTCATGGCGATCGGCCGACTCCACCACGGCGTAGCCGTCGCGGGCGTCGTCGCCGGCAGCGCGTCCATGATCTTCTGCGTCAGATCCGCGGGCGTCGTGAGGTAGCGCCGCTGCTCGAGATCGCGATCGACCCGCTTCCAGAACTCGATCTGCCGGGTCGCGTCGGCACCAGAGACAGCCGTCTCGGGAACCTCGCCGTCGAGCCACGCATGCACGAGATCCGATGTGCGCGTGCTGTCCGTGCCGCCGATCGGGACTTCCCGGTCGGAGACGCGGCGCACCGGCTCACGCGACGACGGGCGCTTTGCCTCGCCGTTGTTCTCGCGCGACTCGGGGGTTGGCGCGTTCAGGTCGTCATGCATCACGCGTATTTCTCCTCTAAAAGGACCTGGAGCGCCTCTCGAGCGCGATGCACGCGCATCTTGAGTGCTCCGACTGTAGTTCCGAGCAAATCGGCCATCTCTTCGTACGACCGCCCTTCGACGTGCTTCATCACGAACGCCTCGCGAAGCGACGGGGCCAACGCGGCGAGCGCGCGGTCGAGATCGCTTCTCAGCTCCGTCCGATCGAGATCCTCGTCGGGGGTCGCGTATCCAGACGGTTGATCGTCCTCATCGTAACTCAAATGGGTCCGCCGAATGTTCTTCAGCCAGTCCTTGCACCCATTTGCCACGATTCGAAACACCCAGGCATCGAAGCGCCCTCGCACCTCAGCGAGGTGTTGGTACGCTTTGATGAAAGACATCTGCAGGATGTCTTCCGCAACATCAGGGCTCCCGGTCATGCCTAACGCGTGCCGATACAGCGGATCGCTGTACCGCCCGATGAGCTGGCTGAAGGCTTCGCGATTCCCTGCCAGGACCCGGGCAATGATCTGCTGGTCTGCTTCCAACTGATCGGCCTGAGCCGCCGTGACCGTTGTTTTCACGGCGTTACCATAACCTGTTTGGCTCGTACCGGATAGCCCCACGGACGTGCCTGCGTCCTTGACTGGTGCTGTCACGCCGTGATGACGCATTATGCAATACAGAGGTCACTTTCTGATCCGTAAGTAATAGACGAGTTCGGTAACACCCGATGCCCGGTACCGCCGATTCGCTCCATCCTGGTCGGCCCGATATCGTTTGTACAGTTGTTTGAACTGTCGTACAGGCTCAACAGCCCGTTGACCGAGAATGTCAAGAAACTCGTCATCGGACAGGATTCCTTCAGTGTTGTAGCTCACCAGGACGTGTCGAGCTCCAGTAGCCCCTAGAAGCTCCTCCAGCGCCCTAGCAGCCCCAGCTTTATTACACCAGAGGCTGGAAGGCGGCCTATCCACGGGAAGCCCCGTCTTTCCCTTGAGGACCGGCAAAGCCTCGAACCACCCCTTGGCGATAATCTCCGGTATATGGTAGTAGCCCGAGTACTGCCGGGCGTTATAGGGTGGGTCCACGTATAGCAGGTCGACGGGTCCCACCTTTCGGGCGACCGTGGTGGCATCCCCGCGATGCGCCCTGGATCCGGGAGCGCGCGAGACTGGTCTGGCCGGTTGCATCCGAAATGTCTTCGTCGCGTTCGGCTGCCACTTCTTGATGTAGGCGGCGTAGATGCCCGCGGTATTCGCCACCCGATCCGCGGCTTCGATAATCGAGGCCAGCAAGAGATAGTACGCATCCTCGCTGACCAACTCGGCATCTCTCCACCGATGGAGCGTATGTCGAGCCGCATCGATGCGTCGTGCGTTCTCGTCGGTGAAGTACATCCGCCCGCCCGTCGCCGAGAAGTGCTGCGAGATGAACCCGGTCTCCGGCTCGACCCATGCCGAGAGATACTCCGCGAGCACCAAGAGTCCGTCACGTACCACCGGCATATGGGCCATGGCGCGACGCAGATCGGCATCGCCGGCGGCGACACGCCGCGCATCCGGACCATGGCGGGCGACGACGTACGCGCGTTGAAACACGTAGGAGTACGTCATGACGTCGCTCGACTCGACGCGCCACCCGGCGGCTTTGAGCGAGCGGGCGACGGATGCGGTTCCCGCGAAGGCATCGTGCGCTCGACCCGGCGTCACGCCGAGTTGGAGCAAGACATCGCTGAGAAAGGGCAGGAGCTTTGTCTTATTGCCGATATACCGCACGCCGGCAGTCTACCACGTCGCGATATGCCCGACAATCACAGATCCGACAAACCGCGCGACGGGTCCGCCGCGATACTCGCGAGTCTGGGTCGTGAGCCGGAGCTCCACGGTGTACCCGAACACGCGCGTCGCGGGCCCGATGTCGTAGGACGAGGTGAATGGCAGTGCGTCGGTGTGGCTGCTCGACCGAAACGTGCTGCCGTCGAGGAAGATGTTGCGCAGCACCCAGTCCTCGTGCGCGCCCACGACGACGTAGAAATCGAACGGCCGCGACGTGGTATCGCCCCACGGCGTCTCGGAATGCAGGCCAAGGCGTCCCCGCGCGCCGACACTCGTACCGGTGCGCACGTTGCCGATGGCCGCGTTCCAATCGGGCGCGAGCTCGAATGACAATCCGTGCGGGAGCGTCGACTCGAGCAGGAGATACTGCTCGCCGTATCGCACGACGAGCCCAGGCTCGAACGGGAGCTGATTGCGCCAGCCAGGAACGGGGGGCCCAAGTCGCGTGATCGCGTGGAAGGTGTTCTGCACCCATCCCGCGAGGGACTGCGGGCCGATGACGCCCAGGTCGGTGCTGAACGAGCGGAATCGTTCGCCGGACGTGGTCGACGTCATGAGCTCGCCGTACAACCATCCCGCGTACGGCCGCTGACCAGGACCAGGATCGACGGGGTACCGCGTCGGTGTGTAGATCTCCTGCCCGAACGCGAATTGTTGCGAGGCGGGGGACTCGCCATCCGCCGACGCGCCGAGTATCTGGGAGAACAACTTCCACGGATGCGCGATGCCGGACGTTACCCGGAGACCCTGGGTGTAGTTGTCATCCGACCGTCGATGCGACGGCACCCAGACCGCGAGATTGCCATTGTCTTCCTGCACCGACCATTGCGCTGTCCCAACGCTCGGGACAATCAGCAATGCGCAACATATCAGTCGGTCCAGTCGACGCATTTTCCGCCTGCGTGCAAGCGTTCGGCCGATAGAAGTCGACGCTCACGGAAAGAGTTCCTCGCCGAACGCCTTCCATCGCGAGGACCGAAGCAGCGCACCATGTTCGTCGAGCGTGGGTGGTGGATAACGTACACGGCCCGGGACACTTGGGCTCACGCCCGTGAGCGGCGAGCACTCGACTTCGCGTAACGATTCCAAAACCGATTTGACAACTCCGTTCGGGACTCCGGCTTGGTCGAGCCGTTCGATCCAGTGGGTCGCCGGTCGCTCCCGAAGCCGTGTTGCTATCGTCTCGACAATGCGCGTTCTCTGCTTCAGCCGCCCCGCATTGGTCGCGAGGTCGGCGTCGGCCGCCAGGTCGCCGAGCTGCAACGCTTCGGCGCATCGCTTCCATTGGGCATCGCTGCCGACGGCCAACACGATGGGCCGGTCGGCGGTCTCAAAGAGTTGATACGGCACGAGATTGGGGTGGGCATTCCCCCAGCGCTTGGCGTCCGTACCACTCACGAGCGCGTTCTGCGCGACGTTGACCAGCGCGGCGGCGGCGCTGTGCGCGAGCGAGATGATGATCCTCCTTGGCCCCGACGCACGACCGACCAGTGCGCCCAAGATGGCGATGGCGGCGTCTTTGCCAGCGATGACGTCGGCGAGCGCGACGCCCACTTTCATCGGCTCGCCCTGGCGCTCGCCGGTTATGGCCATCCATCCCCGTTCGGCTTGCACCGTAAAGTCGTAACCCACGCGCGAGGACTCTTCGCCGAACCCGCTGATCGTGCACCAGATGAGCCGTGGGTACTGTTCGAGGAGCGTGTCCGGGTCCAACCCACGGCGGGCCAAGGCACCGGGGAGAAAGTTGTCGACGACGACATCGGCCTCAGCCGCGAGCTCGCGGATGAACGCTTGGTCAGCCGGGTCGTCGAGGTCGGCCGCTACACTCCATTTGTTTCGGTTGACGCTGAGGTAGTAGGCGCTCTGACCTCGAGCGTCGAAAGGGGGTCCCCATCCGCGGGTATCATCCCCCATGCGCGGGCGTTCTATTTTGACGACATGAGCACCCATGTCGCCGAGCATCATAGTACAGAGAGGGCCAGCCAGCACCCTCGTGAGATCGAGTACTTTGATCGAACTGAGATATAACTGATTCATTACTGTTGCTATAGAGTCGTAGCTTTCATGGCAATTCAGCTATGATTGGCATGTTTGCCGCTTGAGCCTTGAGGGAGCGCCGCTTGCGTAGATGACGAACAATCATATACTTACCGCCGCGCGTGGGTCTTAACCACACGGAGCACGCTATTCATGGCGGATAAGCCGCACATACCTGACGCGAAATCCTCAGCGGACCCGGCCGCGTCGACGACTAACTCGTCGACTCCGGCGGCGCCGAAGCGCAGTCCCGGCCATCGGGGCGCTGACGTTCGGGATACTGTCGCCGAAATGGCGGCGAAAGCTCAGGAGATCAGTCAGGAAGCCGGCAGCAAAATGGCGGCGGCCATGCGCGATGTCATCAGCGCCGCGGCCGGGATGTCCACGTTTGCCGCGGATTCCGCGCGCGACCTTGTCCAGTATATGGTGCGGCGTGGGCAGATGACGCAGGAAGAGGCCGACAAGCTCATCCGCGAGGCCGAGGACGCGGCGGCGAAGCGCAATGTGAACCTGCCGCCGCCGCCGTCAAAGGTGCCGAAGCCGCCACCGCCACCACCGGTTGCGGTGGTCTCAGCGCCGGTCGCGATGGTGCCAACTCCAGCCGTCCATCACCCGGCGCCCGTCGTCAAGCCCGCGCCGCCACATCCGCCCGCGGTAGCGAAGCAGCCCGCTCCCGCGAAGAAAGCAGCGGCACCCGCGCCCGCGAAGCACGCGCCCCCGCGGCCGGTCGCGAAGAAAGCCGCGCCGGTGAAAGCGGCCGCCGCGAAGAAGAAACCGGCGAAGAAGCGCTGACCACCTCGAGGCCAGCTCACCAGCTGGCCTCTTTCACGCCACTGGACACGGTGTTGCAGAGTACTTTATGCTATCAAGCGTGCGAGTGTCTCGACGCCTGGTATTCTTCGTCGCGTTTGCCCTCGCCGTCGCGATCATCGGCAATAGCTGGACCGATCCGCACGTCGTATTCTCGACAGAGAACGTTTGGGATGCGGTCCTCGGAATTGGGTACTGCATGCCGCTCGTGATGGCGCTCGCCGGCGTGCCGATCGCGATCCCATGGTTGCGCTGGGCCCTGAACGGCCTTCTTTGGCCGATCGCGGCGATCGGCACGCTCTTGGGTGCGGTCTTCTTCCTTCTCGCGGCGTCAACACACTGGAATTGCATGCCGGCGACAGTCTCGACCGGGCACTACACGCTCGCCGTCTTCGTATTCGACATGAGTGCGTTCGACAGCGGCGATGTGGAGGTCGATCAAGTGTGCCGCGTCGGTCCCGGTGTCATGTACGCGAGGAGTGTCTGGCACGCGAGTGGGACCGAGGTGCCGCATATCGACGTTGACGCGCAAGATCGCGTCCGTGTCGCGGGCGATGTGGTGCAGCTACATCCGCTCATCTGGCGGTTATGCTGAGGGGACCCTTGCGGCCCCCGGCTGTTTATACTCGAACCGCTGCCCGCGGAAATTCCGGAAGACCACGCGGTCGTCGGTGATCTCCTCGACGTACTCGGGGAGCAACGGCACCTTGCCGCCACCGCCCGGCGCGTCGATCACGAAATGCGGAATCGCGAGCCCCGAGGTCCAGCCGCGGAGCGCCTCGATGATCTCGAGCCCCTTCTCGACCCTGGTGCGAAAGTGCTCGCCGCCGGCGACTTGGTCGGCCATGTAGATGTAATACGGCCGCACCCGGGCCTTGAGCAGCGCGTGCATGAGGGCCTTCATCACGACCGGATCGTCGTTCACGCCCTTGAGCAGCACCGTCTGACATCCGAGCGGAACGCCAGCCTTCGACAGGCGATCGAGCGCCGCCACCGCCGCCGGCGTGAGCTCGTCGGGATGATTGAAGTGCGTGTTCATGAACACGGGATGGTACTTCTGCACCATCTCGCAAAATTCAGGCGTTATGCGCTCCGGCAGGTGCGACGTAATACGACTGCCAATACGAATAATCTCGATATGCGGGATCGCCCGGAGCTGCTGAAAGAGATACTCGAGCCGGCGATCCGAGAGCATCATGGGATCGCCACCGCTCAGGATCACGTCGCGGATCTCCGTATGCTCCCGGAGATAGGCAAACGCCGAGTCGTACTGATTGAGTGGAATCTTCTCCGGATCCCCGACTTTGCGGCGCCGCGTGCAAAACCGACAATACGACGCGCAGACCGGACTGACGAGAAAGAGTGCGCGATCGGGGTAGCGATGCGTGATGTTCGGTACCGGCGAGTCTCCATCTTCGTCGAGCGAATCGACGATCCCGTCGACGACGTCCAATTCTTCTACCGTCGGCACATACTGACGCCACATGGCGTCGCCCGGCGACTTGATCAAATCAAGCGCGGCGGGCGTGATGCGCATCTGGAAATTATCGAAGGCGGGAGACAGCGCCGATACGTTGATAACATCTGGCCCGAACCGCTCGGCGAGCTGCGCCAGCGTCGCGACGCTCCGATCCTTCAGGATCTGCTGCCAATCACTCATGCCGCACCAAACCGTTTGGTGAACAACACCCGATCGTCGTCCGGCGCATAGAAGCCCCGCACGCGAGCCGCCTCGGCGTACCCGCGCTTCTCATAGAACGCGCGAGTCGACGCATACGCGGGCCGTCCCGACGTTTCCACGATGAGCATCCGCGCGTTCCACGACGCGAGGCGAGACTCGACGTCGGCCATGAGCGCGCCCCCGATGCCGTGGTTTTGGTGCGCGGGATGCACCGCGATCCAATAGAGGTCGTACCCGCGATCGCTGCCGAGCGTCGGCCCGAAGCAGACGTAGCCAAAGAGCCGCGCCGGATCCGTCGGATCGAACGCCCCGAGGAAGATGTAGTCGGGATCCCCGTCGCCTTCATCGGGCGGGAAAGCCTCGTCGAACACCTGCATCGCGACCTCGGTTTCGGCGGCCGAAAAAGCCCCGGTTTCGAGGACGAGTTTCTCCAACGCCTCACGATCGGACCGTCCGAGCGACCTGGCTGGCGTCACCCGTTCGCCAGCGCGAGATCGACGCCGGAGAGCCTCTGCGTGAGCGTCCAGTCGTCGGGCCGCACGCCGTCGCGCGCCGTCAGCGCATGCGTCGCGATCAACCGCACGAGCGCTGGATAGTCGAGACCGGCCGCCAGCGCCATTCTCGACAGACCGGCACCCGGACTCGCATCGGGGTTGGCATTGACCTCCAACACCCACGGACGCCCGTGGCGATCAATGCGCATGTCGACCCGGCCGTACCCGGCACCACCGACCGCGCGCCACGCGGCGAGCGCGATCGACCCAATCTCGGCGGTCAACTGGTCGCCCAGATCGGCCGGACACTGCGGCGCGGCGCCCAAGTCCTCGTCGGACCCGGTCACCCATTTGGAACGATACGAGACGATGCGCCACAGACCGCGCGGCATCGATGTGAAATCGACCTCGGCGATCGGCAGCACCTGGTTGCCGACAATGCCGACGTTGACCTCGCGGCCGTCGATGTACCGCTGCACCAGGACCTCGTCCCAACACTCGTGCATCGCATCGACCCGTTCGGCCAACGCGCGCGCCGTCCGCACGACCGACCGCTGCTCGACGCCCAGCGACGCATCCTCGGCCGCCGGCTTGCAGATCGCCGGGAACCCGACCGCCGGCAGACCAGTGCCGCCATCGCGACGGACGATCGCCCAGCGCGGGACCGGCAGCCCCGCACGGTCGAGCATCGTGTTCACGAGATGCTTGCGAAGGCAGAGGGTCGTGGTCGCCGAGGAACTGCCGGTGTACGGAAGCCCCATGAGCTCCAGCGCCGCGATCACCGCCGGCTCGAGCGCGGCGACGCCGTCGACGCCCTCGCACAGGTTGAACGCGAGGTCGAACTTTGCCTTGCGGACGCGTTCCATCCATCGCGCGTCCGGGTTGACCGGAATCCGCACGGCCTCGTGCCCGTCCTCGGCGAACACCTGCTCGACCGCCTCGACCGCCTCGAGGATCAGCATGTCGGGCGTTTTGCCGAGCGCCGAGGCGCCGTCGAAGAGGATCGCGACTTTCATGCGGCCCCCCGCGCGGCGAATCGCACGGCACTCCGGAGCGGGATGCCCTGACGCTGGGCCGCCAGCATCAAACAGGTCTGAATCAGCTCGTCGTACGACATGCCCGCAGCCCGCGCGGCTTTCGGGAAGCAGGAATTATCTGCCGGGTCCGGAAGAATGCCCGGGAGCGGATTGATCTCGACGACGCACGGGACGCCATCGGCGTCGAGCCGAACGTCGACGCGCGACCAGTCGCGGCAGCCGAGGACGCGGTATGCGGCGAGCGTGACACGCTCGATCTCGAAGCGGAGCTGGTCGTCGATCGGCGCCGGGCAGGCAAAGATGTCGAGCGGATGGTCGGGGCGATCCCAGAGCCACTTGGCTTCGAACCCGTAGATCGGGAGCGCACCGGCCGGCAGCGCGCGGAAGTCGATGCCGATGATCGGCAGCACCTGCGCATTGCCGCCGTTGCCGAGCACCGCGCAGGTGAACTCATCGCCCGGCAGGTACTCCTCGACGAGCACGGGCTGGGTGTACTTGTCGAGCAGGAACCTGACCTGAGCGTCGAGCTCCGCCGGAGTCCGGCAAAGGTTTCGCTCGGTGATCCCCTTGGACGATCCCTCGTGCAGCGGCTTCGCGAAGAGCGGGAAGCGGAGTCGGCGGAGACGCGTGAGACCGCCGGAAAGGTCGTCGCCGTGGTTCACGACCTGGAACGCCGCGGTCGGGATGCCGTGGTACGACAGGACCTCCTTGGTCCGCGCCTTATCCAGGCAGAGGGCCAAGGTGAACGGGTCGCTGCCCGAGTAGGGAATTCCATAGAACTCGCAAATCGCCGGGACCAGCGCCTCGCGATTCGCCCCACCCAGTCCTTCGACCATGTTGAACACGATGTCGGGGCGCGTCTCGCGCAGCCGCTCCGGAAAATCCATCGTGGCCTCCAGTCGGACTACCTCGCCGAGCGCCGAGAGGGCGTGCTCGACGGCATCGATCGTCTCCTCGTCATCCCACTCAGCGTACTGATCGTCCACGCCGGTCGGTCGACTGGGAGGCTCCTCGTCGGGCCGTGCCTCGTCGTCGTCGCCCGCTACCAGCATCGCTTCGGGCTCGGGCTTCTGGTTGTACGTGAATCCGATTCGCGTCATCCGGTCCTTGCGTGCGTTGAGCTCCGTGCGACGACGAGCAAGAGCGATGCCAGTTACGAATTGGCGGGAGTATACCGGTCGCGATTTTGTAGCGCAATGACCTTTATCACGCGCGCGGGAAAAAAGTTCGCGATGTGCGCGAGAGTCTCGCGATCTGCGGCATCTTCAGACCTTGTGATAGCCGACGCGCGCGGCTTCGCGGCGGTCGCTCGCGTCGTAGATCTCGAAGTCGGAGAAGAATCCCGGCGCTTCTTCCCGGAGCAGCTTGAGGACGGCGACGGCCATCCGACGAATCTCCAGATCGGCGCCCTCACCGGCCCGGAGCTCCAGCATCGTCCGCCAGGCGCGGGCGTTCGCGGTGACCACGATCTTCGTCTCCGTCGAGTTCGGGAGGACGCCACGCGCCGCTTCCCGCGCCATTTTCCGCCGGTGCACGCGCTCCGGGATCCACGCGTACTGCTCCATCAGCTCCCCAACGAGCTTCACGTACGCGGCCAGCGCCCGGTCGATTTCTGTCTTCCACTCGCGCTCGAGCTTTTCGTCCCCGAGCATCGCCGGCGGGACGACAAACGCGGCGTCCGACTCGTCCACGTACCGCTGGCTGAGTTGGGAATACGCGAATCCCGCTCGGTGGCGCACCAGCTCGTGGGTGAGCGAGCGGCTCACGCCTTCCAGGAGCATCGTGTAGTTGGCGTGCTCCAGGACGCTGCCGTGCCCCTGCCTCTTAATGTTCTCGAGGTAGTCGCGCGTGCTGCGCCCGGCGGGATTCGACTGACTCATGTAGCACAGCCGGCCGGCAAACTCGGCGAGCCGCTCGCCGTCCGTGCTCGGGCCCAGATAGTTGACCTCGAGGTGATCGGGTGCCGAGAAGCTGGGCCGGGCAAGCATCGTCACGATCGGAGCGCGGTAGAGCACGGATCAGGAATTCTCCGCAAGAAGAGTGAGCCGCGGCGTGGCGTAGGCCCGCTCGCGTTCCACGCGCGCGAGCGCACGCGCCGCGGCCGGGGGCGGCGGCGGGAGCGCGGGGTCGTACTTGATGTCGCCGAGGGGTTGCTGTCCCGGCAGCGGGACCTTCACGCCCGGATTGAGCCGGTGGTCGGGATCGAACGCGCGCTTCACCTCGGCGAACCGCGCGAGTGTCTCCCATTGGTGCCAGACTGTGTCCAATAATGGCGTCCGCAGCCGGCCATCGCCGTGCTCGCCCGTCAGCGTTCCGCCGAGTCGGGCGGTGAGCGCCGCGACGTCGGCGAGCAGCGCGGCGACACGGTCGCGCCAGGATCCGTCGCGTACGTCGATGAGCGGATTGACGTGCACGTGCGCGTCGCCCGCGTGGCCGAAGATCACGCCGCGTACACCCTGATTCGCCAACGCCGTCCGCACGCCCCGCACATAGTCGGCCAGTCGCGCCGGGGGGACACAGCCGTCTTCGATGAACTGCATGGACTTCAAGCCCGGATCCAGCCGATTCAACATGGGGCTCGCCGCGTGCCGTAGCTCCCAGAGCGCATGCTGCGCCCCCGGGTCCTTGGCCACATCGAGGCGGCTCGCATCTCGGAATTCGACGTCCGGTACGTCGCCCTCGAACTCCATGAGCAGGATCGCTTCAGTCCCGGCCGGGATTTCGGCTCGGGCAAAATCCAAAAAAGTCTTGTCGAGCAGCTCACAGGCCGCGGCCCCCGCTTCGCGGGCGACCGCGGCTCCGGCGACCGCGCCGTCCAGTGTGCGGAATGCCGCCGAGATGCTGGTGGTAGATACCGGACGCGCGTCTAGCGCCAGCTCAATGCCGACAAAAAAAGCGAGCGTCCCTTCGCTCCCAACCAGCAGATCAATGAGATCGCCGCCCAAATAGTACCCCGACGAATTCTTGCGCACGGCCAGTCGCTCGGTCTCGCTCCATTGCTGCGGCACGCCTCGCCGAATCACCTCACGCCGGCCGTCGGCGAAAACGCAGTCGAGCGCCGTGACCCATGGGCGCATCGAACCATGACGCAGCGAGTGGGCGCCCGCGGCATTGGTCGCCGTCATGCCGCCGATGGTGCAAAACGCTCCACTGGATGGGTCGACAGGAAAGCGGAGGCCAACGCTGGCGGCCGCGGCATCGACACGAGAGCGGATCGCACCT